>JANXVW010000157.1 GCA_025351455.1 Betaproteobacteria bacterium | reverse complement strand
CCACCGCCGTCCGCGCGGAACTCGAAGCGCAAGCGCCTTACGCCAGCCGCGCCCGCTACCTTACCAATGAAAACGGTTTTGCATTTTCCTGGCCTGCCGCGCCGGTGCATCAGTTCCTTGCCGAGCGCGATCGCGCCTTGGATGCCGGGACACCCACTGGTTTGATCGCGCTGGATATCTCCACCGACCTTTCCACCAGGTACCCCGCCACCACACCGACTTTACTTTGCCGCTATGTGAAGCTGCGCGCCGCGGAACAATGGCGCACCGCGTTCGTGGCGTCGGGAGAAATCTACTACGTGATGTCGGGAAGCGGCGAGAGCCGCAACGGTAATGATGTCATCGGCTGGACATGTGGCGACGTATTCTGTTTCCCGGGCGGTGGCGAGACCTTGCATCGCGCTGGCAGCGCAAATAGCCTGCTGTTCGCGGTCACCAACGAACCGCTGCTGGCTTTCGAGCGCCTGCGCGCGCCGCTGCCGGGACAAGCCGTGGTCCAAACAACGTATTGGCCCGCAGCCGAAATAGAGCGTCAATTCCAGGCAGTCTGGAGCCGTCCGGTCAGCGAGAACACCACGGGCAATTCGGTGCAATTTTCCACGACAGCACTGGCGCCGAGTTCCAACACCATTCCCTCCATCAATACCGCCATCAATACGCTGGAGCCGGGTTGCGATCAACGCCCGCATCGCCATAACGGCGTAGCCGTAACCTTGGCGATTCAGGGCGAAGGCATCCATTCCATGATCGACGGCAAGCGCGTGAACTGGTCTTCCGGCGCGGCGCAGATCACGCCGGCCACGCTGCTTCATTCGCATCACAGCAGCGGCAGCCAGCGCATGCGCTCGTTCGTCATCCAGGATGAAGGTCTGCATCACTACACGCGCACCCCGGGATTCAGTTTCGGCTGAGAATGCCAGCCGCCTCCGGCCCGAGCTGGCCGTCTATTGCACAGGAGGATGAGCATGAGTGAAGAAAAACCCAGCCTGATTCCCACCGCTGCGTTTGCACTGATGCCGACGTGTCCGGAACACAGGGCCTCGCGACGCGAAGTATTGAAGATGTCTTTGGCCATGGGGGCGTTGGCACTCGGGTCGACCCTGGCCGCGGCGGATAAAGATAGTGTCGGCCTCGACTTCAAGGGGCCCATGCCCACCCCCGACCAGATTCTGGGTCCGTTTTATCCCGTGCAGAAACCCGTCGATGGCGGCACCGATCTCACGCGACTCAAGGGAAGGGCGGGACAGGCACAGGGACAGGTGATCTACGTCACCGGAAGGGTATTGAATTTGCACGGCGATCCGTGTCCGGGCGTGAACCTGGAGATCTGGCAGGCCAACGGCGCGGGGCGTTATACGCATCCGCACGACCGCAATCCGACGCCGCTCGATCCCAATTTCGACGGATACGCGAACGTCGTCACCGACTCGCAAGGGCATTATCGCTACAGAACGGTCAAGCCCGGCGCCTATCCGGTCGTGGCCGATTACTGGCGGCCGCCGCACATCCACTACGACATCACCGGCAAGGTCAACCGGCTGATCACGCAAATGTACTTTCCGGATGAACCGCTCAACAAGAAGGACCCGCTGTTGCAGCAGTCCTGGGCAAAGGACAGTCTGATAGCGCGAGTCCTGCCGCCGACGGCGGACGAAGAAGCGGATGCGAAACTCGTCATCTGGAACATCGTTCTGATTCAGGGATAAGACAATTGGCATGGCGGACCCGGTTACCCTGCTGATAGGCACGCGCAAAGGCGCATTCATCTATCGCGGTGATGCCGCGAGGAAAAATTGGCGCCTGGACGGTCCGTATTTCCTCGGCAACATCGTCAATCATCTTGTGGCGGATCCGCGCGATGGACGCACGCTGCTGATGGCGGCGAAAACGGGCCATCTCGGACCGACGGTGTTTCGTTCGCACGATGGCGGCAGGAACTGGACCGAAGCCAGGCAGCCCCCCGTGTTCAGAAAGGTTGCCGGAGCCGAGGAAGGGCGATCCGTGGAAAGCGTATTCTGGCTTTCTCCCGCGCATTCCACGCAACCCGGTGTCTGGTATGCGGGTACTTCGCCTCCGGGGCTGTTCCGTTCACCTGACGGTGGCGCCACATGGGAGGAGATCGCCGGTTTCAACGACGGACTGTATCCGCAAATAAAGCACGCCATCGTTCCTGGCCCTGACGGGGCGCAGGTGCACTCGATCTGCGTCGATCCCGGTGATGCGCGGCACCTCTACCTCGGAATTTCGATAGGCGGCATCTTCGAGACCGTGGATGGCGGGGAATCCTGGCGCCCGCTCAACAAGGGCGTTGCGGCAGATTTCCTGCCGGACGCGAATGTCGAGTACGGCCACGACCCGCATGCGCTAGCACTTCACCCGCGTGATCCCCGGCGGCTCTACCATCAGAACCATTGCGGAATTTATCGCCTGGATCGCCCGGCGGTGGAATGGAAGCGAATCGGTCTGAACATGCCAAAGGAGATTGGCGACATCGGTTTTCCCATCGTCCTGCATCCGCGCGATCCCGATTGCGCCTGGGTCTTCCCGATGGACGGCACCGAAGTCTGGCCGCGCACGAGCCCGCATGGACGACCCGCGGTCTTTCGCACCCGCGATGGCGGCGCTTCCTGGCAGCGTTTCGACAACGGGATGCCAGGGCAGCACGCGTGGTGGACGGTGAAACGCCAGGCAATGTGCGCCGATCAGGCCGATCCGGTCGGCGTTTATTTCGGCACAACCAGCGGGGAAATCTGGGCGAGTTCCAATGAGGCAGAAAGCTGGTCTCGCATTGCCGAACACCTGCCGCATATCTACTCGGTAACGGTCGCTTGATCCGGGTGGCGATCCCAAGCCCGCTTTTTTCCTACACCGGCGGTCAGCGGCAAGTCGAAGCCGAAAGCGAATCCCTGGCCGCTTTGCTCAATGTGCTCGACGCGCGCTACCCCGGCATGCGTCACCGCATCGTCGACGAGCAGGATCGCATCCGCAAACACATCCGCTTTTTCGTCAACGGCGAAATGGTCGAGCGGCTCGATCGGGCCCTCGGATCCGACGACGAAGTCATGATCGTCGCTGCGTTGAGCGGCGGCTGACCCGCTGCCCGTGATTCACCCATCGGCGTCGCCCTCAGGCGACAGTGTGGTACTGGAAAGCGATATCAGTGTCGCGAAACTGTCTTGGAACTAAGCTAACGTCCAACCTGTCACATCGGCGAATCGGGGGACAGACATGGACAGGCAAGAACTTCTCGAGGGCGCGATCAGGACGATCGCGCAGCGCGCCGGACTCGATCGGCCGGTTTTTCACCTCACGTCGGTGTCGCAGGATGCGGCGGGCGTCTTCATCCTGCAGACGGAGTGGCCCGGCGGCCGGCTGATCTGCGAAAAAATTGCAGAATCCGTAAACGGATTTCCCAGATATCCCTATACGACTTGCGTTGCGTTGTTGCCGGACCTGGTCGACAAAATCATCTGGGTTGCGCAGCGCGATGGCAATGCGGCGGGCGACGCGGACGCTGCGCAGATGGACTCGCGTTGAGTTGAGTTGGGAGCTGGAAGGGCGTCGCCGTTGCGGCCCGGCGGGCTGGCCGCGGATCTGGGCGAGCCGCCATACGGAAACCGATCGCGGATCGCGATTTGTCAGATCCGTTGCGGCGGCCGCGAACCGCGCAATTCTGCGCGCAGCCCGTCATCGTTCGCGCAGGGCGACCCGCCGCAGTTGATCAGCGGTGCGTATGCACGGTCGCGTTCCCGTTCGCCCCGACCGGGCTTTTTGGCGGGTCCGACCGAACTGGACTATCCTATGCCAGCAGAGTAGCCGTAGCGGGGGAATAACGTGCGCCCGCATCCCAAGCCACAGGAAGGCCTCATGTCCCAGGAACAGAGCTTCGTCTGGCCGACCCCGCCTTACTACCAGTACGCGGACGTACATGACGCGAACCTTCCGCGGGACTGCATGCTTGTCCGCGGCGATGGCCGGCAGATGCCGGGACGGCTCATCCGCTTTTTGCCTGAGCACGGTACGCTCGATTTCACGGCCGCCGGATTGACTTCGATCGCGACGCTGGAGATCGCCAGCATCAAGAAATTGCAGTTGCTGCGCCACGTGCGGCTCCTGCCGAGGGAGCTCGAGAAGATGCAGGAAGCTGGCGTCGCCCCGCCAACCGGCACGCAGGTCGTAAAGGTGTCGTTCAAGGACGGCGAGAAGCTCGCCGGTGAAACCCGCGGGTTCCTGATTGAGATGACCGGCCTCTACCTTTATCTATCCGCGGAGGACGACAAGGTACAGCGCACCTTCATTCCCACGCACGCCTATGCCGACTATTCCATCGGTCCTTCCCTGGGCGAGATGCTTTCCGCGCAACACCACGATACGGTGGACTTTGTTCAGGTGGGCCTGGACCTGCAGAAACACCTGCGCAGCCAGCGCATCGGCGATTATCTGACGGCGAGCGAGATTATCTCCCGGGAATTCCTCGAGCAGGTCCTCAAGGACCGGGACCAGAATCACCCGGAAAACCAGCTCGGCCAGGTTTTGCTGCGCGAAGAGGTTATCACCAAGGAGGAGCTCGACAAGGCGGTGAGCCTGCAGCAGCATGACCGCAAGCTTCCGCTTGGCGAGATCCTGGTCGAGATGGGTGTGATTGACCGCGCCACCGTGAACCGGCTGCTGGTGCGCAAGCTCGGCATTCCGTTCGTCGATCCTACCCGCTTCGATATCGACCAGCAGGTTCTGGTGCTCGTCGAAAGGCGGCTTGCCGAAAAGCATCGTGTCATGCCCCTGTTCCGGACCAAGGACGAGATCGTGGTGGCGATGGAGAACCCCACCGATCCGGTGCCGGTGCAGGAGTTGCGCTTCTACACGCGGCTGCGCGTCGTTCCCGTCATGGCAAACCAGGAGAGCATTCTAGCCGCCATCAAATTGCGATACGGCCACCACGAAGCCGCGCGCAACATCAAGGACCTGGCGGCGTCCGCCACGGCGGAGGCCAAGGAGGAGCACGATGAACCGGCCGTCGACGTTTCCGATAACGCGCTGGTGCGCATCGTCAACCAAATCGTCCAGGACGCAAGCGAGCGCAATGCATCCGACATTCACATAGAGACCTATCAGGGTAAAGAGAATACCAAGGTGAAGTTGCGCATCGACGGCGAGCTCGAGGATTACATCGACGTGCCATCGCATTTCCGCAATGCGATGATCTCGCGCATCAAGATCATGTCGAACCTCGACATTTCGGAGCGGCGCAAGCCCCAGGACGGTAAGATCGTTTTCAACCGCTTCGGAACCGCGAACGTGGAACTGCGCGTGGCGATCATGCCTACGACCGACGGCCTGGAGGACGTGGTGATGCGGGTGCTCGCCGCGGCCAAGCCCATTGCACTCGACAAGATGGGCCTGCGCGAGCCGGTCCTCGCCGAATTGAAGCGCATCGCCGGCATGCCTTACGGCCTGTTGCTGATTTGCGGCCCGACCGGATCGGGCAAGACCACCACGCTGCATTCGGTGCTCGGATACATCAACAATGGCAAGAAAAAGATCTGGACTGCGGAAGATCCGATCGAGATCACGCAGAAGGGATTGCGCCAGGTGCAGGTAAACGCAAAGATCGGCCTCACCTTCGCCGCGGCGCTGCGCTCGTTCCTGCGCCTCGATCCTGACGTGATCATGGTGGGCGAAATGCGCGATCCCGAGACAGCGAGAACCGGCGTGGAAGCCTCGCTCACCGGCCATCTGGTGTTCTCGACGCTGCATACCAACAGTGCGCCCGAGTCGGTGACCCGGCTGCTCGACCTCGGCATGGACCCGTTCAATTTCGCCGACGCGCTGCTCGGCGTGCTGGCGCAGCGGCTGGCCCGCGCATTGTGCCCCGATTGCAGGAAGCCGCACAAACTCTCCGAGGAGGAAGTCAGAGTGTTGCTCAAGGAATACTGCGACGGCACGCCGCTCGTGCCTGCGGAGACGCGCAAGCGCTGGGAGTCCAGCTACGGCGACAAACAGGGACAATTGACGCTTTACGACGCGGCGGGTTGCGATAAATGCGCAATGCGCGGATACCGCGGCCGCCTCGGCATTCACGAACTGCTGGTGAACTCGCGCGCACTCAGGGCACTCATCCAGACCCGCGCCCGGGTCGAAGACATCCAGAAGGCCGCGCAGGTCGAAGGCATGCTCACGCTCAAGCAGGACGGCATCGAAAAGGTGCTCCAGGGCAAAACCGACCTCGTCCAGGTTCGGGCGGTGGCGATCTGATTCAGCGGCCGATGCGGGGGCCTCGCTCGCCCCTCAGCGCTGGAAGTGGCCGACCTTTCCAAGCAGCGCTTCGCGGAAGCGGTTCTTCAAATGCGTACCGTCGCGCGGGGGCAGGACAAGCGTAAGTTTGTCGGCGGCAATCTTGATTTGCGCGAACAGCGGACCATCCGCCCCATGGATGTCAGCGCGCAGAGTCGCGACCTGTTGCATGGTGGTAACCAGCGACGACGCAGCAAATCCGCAGGCTTTCGCGGCGGCAGAAAGATCGATGCCGAAGGCCGTATGCGAGGGCTGCATGCCGGTTTCGCCGTAATGCTCGTTGTCGAGCACTACGACCGCAAGATTGTGCGGGCGCTGCACCCCGACGGTCGCCAGCGATCCCATGCCCATCAGCAATTCACCGTCCCCCGTCAGGACGAGCACACGCCGGTCCGGTTGCGCGAGCGCGAGTCCGAGGCCCATGGCCACGGCCCCGCCCATGCCGCCCCACAACGGAAAATTCAGGGGGTGATCACCGGCGTCGGTTGCATCCCACGCCGGCGCGCCGAGTCCGGCAATGACCATCAATTCACCGCGATCGGCCAGCAATGCCCTCACGACTGCTCGGCGTTCGAGTTTCGGTGCGGGCTGCATGGAATGATCCTGCGTCATTGGTCGAAAGTCGTCATTGGTCGAAAGTCTTGGCGCCGAGCAGGCGCTGCCCGATCAGCACGGCGGCGGGGCGCAGGGTGTTATAGGCGATGCGCAATGCCCCTTCCGCGAGCGGCACGATTTCGTCTTCGCGGTCGGCGCGACTGACCAGCACGCCCATTTCTTCCAGCACCGGTTGGGTGGCCCGGCCCATCGGCACTTGCCATGGATTGAACTCCGCCCAATCACCGCGCATCGTGACCAGCATGGTCAGCGGAATCTGGCAGACGGACAACATGGACAGCATGTTGATGCAATTGCCCACGCCGCTCGATTGCATCAGAAGCACGCTCTTGTCCCCGCCCAGCCAGGCGCCCACTGCGAGGGCCACCCCTTCTTCCTCGGTCGTCAGGCGCACGGCGCGCATGGCGTCATCGGCCTCGCACAGCTTGATCAGGGCAGTGTGCCCCGCGTCGGGAACAAAACTCACCTGGCGGATATTCTGCTGCTTGAGCAGCGTATGCAACTGCTGGCTCCAGTGTGTTGCCATGATTCCGATGGAGGGGCGCGGGGTTGAACAAAAACGCGATTTGGCCACAGTCGGCCGGTGGCGGCAAGGCAAAAAGCAGGAGGGCGAGGCGAGAGGAAAGGAGGGGCCTGAGTAACAGCACGGAGGACCGAGTAAAGGCGTCTGCCTTTTCTCTTGACTCTCGCCTGCTGCGCTTCACACCCCTTCGGGTGCACCTGAGTATTCCCTTGTCTTTCCTTTATCGCTTTCAGTTAACGTTAAAAGCGATAAGCGACACCGGCATTGGCATACCAGTTGTTACGCTCCTGCGTCAGCGGCGAGTCCGCAGCGTCGCCTTGCGATTGCTGATAGGTAATCCCCCAAAGCCCGACCCAGTGTTTTGCCACATCCACGTCGCCGAGCAGGCCGAGCTGGACGCAACGCGTTCCCGCGCCTGCACCGTAAGCCGGCAGGCCCGATGCCGCTGCCTGTTGCGGCGTAATGCCGAAATAGCGTTGTGTGGATTTGCCATCGCCCCAGGTGACCTGGCCCAATACTGCGGCGCGCATGCGATTCCAGTCGAGGATGCCCGCCGTCATGCGCAAGTCGACCTGCGCTCCATTGTCCGAATCGATGTCGTGCCGGTAGCGCAAAAGCGCATTCAACGGCACCGGCCCCAGTTTCCAGTCGCCTTCCGCGTGCAGGCCGAGCGATGCGCTGGGCTTGAGATCCTCGAGGTGATGCTCGGACAGGAAAGCCGACTCGTCGGCAACCCGGCCTTCCTCGTACGCGACCTGGGCGCCGAATACCACACCGCCGAAAGGTTGCGTGCGCCAGCCGCCTTC
>JANXVW010000154.1 GCA_025351455.1 Betaproteobacteria bacterium | reverse complement strand
TATGCAGGCAAGCGCCGTCTTGAGCGCGGGAATGGTCACCCGGTTCGTGGCTGCGAACGATCAGCTTCAGGAGAGACGCCCCGCCACGATCTCCGGTAACAATAGCCCTCTTGTCCGGCCGCGCACCCTGGCCGGGGAACGGGGGGAGGAGGTCGCATGAAACACAATCCGCCTGCCACGGACGTGGCGGCGATCCGTCGCGCTTATGGACAGTTCCTCAGCAATGGGTGCGTACCGCGCGGCGCCGTTCCCGATTTTATCGAGCGATCCTGGCATCGAAGCGCAGCCTTCGGCGTCGCCTACGACCGGATCCGCGAAATCGGCCGCGCCGATGAGGCCGATCTGCGCATTGTCGTCAGCCAGCATGGCAACCTGATCAATCTGGCGACGCCGGTGATGGAGAACCTCCATCACCAGCTCACCGGATCGGGCAGCGTGGTGCTCTTGTGCACTGGAGAGGGGTTCATCCTGCATTCGAAAGGCGATCCGGATTTTCTGCCCAAGGCGCAGCATATCGCACTGAAGCCGGGCGTCTCATGGGCGGAGAACCAGAAAGGGACGAACGCGATCGGCACGGCCGTGATCGAACGCCAGCCTATCGTGGTTTATGCAGGACACCATTACATACGCACAAACCATTTCCTCGCCTGTTCGGCGGCGCCGGTGCTGGATCCGTTCGGCGAGGTCGCCGGGGTGCTGGATATAACCTGCGATTACCGATATCACCAGCGCCACACTCTGGCACTGGTGCAGATGTCGGTAGCTGTCATCCAAAGGCAGATGTTCCAGCATCGCTTCAGCAGCGATGTGGTATTCAACGTGCATCGGGAGCAAAGTTATCTGGGCAGTCCCTTCGACGTTCAGGTCGCATTCTCGCCGGACGGCGAATTTCTCGCGGCGACGCCGGCGACCCGCGGGCATCTTGGCCTGGCGACGGGGGAATTCCACGGGCGGTTTGAGGCGTTGTTCGATGCGCCCTTCGGGCAGACACTCGACAAGTTGCGTTCCGGGTCGACGATCCAGGCCCGCTTGCAACACGGTGGCGCGCCGGTATTTCTGCAACTCGCGCATCCCGCCGTTCCCAGGCAGATGATCCCCGGCGCTGCAGTCGAACCCGCCGACCGGGAAAAGAAATTTTCCGTCGAACCGGTACGGCGGGTGCTGACGCTCGAAGCGCTCGGCGCCTCCGATCCGGTGTTGCTGGTCACCATCGACAAGGCCAGACGTACGCTTGGACGGGACATCCCGATCCTGATCGAAGGGGAGACTGGTACCGGCAAGGAGTGGTTCGCGCGAGCCATCCATAACAGCGGTCCGCGCGCAGGACATGAATTCGTTGCTCTCAATTGTGCAGCCATTCCGGAAGCGCTGTTGGCGGCGGAATTGTTCGGATTCGAGGACGGCGAGGTTACCGGGACAAAGCGCAAAACCCCCGGCAAGATCCAGCGCGCCCATGGCGGAACGCTGTTTCTCGACGAAATCGGCGAGATGCCGCTGGCGCTTCAGGCGCGGTTGCTGCATGTCCTCCAGGATCGCACCGTGGTTGCGCTTGGCGGGGTGCCAATCGAAGTCGATATTGCCGTGATATGCGCCACTCATCACCGGGTGGCCGATTTGGTGAGAGCCGGCGAATTCCGCGAGGACCTCTACTACCGGCTCAACGGGCTGACCTTGCAACTGCCGCCGCTGCGCCTTCGCAAGGACATTATTGAACTGGCTAAGGCGCTGGATGCAAGGGAATCCGGCGCTGCGCGCCGGATCGGCCTATCGGAAGAAGTGCTGCAGATATTCGTTCACCATCCGTGGCCGGGTAACGTTCGCCAGATGCATTCGGTGATTCGCACCGCCATCGCGATGGTGGACGGCGGTGAATCGGTCGAGCGTCATCATCTCCCCGAAGATTTTCTCGCGCAGATGGAGCGGGGCACGGCGCCGACCGCCGCCTACGTCGTCACGACGGACAGCCTGGAGAAAATTGAAATGCACGCGATCCAGGAAACAATCCGCCATAACCACGGCAACATCTCCGCCGCGGCACGACAACTGGGCGTGAGCCGTACCACGCTATACCGGAAACTCAAGCAGACTGGTTTCCTGCCTTCCTCCGAAGCGGGCGATCGCGATTCAACGGCACGCGATCACCGCTGAGGGCGCGCGGCGATCCGGTTCGCCGCGGTTAATTTGGCCTTCACGGCGGCGTCCTTAAGTCGCTTGCGACGGCGAAATGCATCTGATGCATCCTGAAACAGTTGTCCAGAACTGAAACACTCGCGCGGAATTTACGTGCGAAGCATGCGATTTTCATTCAGAAAAATCATTGACCCTGTAAATCCACTGTGCTGTCATAGCTGCACACGTTCGGTGTGATTTCCTCGCGGAATGCGTGTGCCTGAAATGTGTATGCCGTCACGGCGCGAGAGTGAGCACGATGGTGGGCCGTGGGGCAATGTTCAGTTAAATCCTCGTTCCACTTCAAATCAAACATCATAAGCAGGAGGAGAGATGAGATCTAAATTCTGTTACCTGGCAGTGCCGTTGGCCCTGGTCGCCGTGACAGGGATCGCGCAAGCCAACTCCGACGTAGAGAAGAACATCGCGAATCCGGCGAACTGGGCCATGCAGGCTGGCGACATGTACAACCAGCGCTATAGCAAGCTCAATCAGATCAATACCGGCAATGTTGGCAAGATGCAGGTGGCTTGGACTTTCTCGACCGGCGTCCTGCGCGGCCACGAAGGGTCTCCGCTGGTGATCGGCGACATGATGTATCTCCACAGCGCGTTCCCGAACAAGGTGTTCGCGATGGACCTGAACACCCAGACCATCAAGTGGAAGTACGAACCGAAACAGGATCCCGCGGTCATCCCGCAGATGTGCTGCGATACGGTGAATCGTGGCGTAGCCTACGCGGAAGGCAAGGTATTCCTGCAGCAGGCGGACAGCACGCTGGTTGCGCTGGACGCCAAGAGCGGCAAGGTCATCTGGTCAGTCAAGAATGGTGACCCGTCCCTGGGCGCGGTGAATACCAATGCGCCGCACGTCTTCAAGGACAAGGTGATCACCGGCATCTCCGGCGGCGAATGGGGTGTGCGCGGTTTTCTCGCTGCGTACAACATCAGGGACGGTTCGCTTGCATGGAAAGGCTACAGCACCGGTCCCGATGACGAGATGCTGATCGACCCGAATACCACGACGACATGGAAGGACGGTAAGGTCCAGCCGGTCGGTGCGGATTCCTCGCTTAGCACCTGGCAGGAAGACCAGTGGAAAATCGGCGGCGGTACGACCTGGGGCTGGTACAGCTACGACAAGGCACAGAACATGGTGTATTACGGCACCGGGAACCCCAGCACATGGAATCCCGCGCAGCGTCCCGGCGACAACAAATGGTCGATGTCGATCTGGGCGCGCGATGTGGATACTGGCAAAGTCAAGTGGGTCTATCAGATGACGCCGTACGACGAGTGGGATTTCGACGGTATCAACGAAATGATCCTGGCCGACATCAACGTCAAGGGCAAAATGACCAAGGCGCTGGTGCATTTCGACCGAAACGGCTTCGGTTACACGCTGGATCGCACCAATGGCGCGCTGCTCGTGGCGCAGAAATACGATCCGGCGGTGAACTGGGCGACGCACGTCGACATGAAGTCCGGCCGTCCGCAAGTGGTGCCGAAGTACTCGACCGCTCAAAATGGTCCGGAAAAGAATACCACGGGCGTATGCCCGGCGGCACTCGGTTCGAAGGATCAGCAGCCCGCGGCATTCAACCCGAACAATGGCATGTTCTATGTGCCGACGAACCACGTCTGCATGGACTACGAGCCGTTCGCGGTCGAGTATGTTGCCGGTCAGCCTTACGTCGGCGCTACGTTGGCCATGTATCCGCCCCCCGGTGAGAAAAACATGGGCAACTTCATCGTCTGGGATGCGAACGCGGGCAAGATCGTGCAGTCCAAACCGGAGAAGTTCTCGGTTTGGAGCGGGGTGCTCACGACAGCCGGCGGACTTGCCTGTTATGGAACGCTGGAAGGCTATCTGAAGTGTGTTGATGCCAAGAACATCAACAAGGAGCTGTTCAAGTTCAAGACGCCGTCCGGCATCATCGGCAACGTCTTCACGTACCAGCACAAGGGCCAGCAGTTCATCGGCGTCTATTCGGGCATTGGCGGCTGGGCCGGGATCGGTCTGGCAGCCGGCCTGGAAAAAGATGCGGACGGCCTCGGCGCGGTGGGCGGGTATAAGGAGCTTGCCAACTACACTGACCTCGGCGGTTCGCTGACGGTCTTTGCGCTGCCACCGAAATAAACCAAAGCGGCACGTCGTGCGTTCCTGGGGGCGTCCGGGCCGTTGGTCCGGACGCCCTCATATTGAACGATTCCTTTTTTCCGGAGCTGGCAATGAAGTGCTTGCGTATCATTTTTACCGCGATGTTGTTTTCGTGCGGCCTTGCCTGTCATGCTGATGAGCCGCCGCTTTACAAGGTGGAAGACGGATACAAGGTAGATGCCGAAACCATGAAAGGATTCAGGACCTGGCGCGCGGCTGCCTGTGATCGTTGCCACGGCGCCAATCAGCAGGGCCTGGTCGGGCCGTCGCTCATCGAGCGCCTGAAGACCCTGACCAAGGACGAGTTCGTGACGACTGTCACCGAAGGCCGTCTGGTGAAAGGCATGCCGAGCTTCAAGACCAGCAATACGGTGATGTCCAACATCGACCACCTCTATGCCTACCTCAAAGGACGATCCGACGGTGCGATCACCCGTTCCAAGGTTGAAGAAATCAAATAGCCGCTGCTGCGGCGTGCTGGCCGCGCTGGCGCTGGTGGCGTTCGCCAATCTGGCAATGGCCCAGGAAGAACCATTCCAGAAGCCGCGCGCCCTCAAGGTTTGCGACGACCCCAACAATCTCCCGTTCTCCAACGACAAGGGCGAAGGTTTCGAAAACAAGATTGCCACGATCCTCGCGCGTGACCTCGACTTGCCGTTGGAGATTTTTCATTATCCGCAGCGCATAAACGTCGTCCGCAACACGATCCGGTACAAATTGCCGAACGAATCGGAGTATCGCTGCGATCTGCTGATCGGGGTGCCATCCGACTTCACTGCGGTCGCGACGACCCGGCCCTATTTCCGCTCCACCTATGTGCTGGTTTACGCGAAAGGTCGCAAGATCGAGGCCGCCAGCGTGGAGCAGTTTCTCGCGCTCGACAAATCCGTGCTCTCGGCGCTGAAGATCGGCGTCTATGAACGCACGCCCGCCGTTGACTGGATGAAGAAACACGATCTCCTGAGCCAGGCCGTGCCGTTCCGGCTGCTGAATGCGGACCCGAATCACTATCCGGGCAAGATCATCGACGATAGCCTCGTGGGGGGAAAGATCGATGCGGCCATTGTGTGGGGGCCGATCGGCGGCTATTTCGCCAAGCGCATCGATTCTGCGGAACTCGTTGTCGTGCCGCTGAAGTCGGAGCCCGGCGTGCGCATGGATTTTGGCGTGGCACTCGGTGTGCGCCAGGGCGAGAAGGCGTGGCTATCGCTCATTGAGCAGGCGCTGGATCAGAGCCGCGACGATATTTCGCGGCTCCTCGGGGAATACGGCATCCCCCTCGTGGATGACAAGGGCGAGCCGAACCATTAGGGGCCTGGAATGCTGAAGCGGTACGCGCTTGTCGTTACAGCCGGTTTATGGTGCGGGTCGGTCCAGGGCGTGCCGTTCGATCAGGCCTATTGGATCGCCGTTTCGGCCGGCGTGGTCAAGATCGAAGTTTCCCGCCCGAACGGCTATTCCCTCGGCACCGGCGTGGTCGTCGACCGCGGCAAGGTGGTGACGGCCTGTCATGTTTTGCGCGGTGGAATCAGAGTTGCCGTCCTGTATGCCGGGGTCCGGCATAGCGCCGTTGCGCGCACCGCATCGGCCGAGCGCGATATCTGCCTGTTGCAGGTGCCATTGCTGGAAGCGCCGCCGGTCGTGCTGCGGTCCACATCTGAGCTTGCAGTCGGGGAGGATGTCGGTGCGATCGGTTTCAGTGCCGGCGCCGGTGTCCATCACGCCCGCGGGGCGGTTGATCGATTACACCGGTTTGATGAAGGAATGGTAGTACAGGGCAGCGCGGCGTTCACGTCGGGGGCGAGTGGCGGAGGCCTGTTCGATGCCGACCGGCGCCTGGTCGGCATTCTCCTGTTCCGCATGCGTGGTGCGGGGGCACAGTATTTCTCGGCGCCGGTCGAGTGGATAGCCGTTACGGGCGACACAGCAGGCGGCGAGTTGAATGCGGAAATGACCAGTGAGCCGTTCTGGAACCGTGCGCCTGACCGGTTGCCTTACTTCATGCGTGCCAACTTGCTGCTGAGCGAGCGACGATGGGCCGAATTGCAGGCGCTCCTGTCACAGTGGCAGCTCGATGAGCCGTCAAGCGCCGAACCGGCGTTTCTTTCCGGTGAAATCGGTATTCGCCACGGCCAGGCTGATCTGGCGCTGATCGATTATCGGGAAGCGGTCGCTCGCGATCCCGGTCACGCGCTTGCGTGGAGCGGATTGCTGCGCGCGTCGATGCGCACGAGAGATCTGGAAGTGGCACGGTTTGCATATGGAAAACTGGCGCCGCTTAGCGCCGTGCTGTCGAACCGGATGGCGGACGAATTTCCTGAGGTGTTGCAATGAAGATAATTAACGTTGTACTCGCCCTGGCGATCGTCGTTTGCGCACCGTTGTCCCAGGCGAACGATTTCCCGACTGCCGACCGGGTGGCGTTCGTCATGGAGTGTATGCGCGATCACACCGGGGGCCAATTCGAGTTGCTCAACAAATGCTCGTGTACGGTCGACCGTCTGGCCGAGCAATACAAGTACGATGACTACGTCGAAGCCCAGACCATGGCGAAGGCCGTGACGATCGCGGGCGAGCGGGGCTCGACGCTGCGCGACAACGACGACGCCCAGAAAGCGGCGAGGCGGTACAAGGCGTCCGTCATCGAAGCCGGGCGCGCCTGCTTCCTGCACTGACGGAAAGATATCGTGCGCCTGGCTTTTTCGACGTTGTTGCTGTCAGTGGTTGCGCTGGCCGCAGTTGCTGCGGACGATAGCGCGAGCCCGGATACCGAAATCTGGCGCAAAGTGCGCGCCGACCTGTTCGGCGATCGGCCGATCGCCGCCGACGCTGCCGGCCGGATAGTGCTGGAGATGCCGGCGCGCGCGGCGGACGCCGCGGTCGTCCCCCTGGCGGTCCATGTCAGGGCGTCGCCGGATGAGGTGCCGACGCGCAAGCTCTACGTGATCATCGACCGGAACCCGTCGCCCGTCGCGGGAATTTTCGAATTCGGCGATGCGAGCGGCAGCCCCGCCCTGGAAACACGGGTGAGGATTGAGGAATATACCTGGGTGCGCGTAATCGCCGAGCGCGCCGATGGGTCGCTGCTGATGACACAACGCTACATCAAGGCCGCCGGCGGTTGCTCGGCGCCGGCCGGCAAATCAATGGCCGAGCGCCTTGCCGGGATGGGACAGATGAAATGGCGCATCGATCGCGCGGCGGACTCGCCGGAACCCGTGCTGGTGCAACTCATGATTCGTCATCCGAACAATTCCGGACTGGCGATGGACCAGTTGACTCATTTATACGACCCGGCTTACTACGTGCGCAATGTGCGGGTGACAAGCGGCGATGAACTTGTTTTAGCGGCCGATGTGGATTTCTCCATCAGCGAAAATCCGGCTTTCCGTTTCACCCTGCGGCCGGGCGCGGCCGGGGTACTGCGCGCCAAGGTGGTCGATTCCAGCGGGCGCACGTTCGAGAGCTCAGCGCCTTAGCGCGTCGGTGGAAATCGTCTACCGCGTCCTCCGCGGTAAACGGGTTTTTCTTTAGACGACGACCGGGCGTGACAAGTCCTGGCCGGGAAACAGCGACTCGAGCAGCATGCGCAATTGATTGCTGGTGGCGGGTTGCAGTGCCGCGCCGGGATGGCGGACCGTGCCGGATCCGATAGCGCCGCGCAGTTTCAGGATTTCCTTGCGTACCGCGACACCAGGCTGCTGTTCGAAGACGATTAACGGCAGGAAACGCGTGTAGATTTCGCGGACTTTCTTCCAATCCGCCGCGCGTGCCGCGCGCACCATTGCGGTTAACGCTTCAGGGAACGCAAAGCCCGTATTGAACCCGCTCGATCCGGCTTCGAGGTCGAACAATCCATACAACGCGCCCAGCCCGGTCAGCACTGGCACCTTGCGGTCCTTCATGCCGGCCGCGAGCGCGCGGATCTTGGGAGCGGTGGGCACGGCTTCTTCCTTGATGCTCGCGATCTGCGGTACTTCGCGGATGATCCTCAGCAGCAGCGCCGTCGTCATGTGCACCTGGGTCGACGCCGGATGGTCCTGCGCCACGATCGGAATTTTCAGGCCCGCGGCGATCATTTTGTAGTATTCGACGACGCGGTCTTCGTTCGGTACGGCTTCGGCATGAGGCGTGACCATCACGGCTTTCGCGCCGAGCTGCTCCGCCATTTGCGACAGTTCGCGCGCCGCGCGCGTGCCGCTGTGGCTGGTGCCGACGATGACCGGCATGGATCCGGCCGCGGCGACGGCAGTGCGGATCAGAGTTTCGCGTTCGCCGTCGAGCAGGCGATTGGCTTCGCCCAGTACGCCGAGGATCGTGATGCCCTCGACGCCGAGCCCGCCTATGAAGCGAACCAGCCGGTCGAAGGATTCCAGGTCAAGGTTTTCGGTGTCGTCAAATGGCGTGGCCAGGATCGGGAACACGCCTTCGAAATTCAGTGCGTTCATTCGGGTTTCTCCGCAGTCGCGCATTGTCGGCCGCGAAATGTCCGCTGTCAAAGAGCGGGTACAATCGTGCGTAG
>JANXVW010000051.1 GCA_025351455.1 Betaproteobacteria bacterium | reverse complement strand
GCGCGCGAAGGGCTCGTGCTTGCGCTGGTCGCGGTCGCAGTCCTCGGCATGGGCTTGTACCCGCAGGCCTTCGCTTCCGTGTTGCACAATTCGGTCAGCGACGTGCTGGCGCTGGCGATGAAGAGCAAACTATGAAAACAGGGACGAGGGACGAGGGGCGAGGGGTGAGGGAAGTTCAAAATCCCGTCGCCGCGCTTTGCACTCGTCTTTCGATTTCAACCCCTCGCCCCTCGTCCCGCGCCCCTCGCCCCTAACCATGACCTACGAAATGCCCGATTTCCTGCTGGCGGCGCCCGAGATCTTCGTGCTGACGATGGTCTGCGCGATTCTCGTCATCGACCTGTTCTTGCCCGACCGGCTTCGCGTCTGGACTTACATCCTGAGCCAGGTCACCCTGCTTGTTACCGCCGCAATCATTTATGTCGCCCGTGGCGAAGACGTGGCGTACACGTTCAACGGCATGTTCGTCGGCGATCCGATGTCTGACGTCCTGAAGATCGCTGCCTGCCTGTCGGTGGCCGTGATGCTGGCCTATTCGCGTTCCTACGCCAGACTGCGCGGCATTTACCGTGGCGAATTCTTCGTCCTGTCCCTGTTCGCCACGCTGGGCATGATGATCATGATCTCGGCGAACCACTTCCTGGTGCTCTACCTTGGCCTCGAACTGATGTCGCTTTCCCTGTATGCGATGGTGGCGTTGCCGCGCGACTCCGGCATCAGCACGGAGGCGGCGATGAAGTACTTCGTGCTGGGGGCGCTCGCCTCCGGCATGTTGCTTTATGGCGTGTCGATGATCTATGGTGCGACCGGTTCACTCGAAGTGACCGAAGTCGCCCAGCGCATCGCCGACGGCGATGCCATCCCGACCATCCTGATCTTCGGCCTGGTCTTCGTGGTGGCCGGCATCGGTTTCAAGCTCGGCGCGGTGCCGTTCCATATGTGGGTGCCGGACGTCTACCAGGGCGCCCCGACCGCGGTAACATTGTTGATCGGCACTGCGCCGAAGCTCGCCTCGTTCGCGTTCATCATGCGTATCCTGGTGGAGGCGCTCGGCGCCCAGCAACTCGCCGTGGAATGGCAGCAGATGCTCGTGCTCCTTGCCGTGGCTTCGCTGGCGATCGGCAACGTGACGGCGATCGCGCAGACCAACCTGAAACGCATGCTGGCGTACTCGTCCATCTCGCACATGGGCTTCCTGCTGCTGGGCATCCTGAGCGGCACGATCGAGGGTTTCGGTGCCGCGATGTTCTATTCGATCATTTACGTGCTGATGAGCCTGGGCACCTTCGGCATGATCCTGTTGCTGTCCCGCGAAGGATTCGAGGCCGAGAACATCGAGGACTTCAGGGGCCTGAATCAGCGCAATCCGTGGTACGCGTTCATCATGCTGTTGCTGATGTTCTCGATGGCCGGCATTCCGCCGACCGTGGGTTTTTGGGCGAAGCTGTTCGTGCTGCAGGCGGCCTTGGCCATGGGCTATACCTGGCTGGTCGTGGTGGCGGTGCTGTTCTCGCTGGTCGGCGCCTTCTACTACCTGCGCTTGGTGAAGCTGATGTACTTCGATGCGCCGACCGACATGCATGCGATCGAACCCTATGGCGACGTTCGCGCGCTGATGTCGGTCAACGGCCTGGCGATCATTGGCCTCGGACTTGTCCCCGGCGCCTTGCTGGCCATTTGCCAGCGTGCGATCCAATTGTCGCTGTGAGTTCCGACTTCACGGAAAAGAAAGTGACCTCGCGCGCGGCGTTTCGCGGCCGCATGCTCAAAGTCAACGCAGACGAAGTCACCCTGCCCGACGGCGGGCGGGCGTTTCGCGAGTATGTCGTGCATCCGGGCGCCGCGATCATTCTGCCTCTGTTCGACGATGGCTCCGTCTTGCTCGAGCGCCAGTTCCGCTACCCGGTCGGCCTGCATTTGTACGAGCTGCCCGCCGGCAAGCTCGAGCATGGGGAGGCGTCGATCGAGACCGCGAAGCGCGAACTGCTGGAAGAGACCGGCTATGTGGCCGCGGAGTGGCGCGAACTTGCCCTGCTGCATCCGTGCATCGGCTACTCGGATGAGCACATCGATTTTTTCCTCGCACGCAAGCTGGATTTCAAGGGCGCGAAACTGGACGAAGGTGAATTCCTGGAAACCCTGCGCGTGCCGCTCTCCGAAGCGGTGGACTGGATCCGGCGCGGTCGCATTACCGACGCGAAAACCATCCTCGGCCTGTTCTGGGCCGAGAAGCTTCTCAAGGAAAACTGGTAGGGGATTGCGGCCCGGCTTCAGGCGCGTCTGCCGGCCTGCAGCGGCAGCTCGACCGGCACCGCAGCGGGGAAGGGTTGCGGACGGGCAAACAAAAATCCCTGGCCGTACTGCACGCCCATTTCTACCAGGATGTCCATCACCGCCTGATCTTCGACCCATTCCGCAATGACTTGCTTGTTCAGGCCACGAGCCACGTCGCACAGCGCGCGCACGAACAGCCGGCTGGCGTTGTCGGTAGCCAGGTCACGCACGAAGCTGCCGTCGATCTTCAGGTAATCGACGTCGAAGCGCTTCAGGAAATAGAAGGAACTAAAACCGGCGCCAAAATCGTCCAGGGCGAAACGGCAGCCCATAGCCTTCATCTGCGCGATGAATTCCTGGGTCACGTCGACGCTCGACATTGCCGCTGTTTCCGTGATTTCGAATACCAGCTGCGAATGGTCTATCGGCGCAGCGGCGAGCATGTTGTGGAAACGCCGAACCCAGTGCGGATCGGAAATGCTGGTACGCGACAGGTTCACAAAGAAGCGCGATTTGCGGCCGCGGAATTCCGGGCCTTGCAGGACATCGATGACGTTGCTGACCACGCGCAGGTCGATTTCCTGCGCCATGCCGAGCGACTCGGCCACTTCGATGAACTGTCCGGGCAGCACCATGCTGCCGTTGCGGTCGATGATGCGGACCAGAATTTCCTGGTGCACCGCGGTGCGGTCGGTGAGCCGGACCACCGGCTGCGAGCAAAGCATGACCCTGTTTTCGTGGAGCACTTCGCGCAGTTCGCGCGCCCAGTGCACTCGCTTGTGGGTGCCGCGCAAATCGTCCGGATTATGGTCGTGCAGGCGCACGCGGTTGCGGCCATTGTCTTTGGCCTGGTACATCGCGATGTCGACATTGGAGAGCAGCGTGGCGACGTCAGCGCCGTGGAACGGGTAGGTGGCGACACCGATGGAGCCGGTCAGCGTCGACAGACAGCCCTGGCCTGGCACGGGAAATTTGTAGTGGCGCAGCGCCGTCAACGCGCGCTCTCCGATGTGTGAGGCATCGCCGCGCAGCGCGTCCGGCAGGTGCAGGGCGAATTCGTCTCCGCCCAGGCGGTATACTTGGACGTTTTCTTCCTTGACCATGTCCTTCAGCAAGCCGCCGATCGCGACCAGCAATTGATCGCCAGCGCGATGGCCGAAATTGTCGTTGATGTACTTGAAGTGGTCGACGTCGAGCAGTGCCACCGAGCCTTTTTCGCCGTCGGCGAAAGCGGCTTCCAGCGCCTTTTGCAGGGACACGCGGTTGGGTAGTCCGGTCAGTCCGTCGTGCGTGGCCAGGCGCTCGATTTCCAGGGCGGCGTCATGCTGTTCCGTGACATTGCGGGCGGTGCCGCGCAGCCCGACAATGCGACCTTCCTCGTCGTGCGACACGCGCGCGTTGATGCCGACCCAGCGATCCGTGCCGTCAGTGGAAATCAGGTGGGTCAGGTAGTTTTTTACCTCGCCGTTCTTGCGCAGCGCCGACAGGAAGCGGCGGTTGGAAACATGCTGCGGGCGCGCTTCGAAATCGAAGAAGCAGCGGCCGAGCAGATCGCGCGGACGCAGGCCAAACAGCTCGACGCAGGCATTGTTCAGGTAGGTGAAGCGGCCGAGCGCATCGGTCGTCCAGATCAGGTCGTGAGAGGTTTCGACCAGGTCGCGGTAACGCGATTCGCTTTCCAGCAGCAGCTGGATGATGCGGCGCTTTTCCTTGAGGGTCCGGCGCGCGGCGGCCAGCTGGTCTTCGACCTTGCCGTTTTCCGGCTTGGCCGGATCATGCTTCTCCGGGGCGGGAACCGCAGCCGAGCGGGCGAGCCCGTCGATGATTTCGCGCGAATAGCGGCGGTGGCCGCCATCGGTCCGGCGCGCGACCAGCACGCCCTGTGCATCCCAGCGCCGCAACTTCTGCAGGGGGATGCCGAGCCTCGCCGCCGCTTCCTGAATCGTATATTCGGGAAGATCCTGCGCCATGCTGCGCCTGACGCTCCGTTTTCGCCGGTTGATCGGGCCGGCGTCACCTCCGCGCCGGCGCATTCAGTGCAAGTGTCTGGCCAGGACGCCTTCGTCCTGCCGGGGCGCCGGGCGCAGGTCGTTCTGGCGGGAAACCAGGCGTTGCATGAGTTTGAGGTCGCGACCGCTCAGGCTCAGCGCCGTATCGACCCAGACTTCGACAACCCCCAGCAATTCCTCGTAATCCAGCTTGTGGACCCGGCGCCGCGCTGCAGCGATGCCGGCCAATGCGTTGCGGTTGCGTCCGCGCGACCGGATGAAATTCGCCACCTCGGACTCGCCGCGACCCTGATCCACGACCTGATCCACCACACCCATCGCCAGCATATCATCAGCACTATAGAGTCGGCCACTGGAGATCAGCTGCTCGGTCACGCGTTTGCCGACCTTGCGTTCCAGGAAGGAATAGGCGCCCATCCCGGGGAACAGGTTGAACAGGATCTCGGGGAAGCCGAAACGGGATTGGCGCTCGGCGACGATCACGTCGGAAGACAAGGCGGCCTCGAATCCGCCGCCCAGACACTCACCCTGAACCAGCGAAATCGTCGTAATCGGCAGTCCGTGGCCCATGTAGTTGCGGTACAGGACATCCACGCAGGCGCGGCCGTATTCCAGCAAGCCTTCGCGGTCATGGGTATCGATCAGCCGGGTGAACAGGTTAAGGTCGCCCCCCAGGTTGAAGACACCCGGCACCTTGGACGCCAGAACGGCGTATTCCAGGGGCATGCGTTCGCCCTGGCAGTCGATCGCCCCGCCGCTGTGGGCCATGAACTGGCAGTAGCGGCTGAGGTCCTGCAGTAGTTCGGGATTGAAATTTGGCCTTGGGGTGGGCCTCCATCGCAACCACATCGCGTGCTGGTCCCTGTCGTAGAGGGATGACAGCTGCTCGGAGAAAAAGTATTCGGTGGTCGGAGCGGCAGACGTCTGTGCGCCTGCTGAGGCGGGAACGAGCAGTTCCTGCGGGACATTCATGTCCATTTTAGTTCTCCCTGTGCGAGTGGTTTGGAGTTTGCCTTGAACACCGCCTCGAACTTCCCCCGGGGACGGTTTTCGATTCGACTCTAGACGAAAGGCCAAGCGAAAACAAATCTAACACTCTGATAGGTTTGCCTTTTTTACTTTGTTGTCAATGTGTTGCATTAACTTGTCACTGTAAGGCGACAAAAACTTCACAATTTTTTTGAAAGCAGCCTGCAATGACATCTGCGTAAGTGATTTAATACTGTTATCCAAGTCTTGGATTCGCTTGTCTATATCGGCAGGCCATAACGACAACGACTGCCGGTCGCGAATTTCAATGCCTTTACTGATCCGCCTGCTGTTGCGAGTGCTATTCCGTGTCCGCGTTCTTGGCGACCTGGCGCCGTTCGGACACGCGGATCGCCTGCTGATCGTCGCCAATCACCATTCCCGCCTCGACGCCGTGGTGCTGGCGCTGTTCCTGCCGCGCCATCCTGTTGTCATCGTGCCGCCGGATGAAACCGGAAGTTGGTTCATGCGTTGGCTGCTGCGCCACGTTCGCCACGAGGGACTGGACCTCAACAATCCATTGAGCATGAAACGGGTGCTGCGCCTGCTGCGCGCCGGACATCCGGTGGTGCTTTTCCCAGAGGGGCGCATGGTCGACAACGGCGCCGTCATGAAAATCTATCCGGTGCCTGCACTGATCGCGCTGAAAAGCGGGGCCACCGTGCTGCCGGTGCATGTGGAAGGCGCCGTGCAGTGGTTCAGCCGCTCCGGATCGGCGTCACTTCCGGGAAGGTGGTTGCCGTCGATTACCCTGCGGATATTTTCTCCCACCCGCATCGACGGCGGCGCTGCCGGCAGCGCCCGGCGGCGACGCGCCTTCGCCACACGCAGGCTGGCCACGGTCATGCAGACGATGGCGATGCAATCGCACGCCAACAAGCCGTTGTTCGAATGCTTCCTGGATGCGATTTCGGCGCACGGCCGCAAGGCCCTGCTTATGGAGGACCAGGGGGACAAGCCCTACAGCTACGGGGATATCCTGCGCATGAGCCTGGCGCTGTCGCGCCCGTTGCGGCGGCTGACTGCCGACCGCGAAAATATTGGCGTCCTGTTGCCGAACGTGGTTAGTGCCGTGGCGGTGGTGATGGCTTTGTCGGCCATCCGGCGTGTTCCCGCCATATTCAATTATTCGGCCGGCCCGCTGGCAGTGGAAAGCGCACGTGTGGCGGCGGACGTGCGCACCGTGATCACGTCGCACCGCTTCATCGAGCAGGCGCACCTGCAGTCGCTGCTGGACGCCTTGCCCGGTTGCACCCTTATCTATCTCGAAGATTTGCGCAGCCAGTTCGGTTTTGCCGACAAACTCTGGTTGCTCGGGTTTGCCATGCGCATGCCGAGGTTGGCCATTGCCCGGCAATCGACGCTGGATCCCGCGGTTGTGCTGTTCACTTCCGGCTCGGAGGATCGACCCAAGGGCGTGGTGCTGTCGCACCACGCAATCGTCGCCAATGTCGCGCAGATCCGCGCGGTGTTCGATTTTTCGCCGGCAGACAAGGTACTCAATCCGCTGCCGCTGTATCACGCCTACAGTTTTACCGCCGGCGTGATGCTGCCGCTGATCACCGGCACACGCGTGAACCTGTTCGTCTCGCCGCTGCGCTACCGGGCGATTCCCGAAGTCGCCTATAAACGCAACTGCACCATTCTTTACGGGACCAGCACCTTCCTGTCGTTCTATGCGCGCTATGCCAACCCGATGGATTTCAGCAGACTGCGCCACGTGATTTCGGGCGGGGAAAAGCTGTCCCCGGAAGTTTCGAGGGTGTGGATGGAAAAATTCGGCGTGCGCATCATGGAGGGCTACGGTTCGACCGAGTGTGCGCCGGTGATTTCGCTGGCCACGCCCGCCGCCTACCGCCGCGGCGCAGTGGGTACTTTCCTGCCCGGCGTCGAATACCGCATCGAACCGATGGACGGCATCGACGATGGTGGCGTGCTGCATGTACGCGGGCCCAACCTGATGCTGGGCTATTACCGCTACCAGAATCCGGGGGTGATCGAGGCGCCCAAGTCCTCGGTCGGTGAAGGCTGGTATGACACCGGCGACGTCGTCGATGTCGATCACGACGGATTGGTCTCGATTTCCGGACGCGTGAAGCGTTTCGCCAAGATCGCCGGCGAGATGGTGTCCCTCGACATGATTGAGCATGTCGCCCGTGAAGCGTCTCCTGATTTCCATCACGCGGCCGTGCTCAACGTGCAGGATTTCGGCGGCGAGACCACCGTGTTGTTCACCACCGATTCCCGCCTCACGCGCGGTCGCCTGTTGGAGGCGGCCAAGCAACTGGGTACGCATGATCTCTCGGTCGCCCGGCGGCTGGTGCCGATCAGGGAACTGCCACTGCTGGCATCCGGCAAGATCGACTACATCACGCTCAAGACGTTGATCGAAGGCGATGCCGTCAAGCGCCTGCTCGCCACCGCCATGCTCGCTCCCCAGGAAGCCGACTTACCTCCTGTTCCTTAAGGCGCTGGATTCAAAAATAAGCCCGATGAAGGGTTAGATTATTTCGAGTAAGTAACGCGGTAAACGGCGCTGGCGGTGTCGTCGGAAATCAGCATCGAACCGTCAGGCATGACGAGCAAGTCCACTGGCCTGCCCCACGCGCGTTCGTTTTCCATCCAGCCGGTGGCGAATTCCTCGACCTTGTCTACGGTCTTGCGGTCCTCCTTGAGCGTGACCATCATCACGCGATAGCCGTTTTTCTTGCTGCGGTTCCAGGAGCCGTGCTGCGCGATGAAGATACGGTTCCTGTATTCAGCCGGAAACATTTTTCCCGTGTAGAAGCGCAACCCGTCGGGCGCGACGTGGCCGCCCTGCTTCAACGCCGGCGGGGTGAATTCACTGCACTTGCGCTTCGAGCCGTACTCCGGATCGGGGGTGTCGCCCTGGTGGCAGTACGGAAAGCCGAAATGCATGCCGGCTTTGGGCGCATGGTTCAGTTCGCAGGACGGCATGTCGTCGCCCATCATGTCGCGGCCGTGGTCGTTGAACCACAACTCCTTCGTGTTCGGATCCCAGTCGAAACCCACCGTGTTGCGGATGCCCCGCGCGAACACTTCGTACTGGCTGCCGTCGGGCTTCATCCGGTGGAGGGCGGCGTAAACGTCGGGATCGGTCTCGCAAATGTTGCAGGGTGCGCCGACCGGCACATAGAGCCAGCCGTCCGGTCCGAAGGCGATGAATTTCCAGCCGTGATGGCCGTCGCGGGGAAGCTTGTCGAATACGACCACGGGTTTTAGCGGCTTTTTCAGGTTCGCTTCGATGTTGTCGAAACGCAGGATGCGGTTGATTTCGGCGACATAGAGCGCGCCGTCGCGGAAGGCCACCCCGTTGGGCGCATTCAGGCCCTCGGCGATGGTGATGACTTCCGCCTTGCCGTCTCCATTGACGTCCGCCAGCGCGTAGACCGAATCGGAGCGTGTGCCGACGAAAACGGTTCCTTTGTCGCCCAGCGCCAGCGAGCGGGCATTCTCGACCTTGTCGGCAAAGACCTCGACCTTGAAGCCGGGCGGCAGCTTGATGCGCTCGACGGGCGGTGCGGCCACGGCGACGCCGGCAATGCAGGCGGCAGCCAGGGCCAGGGCGGGAACGTATGGGTTCATGGTTTGGATCCTTGAATGGTGGCGACGATGCCCGACAGACAGCGGATTGAAGCTGCGGGTTCCAGTCAGCGGCTTGAACGCATAAGATAGCGCCCCTATCTGATTCTATTATCAGTTCGTTGTTACAAAAAATTCACAGGAGAGCAAGCCATGGCCGAGGCCGCCGCCAAAGAGACATTGGGCTTCCAGACCGAAGTCAAACAACTGTTGCAGTTGATGATCCATTCCTTGTACAGCAACAAGGAGCTCTTCCTGCGGGAACTCATTTCCAACGCGTCGGACGCCTGCGACAAGCTGCGCTTCGAGGCGCTGACCGATGCCAGCCTGTTCGAGGACGACGCCGACCTGAAGATCCGTGTTTCCTTCGACCGCGCCACGCGCAGTGTGACCATTTCCGATAACGGCATCGGCATGTCGCGCCAGGAGGTCATCGACAACATCGGCACCATCGCCAAATCCGGCACGCGCGAATTCTTCGGGCGGCTCACCGGCGACCAGGCCAAGGATGCCAACCTAATCGGGCAGTTCGGCGTGGGCTTCTATTCCTCGTTCATCGTGGCTGACAGGGTCACGCTGCTCACCCGGCGCGCCGGACTCGGCAAGGACGAGGGCGTACGCTGGGAATCGCGCGGCGAAGGCGACTACACCATCGAGGCGGCGGAAAAGCCGGGCCGCGGGACCGAAGTCACGCTACATCTGCGCGAAGGCGAGGATGATTTGCTCGAAGGTTTCCGCCTGCAGTCGATCATCCGCAAGTACTCCGACCACATTTCGCTGCCGATCCTGATGAGAAAGCAGGAGTGGGACAAGGACAAGGCCGAACACGTCACCCTGGACGAAGAAGAAAAGGTCAACCAGGCATCCGCATTATGGGCGCGGCCGAAGTCGGAAATCACCGAAGACCAGTACCGCGAATTCTACAAGCACGTCGGCCACGATTTCGACGCGCCGCTTACCTGGGTGCATGCGAAAGTCGAAGGCAAGTCCGAGTACACCCAGTTGTTGTACGTTCCTGCGCGAGCACCGTTCGACCTGTGGGACCGCGATCACCGCCACGGGGTCAAACTATACGTGCGTCGCGTCTTCATCATGGACGACGCCGAACAATTGCTGCCCAACTACCTGCGCTTCGTGCGCGGCGTGGTGGATTCCAGCGACCTGCCGCTCAACGTGTCGCGTGAAATCCTGCAGGAATCGAAAGACGTCGAGACCATCCGCAAGGGTTGCGTGAACAAGGTGCTCGGCCTGCTCGAGGATCTGGCGGAAAACCAGAAGGAGAAATACGCGACCTTCTGGAAGGAATTCGGCCGCGTGCTCAAGGAGGGCGTCGGCGAGGACTACGCGAACAAGGAGCGCATCGCCAAACTGCTGCGCTTTGCCTCGACGCAAGCCGACACCGATGAGCAATGTGTCGGCCTGGCCGACTACGCGTCGCGCATGAAGGACGGTCAGGAAAAAATCTACTACATCACCGCCGACAGTTTCGCCGCCGCGAAGAACAGCCCGCATCTGGAGATCTTCCGCAAGAAGGGCATCGAAGTGTTGCTGCTCTCCGACCGCGTCGACGAATGGGTGGGCTCGAACCTGAACGAGTTCGATGGCAAGTCCCTGGTGTCAGTGGCCAAGGGCGACCTCGATCTGGGCAAGCTGGCCGACGAGGACAAGAAAGAGCAGGAGAAAGAAGCGGGCGAGCACAAGGAGCTGGTCGAAAAAATCGGCAAGAGCCTTGGCGATCAGGTGAAGCAGGTGCGCGTGACGTTCAGGCTGACCTCTTCACCGGCCTGTCTGGTCGCGGACGAGCACGCCATGAGCGCTAACCTCGAGCGCATGCTCAAGGCCGCCGGCCAGCCGGTGCCCCGCAGCAAACCCATCCTGGAAATCAATCCGCATCATCCGCTGGTGCAACGGCTGAAATACGAGACCGATGAGACGCGCTTCGGCGACTGGAGCCATATCCTGTTCGACCAGGCGCTGCTCGCCGAAGGCGGGCAACTTGACGATCCCGCGTCGTTCGTCAAACGCCTGAACGAACTGATGCTCGCCATGGCTGGCGGAAAATCCTGAATCATTTGCTACGACGGTAATCGTCTCGACACCGATTGCGACGCGCTCAGCCGGGACAATAAATATTGCGTAACTCCTCTTCCGACAAGCGCAGTGCGCCGGAGATACGCGCGCTAATGCCGGGTACCGAGCGCAAGTGCCCGGCCTCTGCCCGCATGACGGCCTCCACGCTGCCGAAACGTTCCAACAGCCGATGCGCGCGCTCAGGCCCAATCCCGGGAAGCCCCTGCAGGATGTAAAGCTGGCGGGCGCGCTTCCCGCGCGGCCGCCGGCCGCGCCGGCGCCAGTGCTCCCGACGCGAACGTGCATTCCTGCCGCGCGGCGAACAGCATGGTGCGCACCGTCTCTTCCGGCGAGTGCGTGCGCAACAGCGGGACGCCGCAGAAGAGGGCCACCGTCACCAGCGCGCCCTGAATGGGTTCCTGCCGGGGCAGACGAGACGCAGCTTCTTGCGTTGCAGCGTCGCGCTCACGAGGAAGCTGAACCATACCCCGGCGGGACGGGCAGCCATGCCGAGTACGCGATGCGCGTTGCGGCTTCAGCGAGTCCGAGCCGCTTGTGTTCAAGCAATGCGGTCACGCGGCGTGTAAGCGGCGCGGGGTGCTCGCCCAGCAGTCCGGGCTCAAGGCTTTCAAGCAACCGGTCGAATACGATCAGTGCCTGCAGTTCTCTGGCGTTGAACCAGAGGCCGGGAAGTTCGTAGGTGCCGCCCCCGGTATCGCGCCGATAGTAATACCCGCCCAGGTCGTCGTTTCACTCGATCGGGGCATTGAGGCGTTCTTTCATGAGCCGGATTAGCCGATAGACGCCCGGCGCTGCGCATTCCAGCCTGCGCATGAGTCCTCGCGCGAATCGGCGTGCGCCGGTCGCGAAGAACGTCATGGAGCTTGTAGATGCGGTCGAACTTGTCCACTTAACGCAAATTCTCTTCGGTATAGAGCGACAGTTCGATCAGGCGGTCGAGCAACTGGTCCGAGGGCAGGCCGGGAAAGTTCTTTTGCACCATTTCCTTGGCGTACAGCCGCACCAGGTAACGCAGCTTGAGCGCCTTGGCGCGCGCGGCGTAGATATAGTCGCGGTGGCCACTGTTGACCACGATCACGTTTTGGTCGGCGTCGAAGCGTGAACGCCACAGCTTGCCCGGCGCGTGTTCCAACGTATAGCCGGGCAGACCCTGGCGCCCGGCGGGGCGCGACTTTTCCTCCGGCAGGAAACTGTCAGTAACCGTGACCAGCGCTTCGGCCTCGCACAGGATTTCGCCTTGGCGGCCGCTTACGCCGAGACGCACCAGGCAGGGTTCCTCGGGTGCGGTGTAGGTGACGAATTCGGCGGCCGCGTTGTCGATGCCGCCGGCGCCGTCGAGGATACGCCATGCGAATTCGACGCCGGTTTCGACCGGGCGGCGGTTGGCATCGCGCGCCAGCGCGCGCAGGGTGCGCGAAGTGCCCACCGCGAGCGTACACACCGCGGGCGCGACGCGAACGCTTTGCAGCGGCCCGGCATACTCGAAAAACTGCTTTTGCCTGGGGCTCGCGACCTCTTCACCTTCCGCGGCGATGGGCATGCCCTCCAGCGGCGAATCTTCCGCGCGCGTGGCGCTCTCCCCAGCGGCGCCTCGCTGCCGCACGCTCACGTCGAACCACTCGTATTCCTCGGAAGGCAGCGTAAGCAGCGCTTCCCGAAACGCGCGTTGGATGGAGCGCAGGGTGTCGCGGCTCATGCGCTCCTCTTCCGCGCGCCTGTGCTCATTGATCAATTCCAGCAATCGCGCTTCCAGCGGCGAGAGCGCGGTGACGAACGCTTCCAGCGCGGCGTCGTGGATCACCCCGGTGCGCGTGGCCGGTGTCAGATTGAGGTAAGGGACATCGACGATGCCTTGCAGATAGCCGTCGGTCCAGGGGGATTTGCGGAATGCGTCTAGTTCGGCGAGCGAACGCAGAATGCGCGTTCCCGAGCGGTACAGGCCGACTTCGTTGGCCGCATCAGGCGGATTCAGATACAACTCGGCATAGACTTCGCCGGCTGCGGACGATGCCGCGGGCAGATGATGCAGCAGATCACCGGTGAACTGGCGCGGCTCGACGTTAAATTCCTTGCGCGCGTGGCGATCGATTACCTTGACCCGCACGCCGGAGTGACGGATGCGCTCGCGCAACTCCGCGGCCAGATACCACTGAATCTTTTCTCCGGAAATCTGCCGGACGCCGGGCAGCAGCGGGCCGATTTTCAGGCGCGTGCCCGGCTCGGGCGCCAGAACCTGGCGGCGGGTAACCTCGTAGCCGGGATCGCCTTTACGCATGTGCATTTCATGCACGGCGTCATCGGCGCCGCCCGCGCTCATCGCCAGCGCTTCGCCCACGGTCCAGAACGAGAGCAGGCCGATGCCGAATTCGCCCTGGATGCCTTTGGCCCCCGCGGACTTCAACTGACGTTTGATGGAATCGCAGATGTGGGTGGCGACATAGCGAAAATCCGGCGCGCCCTCGTCGTTTCTGCGCACTCCGGCACCGTCGTCCACGACGGTGAGAAAATGTTCTCCGCGTTCGCGGGAACGGGTGATGAGGACGTTGCGCGCTCCGGCGTCGATGCTGTTTTCGACGAACTCGGCAATCGCCTTCAAGGGATTGTCCTGCGACAGCGCGATGATGGTGATCGCGTTCCAGTCGTCGCCGATGCGCAGTTTCCCGCTGCCGGAGAGTTTCGGCCGGCCCGCGCCCGCGGCGGCCTTCGTTCGGCGCGTAACGGTTCCAGTCACGGCACGACGTCAGGGTTCCGCGTTTGGGGGTGAACGTCCGCCAAGCGCTCGCTCAATTCAGCCATGATCAGTTCGAATTATCTTACGGCCTGCATCTTTTCCTGCAGACTCAGGGAGGGGAGTCGACGGCGCTGCTACTTATGCTTCCACTGCGGGTGTCGTTTCTGCATGAACGCATCGATGCCTTCTCCCACGTCCTCCGCCATCATGTTGCAGGCCATCACCTCGGCGGCGTATTCGTAAGCCGCTTCCATGCCCATCTCGATCTGCTTGTAGAACATCTTCTTGCCGGTGGTTACGGCAACCGAGGATTTCTTGATGATGGCATCGGCGAGGGCTTTGACTTCGGCATCGAGTTTGTCCGCCGGCACGACGCGGTTCACCAGGCCGCGCGACTTCGCGGTCGCGGCATCGATGAAATCGCCGGTCAGGAGCATTTCCATGGCTTCCTTGCGTGAGACGTTGCGGCCAAGGGATACGCTCGGCGTCGAGCAGAACAGGCCGACATTGATGCCGGAAACGGCAAAGCGCGCAGCGTCAGAAGCGACCGCGAGGTCGCACTGCGCGACCAACTGGCAGCCCGCGGCGGTGGCGATGCCGTGCACGCGCGCGATGACGGGTTGCGGCAAATGCAGGATCTTCTGCATGACATCGCTGCATTGCGCGAACAGCTTGTCGTAATAGGCCTTGCGCGGATTGGCGCGCATCTGCTTGAGGTCATGGCCGGCACAGAATGCCGTGCCGCTTCCGGCAATGACGACCACGCGCACTGATTCGTCCCGCGCGATTGCCTCGAGCGTCGATTGCAATTCGGTCAGCAGCTCCTCCGAAAGCGAGTTGTATTGCTTGGGGCGATTCAGCGTGACGGTCGCGATGCCGCCGGCGTCGTGACGCAGCAGGATTGGCTCGTCGCTGGTTTGCAGCGCAATTGCGGTGGCAGGCATGACGGGCACTCCGCTAGGTAAGGTGTGAAGTGGAAATTATAGGCGCTGCGGGGGTATTTTTGTAGCGTCCGCGGGCCGGCTTGCCGTGAAAGCCATGCGGTCCGCCACGGTACTCCTGTCGGCGTGTTCGTCCAGGAAGCGTTCGAAAGCGGCGGCGTCCAGCGGCTTGCTGAACAGGTAGCCCTGGATTTCGTCGCAGCCGTAGGCATGCAGGAAGGCGAGCTGGGATTCGGTTTCCACGCCTTCGGCGACGACATCGAGCTTCATGTTGTGCGCCATGGCGATGATGCTGCGCGTGATCGACGCGTCGTCGCGGTCGTCCGGCAGGTCGCGGATGAAGGAGCGGTCGATCTTGACGCAATCGATCGGGAAGCGCTTCAGGTAGGCGAGCGACGAATAGCCGGTGCCGAAATCGTCGATGGCGATGCGCACACCGGTATCGCGCAAGGCTTGCAGCAGCTTTATCGAGCCTTCGGCGTCGCGCATGACCATGCTTTCGGTGATCTCGAGTTCCAGGTTTTGCGCGGGGAAACCGGTGCGCCTGAGCGCCTCGCTCACGCGCAGCGCGAATCCCTGGTCGTACAACTGGCGCACCGAAAGATTCACGGCGACGCGCAGGCTTTCATGGCCGGCTTCGCGCAGCACCTGGGCCTGGCGGCACGCTTCGCTCAGCACCCAGTCGCCGAGCGGTACGATCATGCCGGTCTCCTCGGCGATGGCGATGAACGCGCCTGGATGCATCATGCCCTTCTCCGGATTGTGCCAGCGCACCAGCGCCTCCATGCCGGCGACTTTGCGCGTGGTGACCCGCATCTTCGGCTGGAAATGCAATGTGAATTCGCTGCGCTCGAGGGCGCGTCCCATCGCCGACTCGATCGACAGGCGCTCGCGCCCGTGTGTGTCCATGTCGGGCGAGAAATACCGGAACCCGTTCTTGCCGGATTCCTTCGCGCGATACATTGCGACGTCACCGTTGCGCAGCAGTGTCTGCAGGTCGGTGCCGTCGTGCGGGCAGGTGCTGATGCCGATGCTGGCCGTGATCAGGAATTCCTGTTCGTCGATGATCAGCGGCCGCGACGTCGCTTCGAGGATCTTTTTGGCCACGGCGCTGACGGCGTCGATGCTGGAAGCGTCCTGCATCAGGATGACGAATTCGTCGCCGCCCAGGCGCGCCAGCACGTCACTGTCGCGCAGGCAGGTGCGCAGCCGCGCCGCCACCTGCTTGAGCAACTGGTCACCCGCTTCGTGGCCGATGATGTCGTTGATGTTCTTGAAGCGGTCGAGGTCGACCACCATCAGCGCGGACTTGAGTCCCTGGCGCTGGCTGGTCGCGATGGTGTGCTCGAATGCACGCTGGAAATGCGCGCGGTTGGGAATGCCGGTCAGCTCGTCGTGATAGGCGAGGTACTCGATGTGCTCCTCCGCGCGCTTGCGCTCGGTGATGTCGCGGATGATCAGGCTGGCGCACAGTTCGCCGGAGCGGTCGCTGAACGTGGTCGACGACGCTTCCACAGGCACCCAGCCGCCGTCCTTGCGGCGCATTTTCAATTCGCCGCGCGCCGCCCCCTCGCGTCGATGCTCTTCGAGCAGTGCCGCAACGCGCGGATCGTCCGGCTCGGTCAGCCCGGCCCGCCCGAGTTCGCGCAGTTCGTCTTCCGTATAACCCAGCAGCCGGCATGCCTCCGCATTGGCGGAAAGGATGCTGCCGTCGGGCCGCATCAGGAATACCGCGTCGATGCTGTGCTCGAACAAGGCCTGGTAGCGCGCTTCGCTCTCGCGCAGGGTGTCGGCCAGTGCGCGCTGTTCGGTGATGTCTTCGTTGACCGCCACACCGCCGACGATTTCACCCTCGGCCGAGACGATGGGGGCCGCCGAGTGCAGGATGGTTTTGCGGCTGCCGTCGAAGCACTCAATGTCCACCACTTCGTTGCGCGGGGATTCGCCGCCCGCGAGTGCGCGCGCCATGCCCCAGTCGGCCGGTTCGAGTGGCTCGCCGGTATCCCCGCGCCAGCCCCTCAGGTCCGCGAAGTGCTGCACGCCTTTCGCGCGCGAATCTCCCCATATGCGCTTGCTGGCGGCGTTGCCCAGTACCAGTTTGCCGTCGCGGTCGGCGACCCAGACGCCGACCGGGAGCGCATCGAGCACCTGGCGCAGCATCTGCTCGCTGCGCGCGACCGAGCGCGCGAGCTCGTTGCGACGGCGCAGTTCCTGCATCAGCAGCCAGGTGAGCACGGCGGTGGCCAGGGTGAAGCCGATCAGGATCGCGATGGTGACCTTTTTCTCCTCGCGCCAACCGGCCAGCACGTCATCCTCGCTCAGGCCGACTTCCACCATCAGCGGCGTGTCGGTGACCTGGCGGGCGCTGTAGATGCGCGCCACGCCGTCCACGGCGCTGACGTTGCGCGACGTGCGCGCCCCACGGTTAGTCGCCAGACCCTTCAACGTCAAGTTGCCCCCGGTGGGCATGCCCAGCCAGGAAGGAGCGTCCGGCACGCTGGCGATCAGTTCGCCGTCCTCGTGCATGAGGCTGATCGTGCCGTCGCGACCGACATCGATGTCGTCAAAGACTGCACGGAACGCGGCGGGCTCAAGCGCCACGCCGATGGTGCCGGCGAAACGGCCTTCGCCGTCGTCCAGCCGCCGGCTGACGACGATGAACCATTCGCCGCTGTTGCGCTTGACGATCGGCTTGCCGACGTAGAGCCGACCGGAATGCGAGCGATGCCAGTTGAAATATTCGCGATCGGAATAGTCGCGCGATACTGCCGGATGAACTGCTGAATCGTGCACGAGCATGCCGCGCGCGTCGAGCACGAAGAGCGCGCGGGCAGAGGGCAATTGCGCGATTTTTTGCGCGAGCAGAGCGTGCATGCCGGCGCCGGCGGGATCGCGCAGGGCCGGGACCTGCCGCCACAGGTCGGTCGAGCTGCGCAACGCCGCATCCACCGATCGCAGCATCCGAGCGGCGCGCTGTCCGACGATCTGTGCGAGGTTGCGCGTGGTGCGCTCGGCGTCTCTCAGGCTGGCATCGCGCGATTTGGCCAGACTGAAAAATGCGAGCGCGAAGAGGGTGACGATCAGCAGGGCGGCAAGCCCCGGGATCAGGTAGAGCAAAAGGCGCTCGCGTGCTCGCGGGCGGTCGATGAGGGCCGGAGGCTTGGGCGTCACGGAGATCGCGGTGAGGTCACTGCGTGAAGTGTACCCCGGATGCCCCCTGCGGACGAAGCGATCGGGGATCCGCGCCCGGGCGGGTCAGAAATTCGGCTTCGGCGTGGTCTCACGGTAGCGTGCCACGCTGGTCATGATTTCGTCGCGGGCTTCCGAGGGGCCGAGCCAGCCGTCGATTTTCACCCATTTACCGGGTTCGAGGTCCTTGTAATGCTCGAAGAAATGACGGATCTGCGAAAGGCGCTCGGGCTGCAGGTCGTCGGGCTTGTGCCAGTGCCTGTACATCGGCAGGACCGAGTCGACCGGGACGGCCAGCAACTTGGCATCCCCGCCGGCTTCGTCGGTCATTTTTAATACACCGATCGGCCGGCAGCGGATCACCGCACCGACGTTGACCGGGAAGGGGGCGATCACCAGCACGTCCACGGGATCGCCGTCGTCGGACAGGGTTTGCGGGATGTAACCGTAGTTACACGGGTAGTGCATCGCGGTCGTCATGAAACGATCGACGAACAGCGCGCCGGTCTCCTTGTCGACTTCGTACTTGATCGGGTCGGCGTTCATCGGGATTTCAATGATCACGTTGAAGTCGTCGGGCAGGGCGCGCCCGGGCGTTACGCGGTCGAGGTTCATGGCAAGGGCTTCGGAAGTGGGTTCACGGCTACTGTACACCGCCGGCATAGGCGACGCGACCGGAGCGCGGTAAACTGCCGCGGCAGATGACGCGACACCCGACGGGGACCGGGGTCGCGGCAAAACGTGAGACAGCGGCGATTTTGGACAAGGCGGTGCGGATGGAAAACTATGAAACGAATTCTGCCTATGGCAACGAACAGCTTCGCCGCCGCTCGCTGATCAGTGAGATCAAGCGGCGCGACAGCCGCGATGGAGCCAAGCTGCTGATGGCGGAGTTGCCAATGGTCGCCGGCCAGGTGCTGCTCGAACTCAATCCGGGGCAGGCCACCGCGATTCTCGAGCGCTTTTCCGAAGACTTCGTAGCCAGGGTGCTCGCCAGCGTTCCGGCGGAAATGGCTAGGCAGTGGGCGCGCAACCAGGCCTTTCCGGATGGCAGCATCGGCCGCATGATGGATCCGGCCATCGCGGTCTTTCCCCCGCACATCAGCGTGGGCGACGTGATCGAGCGCCTGCGCAACATGATCAAGACTGCCTTCGTGACCTATGGCTACGTCACGGATGAAGCTGGCAAGCTGCAGGGCCTGATCACCATGCGCGACCTGCTGTTCGGCGCGCGAGAAAAGAAACTCTCCGACGTGATGCTGGCCGATCCCTTCTGCCTGAACGCGGACATGCAACTCTCGGAGGCGATGAAATCGGTATTGAATCGCCACTACCCGGTCTATCCCGCGTGCGACGCGCACGGCCGGCTGGTCGGGCTGGTGCGCGGCTCGACCATGTTCGAGGAGCAGAGCTTTGAGATCAGCGCGCAGTCCGCGTCCATGGTCGGCGTCGAAGAAGAACGCCTGACCACACCCTGGCCGCGCAGCCTGAAGTTTCGCCATCCGTGGCTGCAACTGAATCTGCTGACTGCATTCCTTGCTGCCGCCGTGGTCGGTTTCTTCCAGGGAACGCTGGACAAACTCGTCATCCTCGCGCTGTTCCTGCCGGTGCTCGCGGGCCAATCCGGCAACACCGGCTGCCAGGCGCTCGCCGTGACACTGCGCGGCATGACGCTTGGCGAATTGCGCGCTGGTTCGGAACGCGGCCTGGTCATCAAGGAAGCCTACCTCGGATTTCTCAACGGCTCGCTGGTCGGGCTGGTGGCCGCCGCCGGCATGTATATCACCGCGACTTCGCAGCATAATCCGGCGGCGCTGCAACTTGGCGCGGCCGTGTTGCTGGCGATGATCGCGAGCTGCGTCGTGAGCGGCGTCGCCGGCGCCATGATCCCGCTGACCTTGAAAAAACTCGGCTTCGATCCGGCTACCGCATCGAGCATTTTCCTGACGACGGCGACCGACATTGCCAGCATGGGATGTTTTCTGGGCCTGGCGACGCTGCTGGTGCTGTAAATGGCGGGCAGTGAATGGCCACTAGGCGATTATGCGATTAAGCGATTGGGTAATTTGTAACGGCTGCTACCGAAAATAGAACTATCCGAGACCTTAATATTTCAAATCGCCCAATCGCCCAATCGCTCTTTACAAATCGCCCAATCGCTGACTCCCATGATCTCCCCCGGCGCCCCGTTCACCTGCGGCCATGCGTCCTCGCCGAACTGGCGCGATGCCGCGGCGCAATGCCTGCAGCAGGCCGGCAAGGGCCCGTCCGGCGCCAACCTTGGGTTCCTGTACGTCACCGACAATTTCGCCGGCGAAGTCTCGGATATGGTGACGTACTTCCGCGCCAACACCGGCATCCTGCACTGGTCCGGAACCGTCGGCATGGGCGTGATCGCCACCGGTCGGGAATACTATGACGAGCCGGCCGTCGCAATCCTGTTGTGCGCTTTCGAAGACGGTGGCTTCCGCGTTTTCTCGGACGTGCGCTCGCCGCCGGATCTCGAGCGCCAGTCACTGCACCTGGGCGAGCTGCCTGCCAATTTCGCCGTCGTGCATGGCGACCCGCGCAATGCCCAGTTGCCACGATTGATCGGCGACCTTGCGGGTTGCCTGGAAAGCGGCTTCGTCGCCGGGGGGCTGACCAGCTCGCGACGCGAAGTCGTGCAGATTGCCGATGGCGTCGCCAAAGGCGGGTTGTCCGGCGTGCTGTTCTCGGACGATGTCGTGGTTTCCACGCGCCTGACCCAGGGTTGCTCACCGATCGGCCCGCGGCACACCATCACCGGCAGCCAACAGAACATCCTCATCTCGCTCGACGGCCGCGCCGCACTTGACGTGTTCAAGGAGGACTTGGGCGAATGCGGCTGGAAGGATCTTTCGCAATCAGTCGGCGACGTGTTCGCTGGTTTGCCGATATCGGGTTCCAGTACCGGCGACTATCTGGTGCGCAACCTGGTCGGTATCGACCCGGTGCAAAAACTCGTGGCGATCGGCGATGTGCCGCAGGCCGGCGCGCAGATCATGTTCTGCCGGCGCGACGAACCCAGTGCCGCGCAAGACATGTCGCGCATGCTCGACAGCATCAAGAGCGGGCTGTTCGGGCGCCCCCGAGGCGGCTTGTATTACTCCTGTGTGGGCCGCGGACCGAACCTGTTCAGCGAAGAATCCGCCGAGGCCGGCATGATCCGCGAAGCGCTCGGCGACTTCCCGCTGGTCGGATTTTTCTGCAATGGCGAGATATCGCACAATCGACTATATGGGTATACGGGAGTCTTGACGCTGTTTCTGTAGAAGCCGTGACGACGTGACTGTCGTGACTATCGTGACTGCCGTAAAAGCGGCAAAGGCGCGTTTCGGTGTACGCTAGACGCAGAATAATTTCATCCCGTAATATTTCTGCACAGTTTTTACGAGTCACGATAGTCACGTCGTCACGACAGTCACGGATTCTCCCATGCCCCGTCCCACCACCGAATTCCTGCGTGCCGTCTCGGCGTTCCGCCGCTATGCCCACCCCGAACGCCTTGCCGAATGGGAACAACGCTTTGCCTTCGGCCTGGCCGACATCGAACAGGTCTTCGAAGCGGCGGTCACCGCGCCACCGGTTCTGTCCGCGCCCGGCGCGATGCCGACGGAAAGCTTTCCAGCGGGCCGCTATGTGCCCGCTTCGATTGCGGACGAGCTTGTGTCCGCCAGCGCGGCGCAGATCGCCCACCAGGTCAGGAATCACGAACGGTCAGTGGTGGAGATCGCCGAACTTTTTCTGGGACGCATCGAAGCGCACCGCCATCTGAATGCCTTCATCACCGTCAATCCGGCGCTGGTCAGGGAAGAAGCCCATGGCCTGGATCATCGCCTCAAGCGCGGTGAAGACATCGGCCCGCTTGCCGGCGTGCCCGTTGGCATCAAGGATCTCATGTCGGTGCGCGGCTATCCGCTGACCGCGGGCACCCGGGCCATCGAAGCCAAAATTCAGGAGCGCGATGCGCCGGTAGTGGCAAGATTGCGTGCAGCCGGCGCGCTGATCGTGGGCACGACCAACCTGCACGAACTGGCCTTCGGCATCAACAGCGCCAATCCGCATTTCGGCCACGTGCAGAACCCGCGCCATCCCGGCTACATTCCCGGCGGTTCCAGCGGCGGATCGGCCGCTGCCGTTGCCGCCGACCTCGCCGCGGTTGCCGTCGGTACCTGCACCGGTGGTTCGATCCGCCAGCCGGCGGCGTGTTGCGGTATCGTCGGTTTCAAGCCGACTTACGATGCCGTGCCTCGCGAGGGCGTATTCCCGCTGGCCTGGTCGCTTGACCACATCGGGCCGATCACACGCAATGTAGAGGATGCGGCGATTGCTTTCGAAGTCATGGCGGGGTTGCCGGAACATTCGATGTTGCCGCACACCGCAATCACGGCACCACGCATCATGCAGCCGCGCAAGTTTTTCTACGACATGCTCGACGACGAAGTGCGCGCCGCGACGGTCGCGGCGCTGGCCCGCTTCCGCGCGGCCGGTGCGCCCATCGGCGCAGTCGACGTGCCCGGCATCGAGCTCGCACCGGGCATCCAGTTGATCACCATCGCCAGCGAGGGCGCCCAGGCCAACGCGGATCTGCTGGCGCGGCACGCCGACAAGCTCGGCGAAGACGTGCGCCTGCGCCTTGAAACCGGGCAGTTTTACCTGGCGGTCGATTACATCAAGGCGCAGCAGCTGCGTAACCAGGTCCGGCAATCGATGATCGATTCCTTTGGCGATGCCGATGTGATGATCATCCCGGCCATGCCGGTGCTGCCGCCGAAAAGCGGTACCATGACCATGGAGCTGGACGGCAAGACCATGCACGTTGCGCCGTTGCTGACGCGATTCACGTCGCCGATCAATTTCTGCGGTTTTCCTGCGTTGTCCATGCCTTGCGCAAAATCCAGGAGCGGCCTGCCGATCAACCTGCAGGTGGTCGGCCGCCCGGGCGCCGACGCGACGGTGTTGCGCGTGGCGCGCTGGTGCGAGCAGATACTCGCTGCGTAACGCCCGCAGTCAATTCCGCAACAAGAACAGGAGCGAGTCAGTGAATGTATCGTCAGTAGCCGCGATAGCGGCTTTCGGTTTTTTGTCGGCGGCTGCAGCCGCGACCCCCATGCAGGATTGCGCGCCGTCTAGCGTGCCCCTGGTTTGCCTGGATGCGAAGCTCAAGGCCGCCAACCAACGGCTGAATGCAACCCTGAAAGCCGCGCAGGAGCGCCTCGAACAATTGCAGGCGCACGGCAGGCGTCCGGTGCTGGGCGCATTCATCGACAGCCAGCGCAAGTTCAACGCGTATCGCGATGCGCAATGCACCTGGCAGGGCGTGCGGGCGATGTCCGGCGCGAACAGCGCGGAGTACGTCAAGGATTGCCAGATTCGCGCCACGCTTGCGCGGGAGCAGGAACTAGCCGACTTCATCGCGGGCGAAGAAGTGCCTGTTGCTGTCGTTGGCGCGACGGCGCCGCCGGCCGCTTCGGATGCAGTGACGCCGAAGAACACGCCACCGCTTCCGGCCGCGGAGCAATCGGCCGCAGTCGAACCGCTTGCCGCACAGCCCGATAAACCGGCAGCGTCCTCGGGCTCCGTGCCGGCCGCTTCGCGCGGCAACGAATGGCGCCTCGTCAAATGGGTGGCCAGCGGCACGGAGAAGGCGATCATCGCCGATTCCGCCGTTACCATCGCTTTCGATCCTTCCGGAAAAATCGCGGGCAACGCGTCGGTGAACCGCTTCTCCGGCACCTATCGCGTCGACATAGATGGACGCATGGAATGGCCGCGCGCCGGATTCGCCCTGACGAAGATGGCGGGGCCGCAACCGCTGATGGCGCAGGAGCGGGCCTTCCTCGAATCCCTGCGGCGTACGACGCAGTATCGGGTGGAGGGGTCGCAACTCGTGCTGGAGAGTCTGAGTGGAGCGACCGTCCTGACGTTTGAGCGCTAGGCAAACCGCAAAAGAGAAACAACACGAGAGGAAACCGGGATGACCAGGACGCTCAAACTGGAAGGCGAACTGGAGAAACAGCCGTGGCCTTCGCCCCACGGCGGTACTATTGCACCAGCATTGCATTCGGCGGCGCCGGCATGCGCAAGGCTTACGTGACCCTGTCGAACTACGGGCACGCTCCTGGAAATCGACTGGTCGCGGCCTCGTCTTCGCCTGCATCACCAGAACTGACCTCCAACCAGACCATTTTCACCGCAAAGTCGCAAAGGACGCAAAGGAAGTGCCAGGGCAGGAAAAAATATCGTTCACTGTCATTGGTGGATTGCGACGGCTTTCCGGTTGATTATTCGCCAAAGGTCATGATCCAGCCACCATTGCAATGACCCGATACATTCATTCCCGTTTCTTGTTCTTCCTTCGCGTTCCTTTGCGACTTTGCGGTGAAAATGATTTTCGATTCCTACC
>JANXVW010000113.1 GCA_025351455.1 Betaproteobacteria bacterium | reverse complement strand
CGCGATTGCGTTTCCACTGCTTGCGCACGTCGCGCAGCGCGTCCTCGGCGCCGCGCCGGTCGTACTTGTTGAGTACGACGAGATCGGCGAAGTCGAGCATGTCGATTTTTTCGAGCTGGCTGGGGGCGCCAAACTCAGGCGTCATCACATACAGTGAAAAATCAACGTGCGGCACGATGGCGGCGTCCCCCTGGCCGATGCCCGAGGTTTCCACCAGCACCAGGTCAAAGCCGGCGCATTTGCAGGCGGCGATCACGTCCGGCAAACTGGCCGCGATTTCGCTGCCCGCGTCACGCGTGGCCAGCGAGCGCATGTAGATGTTCGGATGATTGATCGAGTTCATGCGAATGCGATCGCCCAGCAAGGCGCCGCCAGTCTTGCGGCGCGACGGATCCACCGCGATGACTGCGATCTTGAGTGCGTCGCCCTGGTCGATGCGGAAGCGGCGGATCAGTTCGTCGGTAAGCGACGATTTGCCGGAACCGCCGGTGCCAGTGATGCCGAGTACCGGAACGCTGTCCTTCCCGGCGGCACCAGACACCAGTTTCTTCTGCATGGTATCGGGCAACGTTGCATTTTCCAGCCCGGTGATGACGCGTGCGAGGTCGCGCGTGTTGCCCTTGAACAATTCGTCGAGGCTGGTGGGCAATTCGGCGGCAAGGTTGCGATCTGCGGTGCGGATCATGTCGGTGATCATGCCCTGCAGGCCCATTTTCGCGCCGTCTTCCGGCGTGTAAATGCGGGCGACGCCGTAACGTTGCAGGTCTTCGATCTCTTCCTGCACGATCACCCCACCGCCGCCGCCGAAGACCTTGATGTGCTCGCCGCCGCGTTCGCGCAGCAGGTCGATTGTGTATTTGAAGTACTCGACGTGGCCGCCCTGATAGGAGGATATCGCGATGCCCTGAACGTCTTCCTGGATTGCTGCATTGACGATTTCGTCGACCGAGCGGTTGTGGCCGAGGTGGATGACCTCGACGCCGCTGGCCTGCAGGATGCGGCGCATGATGTTGATCGAGGCATCGTGGCCGTCGAACAGGCTTGCGGCCGTGACGAAACGAATCTTGTTGGCGGCCCGGCCTTTCTGGTCGACGGGCTGCTGGCTTAAATCGGTCATGAATCTTCCTCCCTGCGGCTCAATGCGTGCCCCGGTACTAGGGGTCGTAAACTCAATTTATTCAACAACGTTAGCGCAATTTCCCGCGCCGCGCTTGTTTTCAGGCGGCTATCCCGATGCCGGTGTCGCTACGGAATTGCTGCAGCAAGCGATCGCGTTCGGCCGCGGCCGCGCCAACGTTGCGCTCCTTGACGTGTCCGAAGCCGCGGATCTGCTCCGGCAGGCATGCCAGCTTCACCGCCGTCTGATAATTCTTCTGTGACATATTCGCCAGGAAGTCTGCGAGCATCGATTCGTAGTCCTGCATCAGGCGCCGCTCCATCTTTCTTTCCGCGGTATGACCGAATGGATCGAATGCCGTGCCGCGCAGGCCTTTGAATTTCGCCAGGACCTTGAATGCCGGCTTCATCCACGCCCCGTAGCGTGCCTTGACCAGCTGGCCCTGTGCATCGCGCTTGGCCAGCAATGGCGGCGCCAGGTTGTACGAAACCTTGAAATCCCCCTCGAAGCTGTCCTTGAGCTTTTTTTCGAAATCGCCGTTCGTGTAGAGCCGGGCGACTTCGTATTCGTCCTTGTACGCCATCAGCTTGAACAGGTATTTCGCCACCGCGTTGCTCAACGCATCCCCCGTGCCGATGGCGGCTTCGGCATCCCGCACCTTTGCCACGAGGTCCTCATAACGCTTCGCGTAGGCGGCATTCTGATAGTCGGTCAGGAAAGCCGCGCGGCGACGGATCAGGGTGTCCAGGTTCTGCGGCATCTGTACGACGATCGGCTTGGCCGGCAGGGCAACTTTCTCGACCTGCTCCAGGCTGACCGCGGCTCGCCTGCCCCAGCTGAAAGCCTGCTTGTTGGAGTCGACAGCGACGCCGTTCAAATCAATAGCCCGCAGGATGGAATCCTCCTGCAGCGGGATAAGCCCTTTCTGGAAGGCAAAGCCAAGCATGAAGAGGTTGGTAGCAATTGAATCGCCCAGCAGCGCGGTGGCGAGCTTCGTGGCATCGATGAAGTGCGAGCGGCCGCCGACCGATTCGTCGATCAGTGCGCGGATCTGGTCGGCCGGGAACTGCCAATCGGGATTCTGCGCGAACTGTCCCGGCGGCTGCTGGTGCGTATTGATCACCGCTACGGTGCGACCGGGCCGTGTCTTGGAAATGGCATCGAGGGCGCCGGCCGTCAGCATGTCGCAGCCGAGGATCAGATCCGCCTCACCGGTGGCAATGCGTTGCGCGCGAATGTCTTCCGGCGCGCGCCCGATGCGCACGTGTGAGGTCACAGCGCCGTTCTTTTGCGACATGCCGGTCATGTCGAGCGCGGAGGTGCCTTTGCCTTCCAGATGGGCGGCCATTCCCAGCAGGGCACCAATGGTAATCACGCCGGTGCCACCGATGCCGGTGATCAGGATGTTGTAAGGCGTTTCCTTGAGTTGCGCCACAACCGCTTCCGGCAGCGCTTCGAGTTCGGTAGGCAAAGCCTGTTTGGCCGCACGCGATTTTTTTGGTGCGCCGCCTTCGATGGTGACGAAGCTCGGACAGAACCCCTTCAGGCACGAATAGTCCTGGTTGCAGGACGACTGGTCGATCGCGCGTTTGCGGCCGAATTCGGTTTCCAGTGGCAGGATCGAAGTGCAATTCGATTGCACGCCGCAATCGCCGCAGCCCTCACAGACCGCCTCATTGATGAAGACGCGTTGCGTGGCCTTCGCATATTCGCCTTTCTTGCGGCGCCGGCGCTTTTCCGCCGCACAGGTCTGGTCGTAGATCAGCACCGAGACACCTTGAATTTCGCGCAATTCGCGCTGCACTGCTTCCATGTCCTTACGGTCGTTGGTAGTGGCGATCGCCGGCAGTTGCGACCGGTCCTCGTACCGCGACAAATCTTCGGTGACTACCGCAATGCGCTTGACGCCTTCGGCCGCCATTTGCTGGGCAATCAGGCCGACCGAAATCTGTCCATCCACCGGTTGCCCGCCGGTCATCGCAACGGCATCGTTGTAGAGGATCTTGTAAGTGATGTTGACCTTCGCAGCGAGCGCCGCACGGATTGCGAGGTGGCCGGAATGGAAATAAGTGCCGTCGCCAAGGTTGGCGAAAACATGCGGCAGTTTCGAGAACGGCGCCTGACCGATCCAGGCCGCGCCTTCGCCGCCCATCTGGCAAGTGGTCTTGTTGTGCTCGGGATAGATCGCAGTGGCCATCACGTGGCATCCGATTCCAGCCAGGGCGAGACTGCCTTCGGGCACTTTCGTAGAGGTGTTGTGCGGACAGCCCGAGCAGTAATAGGCGGGGCGGGTCGGCGTGCTGACCGCTTTTTTGAGCACAGCCTCCTTTGCTTCAAGGAAGGTCAGACGCGCCTTGATCAGGTCGCTCTGGTGGAAGCGCGCGATGCGCCCGGCGATGACACGCGCGATCTGCGCGATGGAGAAGTCGGCCTTCGCCGGCAGCAGCCATTCCCCGCGCGGGTGTACCCATTCGCCCTGGTCGTCGAACTTGCCAATTACCCGCGGGCGCACGTCCGGATGCCAGTTGTAGAGCTGCTCCTTGAGCTGGTACTCGACCATCTGGCGTTTTTCTTCCACGACCAGAATTTCCTCGAGCCCTTTCGCGAACTCACGCACGCCGTCCGGTTCCAGTGGCCAGGGCATCGACACCTTGAACAGCCGGATGCCGATCTGCGCAGCGTTTTCTTCGGTGATGCCCAGCTCTTCCAGCGCTTCCAGCACGTCCATGTAAGACTTGCCCGAGGCGATAATGCCGAGCTTCGCATTCGGCGAATCGATGGTGGTGCGGTTGATCTTGTTCAGGCGCGCATAGGCCATCGCGGCGTAAATCTTGTAGTCCTGCATGAGCGCTTCCTGCTTGCGCGCCTGCAGGCCGAGGGCATCGTTCGACAGGCGAAAGTTCAGCCCGCCTTCGGGCATCACGAAGTCCATCGGCACCAGTGTTTGCACGCGGAACGGGTCGGCTTCGATCGATGCGGACGATTCGACGGTATCGGCCAGGGCCTTGAAGCCGATGGCGCAGCCGGAGAAGCGCGACATCGCCCAGCCGTGCAGCCCGAGCTCCACGTATTCCTGCACGTTGCACGGATACAGTACCGGGATCATCGACGCGGAAAATAGATGATCGCTCTGGTGCGGCAACGTCGACGAATAAGCGCCGTGATCGTCACCGGCAACCAGCAGCACGCCGCCGTGCTTGGAGGTGCCGGCGAAATTCATGTGCTTGAACACGTCGCCGCAGCGATCCACTCCCGGCCCTTTACCGTACCACAGCGCGAAGACGCCGTCGTATTTCGACTCGCCGATCATCTCGACTTGCTGCGACCCCCACACCGCGGTAGCGGCCAGTTCCTCGTTGACGCCAGGCTGGAACTTGACGTGATGGGCTTGGAGATGTTTTTTTGCTTTCCACAGCGCTTCGTCGAGTCCGCCGAGGGGCGAACCGCGATAGCCGGAAATGAAGCCCGCCGTGTTGAGTCCGGCCGCAACGTCGCGGCGGCGCTGGATCAGGGCAAGGCGAACCAGCGCCTGGATGCCGGTCAAGTAAACACGGTCCTCGTCGGAGGTGTATTTGTCTTCGAGAGTAACTTGCCGCATGTCCTGCTCCTTGTGGAAAATCGACTGGGAGCTTTCCACCCTGGATTTGGCGGTGCCCCCATCGTGTCAGATCGGTCGTCGTTCGCGCGGTTTAATGGACGGTGTTCACGGGCCGGACTTTTCCGCGGACCGGTAGATCGTTGTCGCGTTCAGCATCACTTCGTGATGGCCGCTGCCGGCGGCGATCATCGGAAAACAATTCTCCTGCGGCGCGACGGCCACGTCGAGGAAAAAAGGTCCGTCGCAAGCCAGGCACTCGGCAATCGCGGCGTCAAGCTCGGCCGGGTCGGTGACGCGTCTTGCGCCCCATCCGAACCCCTTCGCAACCGCCACGAAATCCGGCAGCGCCGCGGTGTAGCTATGACTGTAGCGGCTGCCGTGGTTGAGTTCCTGCCACTGGCGCACCATGCCCATGTAGCCGTTGTTGCACAACATTACTTTGACGGCCGTGCGATGCTGCGCGGCGGTGGACAATTCCTGCAGGTTCATCAGTACCGACGCGTCGCCGCTGACGCAAACGACGAGCTTCTCCGGATTGCCGACCTGGGCGCCGATCGCGGCGGGAAGCCCGAATCCCATGGTGCCCGCGCCACCGGAGGTCAGCCAGCGGTTAGGTTGCTCGAAGCGCAAATGCTGCGCGGCCCACATCTGGTGTTGACCGACATCCGTCGACACGATGGCGTCCTTCCCCGCAATCGCACGCTGCACCGACTGCATCAGTTGCTGCGGCACGATGCAATCTGCGCGGGTTTCGAAGCCCAGCGAATCCTCGGCGCGCCAGGCGTCGATGGTTTTCCACCAATCGTCCAGCCGTTTATGGTCGAAAGTATACTCACCCAGTTCGGTCTGCAAGGCATCGAGCAATTCCACGCAATCGCCGACCATCGGCACGTCGACCTTGATCACTTTATTGATCGAAGAAGCGTCGATGTCGAGATGGATCTTTTTGGCATGCGGACAGAATTCGCTGAGCTTGCCGGTGACCCTGTCGTCGAAGCGTGCGCCGACGCAGACCACAAGGTCGGCGTGATGCATGGCAAGGTTCGCTTCCAGCGTACCGTGCATGCCAAGCATGCCGAGAAACTGTTTGTCCGAGGCCGGAAACGCGCCCAGGCCCATCAAAGTCAACGTACATGGCGCGCCCATGCGCCGAACCAGTCGCGTGAATGACGCGCAGGCGTGAGGGCCAGAATTGATCAACCCGCCGCCGCCATAGAACACGGGACGCCTGGCAGCCCTGAGCAGTTCCACGGCATCGCGCAGCCGGCCGCGTCGCAGCGGTTTGCGCCGGGATTCTGTCGCCTTGGCCGGTTCCTCAACCGGCGCATCGAATGTCGCAAGCTGGATATCCTTGGGGAAATCCAGCAATACCGGGCCCGGCCGACCTTGCGTCGCCACGCTGTAAGCCTTGCGTACCAGACGGGCTGCCTGGTCCGCGCTGCGGATCTGCGCGTTCCATTTTGTCACCGGCCGCGACAGGCCGAGCGCATCGCATTCCTGAAAGGCGTCGGTACCGATCGAATGGGTCGCCACCTGGCCGCTGATGCACAGCACCGGAACGGAATCGCAAATCGCATCGAGCAATCCGGTGATCGTGTTGCTCACGCCAGGCCCGGAGGTCACCAATACGACGCCGAGCTTTCCGGTCGAGCGCGCATAGCCCTCCGCTGCGTGAACGGCAGCCTGTTCATGGCGTACCAATATATGGCGGATGCGATGCTCCGCATGCAGCGCGTCGTAAACCGGCAGCACGGCGCCGCCTGGATAGCCGAAGATGGTGTCTACGCCCAGCTCGACGAGCGTATCGAGCAGCGATTGCGCGCCGGTTATGGCAACGGGCCGGGCAGCCGTTGGCGCGGGGGTTGGCAAGGCAGGGGTGATGGCCAGATTACTCATGGGGGCATCGTACGCGGCGTATGCCAGAAAAGGCATCTTATTTTCTGCACAAATAGGCTATTATCAGAATAATTTCCTAATATATGGAAGATAAAAGAATGTCTGTCGATAAATTTGATTTGGCGATTCTGAAAGTGCTGCAGGAAGACGCCCGGGCCAGCTTGCAGACGATCAGCGCGCGAGTGGGGTTGTCGTCCACCCCCTGCTGGGCGCGCATCAAGCGCATGGAAAGCGAAGGCGTAATTCAGGGTTACACGGTGCGCGTTGATCCTCCCTCGATCGGACTCGCCGAAATAGTGATCGTGCAGGTCACGCTGGAAAGCCATACCGACGAAACGCTGTATGACTTCGGCAAGATACTCGAACAGATTCCGGAAGTCATGGAGGCTTATCTTGTATCCGGAGACTATGATTACTACATCCGCATCGCGGTGAAGGACACCCGCGATTACGAGCGCCTCCTGCGCGAACGGCTCTACCGGATTCCCGGCATACGACACAGCAAATCCAGCTTCGTGCTGCGCACATTGAAGGAAAGCCTGATCCCCTTGTCGACCGCGCCCGCGGCGGCTGCCGCCGAACCGGCCAAAACGAGGAAAAAGCGGTCGGCGAAACGCAAAGCATGATGGCCGCCAAATTTCCCGCGACCATGGTCGCCAGCCGGCATGAACACGATTAACCCCCGGGTCGCCGATTCCATCGGGCGCGTACATGCTATGGCGCGGGCTGATGCCCGCATCGTCAGCCTCGTACCCAGCGTCACCGAATTGCTGTTCGAACTCGGCGCCGGAGATCGCCTGGTCGGCCGCACCGGTTTTTGCGTCCATCCAAAGGATCAGATCAGGACGGTGCCGAAGGTCGGTGGTACGAAGAGCGTGGACATCGAAGCGATTCGCGCACTCAAACCGACTCATCTGATGGTGAACATCGATGAAAACGAAAAGCCCACGGTCGATGAACTTGCGCGCTTCGTCCCGAACGTAATCGTGACTCATCCACTCGGCCCGCTCGACAATCTGCCCTTGTACCGGCTGTTGGGCGGCATCTTTGACTGCGTGGCCAGAGCCGAGGAGTTGTGCGCTACATTTCGGAAGGCTTATTCCGACGCGGTCAGTACTTGTCTGGACCTGCCGCGAGAACGCGTGCTGTACCTGATCTGGAAGTCGCCGTGGATGACGGTGTCGCGCGAAACCTACATTTCGCGAACGCTGGCCGCAATCGGCTGGGATACCCTGGAAATCGAAAGCAAGGATCGCTATCCGAAGATCGACCTTACGCCGGATCTGCTGTTGCGCGCGGATCGCGTCCTGCTTTCGTCCGAACCCTATGCTTTCCGTGAACGCCACCTCGAAGAAGTCAGGCAATTGCTCGTGGCGGGCGCGACAGATTTCGTTCCTACGCCTCCGGAGGAAACGGACTCTCCGGTTACGGTATGCCTGATCGATGGAGAAATGACGTCCTGGTATGGCAACCGCGCAATCGAAGGGCTGAGTTATCTGGCGCGGCTTCGGACCGGATAAACCGCTTCAGTCCAGCGTGATGAACAGCGACTTCCTCGGTTTGCCCGCCACGGCCCGGCTGATGTGTCCCTGGCCGGTCGTGTCTTCGGCAAGCAGGACCTCGCCGCTGTGCAGGACGCGTTTGGTGCCGTCGCCTACCTCGATCTCCACTTCGCCCTCCAGGTTCACGACGTACTGGCGCCGTGGCGCAGTATGAAAATCGTAGTTGTAATCCCCTCCGGTTTCGCGAAACACGATGCCGGTGGCTTTCATCAGCTCCGAGATGAAGCCGATCTTGCCCGTGCTCTTGAGCGGAATTTGCACGTCCTCGAAATGGGACTGGTTGTCCGTTCCGGTATAGATGCGCAAAATGGTCATGGTTTTTTCGCCGGTGTCAGCGGCAAGGGCTGCTGGCTGCATCGAGATTCCTCCCAGGGTGGCCGCCAGGATCAGCAGCTTGATTGCGGATGGCAACCGATATTTTCCCGCCTTGTGCATGGTCCTTCCTCCTATAGATGCGCGAAAAATAAAAACCGGCGGACAGGGCGTCAAACCGTTTTGGGAAGATGCTCGTCGCGATGCCGTTCCGCCAGAAAATTCGATGCGACAAATCCGACGACGGCGCCAAACATCACGTAATACGCCGGCGCCAGCGGCGAACCAGTCTCCCGGATCAGCCAGGTAACGATGAACTGGGCAAATCCGCCAAATAGCATGACCGCAAAATTGTAGGCGATGGCGAGCCCGGTCGAGCGCACGCCGGTTGGAAACTGCTCCGCGATGGCGGTGGAGATCGGTCCGAGGAATACGCCGACGAGGCTGCACAGGATGCCCTGCATGATGGCGAGCCTCACCAGACCCGGTGCGGCATGAACCCAGGCGAACATCGGATACAGCAGGACGAAGTAGGCAATAGTGGCGGCCATCAGAACCGGTTTGCGGCCGATGCGGTCGGACAGTGCTCCGAACAGGGGAATGGCGACGGTAAGGCAGGCGAGTCCAAATATCTGGGCCGTGAAAGCATCGCTCATTGACATGCCGAGTTGGGTCTTGGCAAACGTCGGCATGTAAACCAGCACGACGTAGTAAGAAATGGTGCCGCAAATGACGAGGCCGAACGTAACTGCCAAACCGCGCCAATTCTGCGTGACCACCGTCCGCAACGGATTGAGGACGGCGCGCTCGCGGCGCGCTTCGACGAACGCCTCGGTCTCCTCCAGGTAGCGGCGAATATACAGTCCGACGGGACCGATGATGAGCCCGAACACGAAGGGCAAACGCCATCCCCATGCGTCGATCTGGTCTGGCGCCAGTCCGCGCGTGATGAGGGCTCCGGCAACGGCGCCCGCCAGTGCGGCGAGACTCTGCCCGACCATTTGCAGGGAGCCGTAGAACCCACGCTTATTTGCCGGGGCGCTTTCCACCAGGAAGGACGTGGCGCTCGCAAACTCGCCGCCGGTCGCAAAACCCTGCAGCAGGCGCGCAAGCAGGATGAGCAGCGGCGCGGCGACGCCGATCGCGGCATACGGCGGCGCGAACGCGATCATGGCCATCGACAGCGTCATCAGCGCGATGATGAGTTGCAATGCCGCCTTGCGGCCTTTGCGGTCCGCGTACATGCCGAGCACAATGCCGCCGACTGGCCGCATGAAGAATCCCACGCCGAATGTCGCCATGGTGAGCAGCAGGGAAGCGTATTCGTCTTGCCCCGGAAAGAACAGCCGCGCGATGATGACGGTCAGGAAGCCGTAGACGACGAAGTCGTACCACTCGAGCGCGTTGCCGATCACGGCGGCGACGATCTGCCTCGTGCGGGGTGGTTTCTGGGGCACGCTTGCGTCTCCGGAAGATGGGCTTGCATTGTACTGATGTCGCGCGCGCGCCCGCGCCATAAAAAACGGCCGCGGCCATTTTGCAGGCATGCCAGGGCGCAACCGTTATTGCGCCAGAGCCGGTTCCGCTGCCGGCCTGAACAGCCGTTCCATCTCCCGCCGCAGTTTTACCGCGTTGCTGGACTCGTCTACGGCGACATCGACCCAGCGCACCGGCTGACCGGCGGCGACGGGCTTGAGCAGTTTCACCCCGTGAGCGAGGCCCAGCGACAAGGCGCCGATCTCCATCGAGGCCTTAGCCGGCATGAGCTTGCCGACCACCGTGTAACCGCCTTCGCCGTCCAGAGTCTCGCCGGCCTTGAGGTCGCGCTTGGCCGTTGCCACTACATCGGCGCGAAATCCCGTCGGGCAGCCGGTTGGTTCACCACGCAATCCCACGGATGCGACGGAGATGCCGACTTCCAGTCCGATCAGATGCCATCTCTTATACAGGCAGGCATAGCGGCCCGACGAGTCGGTGCGCACCATGTATTCCTTGAAACAATTGCGGATGTATTCGGTCTCACCTTCGAACACCACGAAAACGCCGAAGCGGATGTCGTAGGGAATCACGCGCCCGTCGGTTTCGAGGGACGAGATTACTTCGACCTGCCCCTTGTGATGCAGATGCCCGCCTTCCGATTTCGGTCGCATCACATTCGGAATGTCATCGACGCTCGCGGGCGGAAACGTCAGGCCATAAGGCGCTGGCGTGAGTCCGGTCGCATTGCACACGGCGGTGCTCTCGATCGCCGGCTTGGATCCATCGAGAAAAGAATTGAACATTTTCGGATTCAGGCCGCCGACCTTGGCCTGCTCCGGCGTCAGGCCGTAGTAACCCCACACCGTCTCCGGCGTAGATTGTGCGAAATGCGGCAGCCATTTGTGGCCACGACCCGCTGCGACGACGCTGAAGCCGGCGGCGCGCGCCCAGTCCACGAGATCGCAGATCAGCGCCGGCTGGTCGCCATAGGCCAGGCTGTAGACCACGCCTGCCTCCGCAGCCCGGCGCGCAAGCAACGGCCCGCACATTGCGTCGGCTTCGACGGTGACCATCACGACATGTTTGCCGTGCCGGAACGCGGCGAGGGCGTGTTCGACAGCCGCGATCGGGTTGCCGGTGGCCTCGACGACAATGTCGATCAGCGGATGCGCAACGAGCGCCTGCCAGTCATCGCCCACATGCGTAAGGCCGGAGGAAAACGCAGCCTCCAGCGACGCCGCCGTATAGCGCTCCGCATCCCAGCCGACGCGCTGCAAATTGATTTTTGCGTTTGCCGGAAAAAGATCTGCGATACCCACCAGATGCAGGCCGGGTGTCTTCGGCACTTGCGCCAGATACATGGCGCCGAATTTTCCGGCGCCGACCAGGCCGACCCGCAGCGGTTTGCCCTGTGCTTCACGCTCGCGAAGTTTTGTGTAGAGATTCATGGCCGGGAAGGACGGTCAGGCCGCGAGCGGTTTGAGCGCCTCTTCAGGTGTGCCGTCTTTCCACGGCAGCGGCACGTCGTAATCCTTGACCAGGCAATCGTCGGGCAGGCACTCGATCGGCGTGAAGTCGCGGTGCGCGATGTATTCCGGACGCTTGAAGCGCCGGATATGGTTGGAAACCGCACACAGGCTGAGGTACACGTTGATGCGATCCCACGGCGACAGGTTGCAGTTCGATCCATGCACCAGACAGGAGTGAAACAGAATCATCGAACCAGCGGGACCTTTCGGCGCGACGATGCCGCCGCGTTCAATCAGTTTGCGGATCGAATCGTGGTTGATGGTCCACAAGGGATAGCTGGTAGTCGCCGTGTCGTGTTGCGCGTCGAGCATGCCGAGCTTGTGACTGCCGGGAATCAACATCAGCGGCCCGTTGAACTCGTTCACTTCGCCGAGAAAAATCGCCACGTTCATTGCGCGCGGTTCGGGCATCTGATCGTCATTCTTCCAGGTGCCGTAGTCCTGATGCCACTGCCAGACGTCGCCGTCGAAGGCCATCTTGCCATTGACCTTGAACTGATGCATGTATACGGCTTCGCCGAAAAGTTGCCGGATCGGCTCGACCATGCGCGGATGGCGGGCAAGTTTCGCGAACTGGCGGTTGTACATATGCGCGGCGAAGTTGGTGCGCACCGCATCGCTGCCTTTCTCCCTCACATTCTCCGCGCGGCGCTGGGCATAGAGCGCGGGAACTTCATTGAGCAGAACCCTGACTTCTTCGGGTGTGAACAGGCTCGGGAAAAAAAGATACCCGTCGCGGTCGAACTGCTCGCTTTGCTCTTTGCTGAGTTTCATCCGGCACCTCCGTATAAATTTATGCAAGTGGGTTTCTTATGCAAATTCCGCATCAGGACGCTTCGCGCACGTGCCGGTCGAGTTCCTGAACAAGATGATGGCCGGCTTCCTCGCCGTGCTTGCGGGCGAGTCGTTCTGCGCGTTGCGCATCGCCGCGGTTGATGGCCTTGAGGATTGCTTCATGTTCATCCCAAACCGTTTCGCGCACCCCCGCCTGCTGCAACACCACACCCATGGCGCGGCGGATATGCTGCCAGTGATGCCTGGCACTTTCTGCGATCAGCGGATTGCCGGACGCGTTGTAGATGACATTGTGAAAGCGCATATCGGCATCGATCATCGTGCCGATGCGCGTACCCATGACCGCTTTGCGTCCTTCGGCGATTATGCCCAGGTCGATCGTGGCCTTTAGCAACGCAGCCTGCCGCGCCGCCAGTCCGTCGAGAGCGGACCGTACCTCATATAAATGCGAAATGGTCTGCGCCCCGAGCGGCAACACCATCAGTCCGCGACGGCCGGCGTCGACGACGAAACCGTCTTTCTTGAGCATGCGCAATGCCTGCAGAACAGGCTGCCGGGAAACATCGAGCGCGGCAGCCAGGTCCTCCTGCGTAAGGCGCGTCCCCGGGGCCAAATCGCCATTGCATATGGCATTGAGCAGGCGCTGATAGACCTGATCGGTCAGGGCGGGAACAAGCCGGATGGGACTGATGGACGCCATGACCGTGGTAAGGGACCGGATTTGTCAATTCTGGATATTGTATACAGAATCCAGAGTGAGGCAATAGGTCCAGATAGTCTGGCGGCCCAGGACTCGCTGTCGTCGCGTTACGACAGGTAATGACGCTTGCAACGCCTGTCAACCGTCCAAGACGCGTCCCGTTGTTGGACTTGCAATTCATGCCGCCGCAAAAGCGCGCGACCAATTT
>JANXVW010000112.1 GCA_025351455.1 Betaproteobacteria bacterium | reverse complement strand
CATGTCGCCGAGGACGCCGGCCGCCGCCTCGAGGCGGTTCGGGCGCTGCTCGATACCCGCGGTCCGCTGCCGACCCTCATCGCCCCAGTGAGCCTCGTGCGCACGCCAATGGCCGCCTTCAAGCCAGACCCTGATGAGCCGATTCATCCCCTGGAGGCCTCATAGCGAGGCTGACCGGTGCAGGCGGAGCCTGTCGGGTGAGAGACACATGTCAAAGAACGCGGTAATCAGCCTCGACATCCGCCGGAGCGGACGAGAGGGCGACCAGACGGCCGTGCGTGGCCTGCTGGACGAAGTGCTGGCGCTCTTGCGCGACTTCCTGGTGTCCGAGGAAGACGATACGTGGGCGCCGCTCGCTGAACGCTTCGAGAGCTGCCGATCGGCGCTCGCCAGTGGCGTGCCCGCAGGCGAGCTCGAGGAGCTGACGAGGTCGTGTCTGGACGAGGGCCGGCAGCTGATCGAGCAGGCCAAGAGCCTGCGGGCGCAGCGCACGCAGGACTCGCTGGCGGTCGTGGGGGCGCTGCGCGAAGTCATGGCCCTGACGGACAAAGCCAACCTGTTCGTCGACCAGAACAAGCCTTGGGAGATTGCAAAGCAGGCCGGCAGCGAACAAAGGCTGCAACAGGTTTGCTCCGACGCACTCAACATGTTCCGTTTGCTGACGATCTATCTCAAACCGGTGTTGCCCGCCCTCGCGACGGAGGTCGAGAAATTCCTCGGCGCCGGATCATTTGGATGGGCTGACGCAAAGACTTTTCTGCAGGAAGGCCATCGCATCAACGAATACAAACACCTGATGGCCCGCGTCGATCAGAAACAGATCGCCGCGCTGGTCGAAGCCAACAGGGAAACACTACAGCCGACCGCCGCACCCGCTCAGCCGGTTCAGAAACAGGAGAAAAAAGTAGAAACCAAGAACGCCGCCGGCGCCACCTCACCCCCCGCCCTCTCCCCCGCGAGCGGCGGAGAGCGAGCCAAAAGCTCGTTCATCAACATCGACGACTTCAGCAAGGTCGACTTGCGCATCGCGCGCATCGTCAGCGCCGAACACGTCGAAGGCGCCGAGAAGTTGCTCAAGCTGCAGCTCGACATCGGCACCGAAACTCGCCAGGTGTTCGCCGGCATCAAGTCGGCCTACGACCCGGCGAAGCTCGTCGGCCGGCTGACGGTCATGGTCGCCAACTTGCAACCCCGCAAGATGCGCTTCGGCGAATCGCAGGGCATGGTCCTCGCCGCCAGCGGCGAAGGTCCGGGTATTTTCCTGCTGTCGCCCGATGACGGTGCGCAGCCGGGAATGAAAGTGAAGTAGGAAGGGCCGCAGAAACACGTGAATGTCGTGATGTCGCAAAGTCGATTTACGACCTTCGAATTTACGGCATTCACGACATTCACGACATTCACGGCCCTTGAAAATCACCCGCCGCCTTCGCATCTCCGGCCGCGTCCAGGGCGTCTTCTTCCGCGAATCGATGCGACTGCGCGCCCAGCAGCTCAAGGTGACCGGCTGGGTGCGCAATTGCGCGGATGGAACCGTCGAGGCGGTTGCGCAAGGCGACGCATTCGAAGTCGGCCGACTGATCGAATGGGCTCAGCGTGGGCCAGATGCCGCGAAAGTGGAGAACGTAGACGTCGAATCCGTGCAGGAAGACGTTCACTACACTCTCTTCGACAAAAAGCCCACAACCTAAAGAAGAATTTTCACCACAGAGGCGCAGAGGACGCACAGGAAAACCAAACTGAAATCGTATGACCGGATTTCATTGGTGCGCATCGATAGCGCCAATAATTCACCTTAATGGGCTGCGTAGGTAAAACCACCCATTTTCTTGTCCCCTCGGCTTTTCCTTTGCGTCCTCTGCGCCTCTGTGGTGATAGTTTTTGCTTATGGCAGATTGCCGCGCTCTACATTAGTGACGCCAACTCCTCCGGAGCATGCGTCCTCAACAGCGTGTTGCGCATCATCCAGGCTTTTTCCTGGTCGACCTTCTCGAAGTACTGCACATCGCCCGCGACCAGTGCCGCGACGGGAACACCGTCCCGATACATCACGCGGTTGCTGTAGATCGACGCCACGCGCGAACCTGGCGTGACGATTCCGGCAAGGTTGAGCGGATCGACGCCGCTCACGACCAACAGTCGCCCGGATTTCTTCGCGCTGCGCACACCTCGCAGCACGCCGACCGCTTCGGGCAACGCGAACTGCTCGCCGGAAAAACCGGCGACGAATCGCCCGCCGCGGATTTCGCCGCGGGTTTCCAGTCGGCGGCAGCCCATCAGCAATTCGCGCCAGGGCGGCAGCCAGTCCGCTTCCCGCGCGAGCATGCGCCAGAAAATCACGCCGTAGCGTTTCAGCAGGGTGCGGGCTATTTGTTCCGCGGCTTCCCGTTCGAGGGTAATGGTGCGGCTGCCCGCGGCCTTGCGACGGATCAAGGCCCAGCGACCGGCATCTTCGACGCCGAACACCGCGGTGCGCCGGCGGCGTCCGCCCCCGATCGGTTTGCGACGATCAGCGGGCAGCAATAGCGCCCGCAAGCCGCTGAAGCCATCCGAATTGATCAATCCGGCCGCCGTCAGTTCGCGCAAAGCGTCTTCGATGAAAGTGCGCGGCTGATCCAGGCCCTCGGCAATGTCGTCGAAGAAAGAGGCGCCGTGTTGCGCGAGATACTCCGCGACGGCTTGCGCACGCGTGCTGACGCGCACGGACTGAGGATCGGCCGTCTTCGCCAGCGCGGTCCAAACCGAAAGATTTTTCCGCGTCAGCAGGGTGATCGGCGTACTGCGCACGGGACTCGGGCCCTGCGTGCGCGAAGCATCCACCTTCGGCGCTTCCAGGCGCGTCCACACCACGCGGCCCGCGCGACACAGGTCGTCGAGCCAATGCGGCTCGTATCCGGAAACCCGCGCCGGGATCAACTCGGTTTCCCACGATCCGGCAGCCGCTTCGAAGCCCTCGAGTTGCGAGACTACCGCCGCGACTGCATCCGGACCTTCCATGCGCTCGCCGACATGCTGCCAGTCGAACAGGAATTGCATGTAGTCCGCTGCGGAAACCGGCTCGATCTCCTGGCGCAGGCGCTTGACGGTGTAACGGGTGATGCGCGCCAACAACCGGCGTTCGCACCACTCAGTACCAGCGTCCGGCGTGAAACTGCCGCGCATGACGAAGCCTTCACCTTCGAGCGCCAGCAATGCCATGTCGACGTCGCCCGCGGGCACAACGATCGATTCGGCAAGGCCCGCCGCCGTGACGGGACCCAGGCCTTCGAGGCGGCCTCGCACGATTTCCACCAGCGCCTTCTCGCGCGACCAGGTTTTCGCGTACTCCGCGGGCACGACTATCGGCGGCACCACCAACGCGGCGGGGTGCACGGCGATGCATTCCGGCACGCGCTCCGCCGCGACGACAAGTGTCGCGCTATCCGGCTGCCCGGCTGGCACGATCCGCGTGATCCGCTTGTCGCGGACGAGTTCATCGAGCAGCGGTGCCCAAGCCGGTTGCCGGGCCACTTCCTGCGCTGTGAGCAAACCCAGCCAGCCGAGCGCATCGTGCAGCTCGTCTGCCGAATCGGCCTGCGGCCAGGCCTCTTCGCGGACGCGGGCAATGGCTTCAGGATCGAGCCGCCCGATGTCGGCCGCGCTTTCCGGATCGAGCCAGCGGCGGCTGACCACCGCCTGTGTGCGGCGCTCTTCGAGCGGCGCATCGTCGAGGAAGGCGTAGGGACGAGCCGACAGGATTTCCAGCGCGAGCGGCGAAGGTTCGACCAGGTCGCGCGTTTCGATCTCCACTGCGCCGGTTTCGATCGCGCGCAACAGGTTCTCGAAGCCTTCGATGTCCATCGCCTCGAACAGGCAATCGTCAATGGTTTGCTTCACCAGCGGATGGTCGGGAATCTCGCGATCGCCGACAATGTTCTCCTGGCAGGCGAGCTGGTCGGGAAACACGGCCGCGACCAGGTCCTCGGCTTCCATGCGCTGCAGTTGCGGCGGAATCTTGGCTCCGCCGCGGAAACGCGGCAACGCCAGGGCAATCGACGCGTCCCAGCGCCAGCGCGTCAGGAACATCGGCGCATCGAGCAATGCCTGGATCAATACCGTGCGCGCGCTGTTCGAATGCAGGTAACGCCCGACTTCTTCCAGCGGAAAACTATGCGTGGCGGTCAGTGAAAGGATGATCGCGTCTTCCGTCGCCGCGGCCTGCAGCTCGAAATTGAATTTGCGGCAAAAGCGCTTGCGCATGGCCAGCCCCCACGCGCGATTGATGCGATTGCCGTAAGGCGAATGGATGACGAGCTGGGTGCCGCCGCTTTCATCGAAGAAACGCTCCATGACCAGTCGTTGCTGCGTCGGCAACAACCCGAGCGCGGCTTTTGCGCTGCCCAGATAGTCGACCACCTGCGTGGCGGCATCTGCGGTAATCCCGACTTCCTCGATCAAATACTCCAGCGTGGCCTGCGTATCTGGCAGCCGCTTCTCCACGTCGGCGCGCAACCTCGACACCGCGAACGATACTTCGTCGCTGCGTGCCGGTGCTTCGCCAAGCCAGAACGGAATCGAAGGCGGCATGCCTTCTGCGTCCTCGACGCGAACCCGGCCCGCTTCGACGCGAAGGATGCGATAGGACGTGTTGCCGAGCTGAAACACGTCGCCCGACAGACTCTCGACGGCAAAGTCTTCGTTGACCGTGCCGACAATGATGTCCTGCGGCGACAGCACGACCGCGTAGTCGGCGGTATCGGGAATCGTGCCGCCAGAAGTGACCGCGGTCAGCCGCAATCCGTCGCGCGGCCGCAACTTGCGGTTAACCGCATCGCGATGGATCAGCGCGCGCTTGCGGCCGCGGCGCGTCGAGAAGCCTTCCGCCAGCATCTGCAGGACCTCGCCATACTCCTTCAGTGTGAGGTCGCGGTAAGGCCAGGCGCGCCGCATGAGGTTGAAGAGCGCTTCCTCATCCCATTCGCCGCAGGCCACCTCCGCCGCGATCTGTTGGGCGAGCACGTCCAATGGCTTCTCTGGAATGACAAGGCGGTCGAGTTCTTCACGCCGCACGGCGTCGAGCAGGGCCGTGCATTCGACTAGGTCGTCGCGCGATACAGGGAACAGCCTGCCCTTCGGCAATCCGCCCACTGCGTGGCCCGATCGGCCGACCCGCTGCAACAGCGCGGCGATCCTGCGCGGCGTGGATAGCTGGCAGACCAGATCGACGTGTCCGATGTCAATGCACATCTCGAGCGAAGCCGTGGCGACCAGCGCCTTGAGTTCGCCGCGCTTGAGCCGCTGTTCCGCGTTCAACCGCTGCTCGCGCGCCATGCTGCCGTGATGGGACGTGACCTGGTCGTCACCGAGGTGCTCGGACAACGCACGAGCCGCACGCTCGGCGAGACGCCGCGTATTGACGAACACCAGGGTCGAGCGATGCTCGCGGATCAGTTCCGCGAGCCGGTCATAGACCTGCGTCCAGACTTCGGCCGACATGACGGCTTCCAGCGGCGATTCCGGCACTTCAAGCGCGAGGTCGCGCTTGCGCACGTGGCCGGTATCGACGATGGTGCAGGCGTTCGAGTCGAACAGCCCGCCGGACTGTCCGCCCCCCACCAGGAAGCGAGCCACTTCCTCGATCGGCTTCTGCGTTGCCGACAGGCCCACACGGGTCAATTGTCCGCCCGTCAGATGCTGCAGGCGTTCGAGCGACAGCGCGAGATGCACGCCACGCTTGTTCGGCGCGATGGCGTGGATTTCGTCGACGATAACGGTGCGCGTGCTCGCCAGCATCTTGCGGCCGGACACGCTGGTCAGCAGGATGTAGAGCGATTCCGGCGTCGTCACGAGGATATGCGGCGGCTTGCGGCGCATGCGTTCGCGCTCCGACTGCGGCGTATCGCCGGTGCGCACCACGGTGCGGATGTCCACATCCGGCAGGCCGGATTCAAACAATTCCTTGCGGATCCCGGCCAGCGGCTCGTCCAGGTTTTTCTGGATGTCGTTCGACAGCGCCTTCAGCGGCGAGACATAGACGACATGGATTTCGTCGCGCAACTCGCCACGCACGCCCAGGCGAACAAGCGCATCGATGGTCGCGAGGAAGGCAGCGAGCGTCTTGCCCGAACCGGTGGGCGCGGCAATCAGCGCGTTGTTGCCCGAACTGATCGCCGGCCATGCCTGGATCTGCGGCTCGGTCGGCGCAGGGTAGGTGCGGCGGAACCAGTTCGCTACCGCGGGATGGAAATTATCGAGAACGCTCACGGAGCTTTTGCCTTGTCCTGCCGCTAATCCGCCACTTCCAGGTGGAACGAACCGATTAATCTTTCCAGGTAGACCGCAGCCGCGGAATCGCCCTCCGCCGGGGCCCAGTAGGCCTTCTCTGCGTTCCCAAGCGGCAAGTAAGGGCCGGCTTTGGCCTCGAAGATGACCGATCCGGGCTCGAGCGCGACAAAGGTGTGCCAGGTCGCGTGCGGTATGTTGACGCCGAGCGCGCCACTTCCCGCGCGCAACACAGCTTGCTGGACGATCCCGCCTTTGTCATCGAAAATCACCAGGCCCACGGCGCCGCGCAAAACAACCAGCGTTTCGTCCTTGGCGGGATCGAGGTGCCGGTGCGGCTGGACATACGAGTCGGGTTCGATTGCGTTCAACAGCCGGTTGGCGGGTGCCGTATCCTGCAGATGAAAGTTGAAATTCTTGCGACGACGTGCACTGACAGCTGCCTGCGCCGAGACCGCATCGAGCAATCGCGAATCGATAATTTTTACCGGATTCACTGGTACACGACCTGGACGTTCCTGGGTTCCAGCCATTTTCCGAGTTCCGAGATTAAATTGTCGTCTGGCCTGATTTTCCAGTCCTCTCCCAGATCGAACTCCGCCACGGCGTTGCCGTTGGTATACGCGATCGACACGCGCAGGCTGCCGTTGCGGTAGGGTTCGAGCACTTTTTTCAGCTTCTTCGCGTTCGCCGCGACGTTCATCGACAGCTTGAGGTTGCGGCCGAAGCGGGCACGCACGCCGGCGAGGTCGTGGATCTTTTCCGCGGCAATGCGCATGACCACGTCCGCGCCGTCCTCGCCACCGCGGCGGAAAGAGCGCACCTTGGCTTCGACGAGCACGATCGCGTCCTCACGGACCAGATTGCGGTGCCGGTCCAGCACCTCGTCGTAAACGACGACTTCCACCCGCGCGGTGCCATCGGACAACATCATGACCATCATGCGGCCGCTGGCGGTTTTCTGCATCCGAACCGACTCGACCACCCCGGCGATGTGCTGCTGCCGCGCGCCTTCCTCCGGCGACGGGGGGAGCAGTTTCGACAGTCGCGTCCGCACCACGGACGAAAACTCTTCTTCATAGAACTTGAAAGGATGGCCGCTGTAATAGAAACCGAGTGCGAGTTTTTCATGCTGCAGGCGCTCGGCATCGTCCCAGCGTGGCGCGTCGATCAATTTCGGCCCGTCGACTGTCCCTGAAGATTCGCCGAACAGGCTGACTTGCGAAGCAGACCGGCTTGCCTGCTCCCCTGCTTCCATGGCGATGCCGACCGAAGCCAGCAAGCTGGCGCGATGCGGGTTGATCGAATCGAATGCCCCGGCTCGCACCAGCGATTCGATGACGCGGCGGTTGACGATGCGCCGGTCCACGCGCAGGCAAAAGTCGAACAAATCCTTGAAGGGACCGGCAGCGCGCGCTGCGATGATGTGCTCGATCGCCGATTCGCCCGTGCCCTTGATTCCGCCCAGGCCGTAACGAATGCTTTTTTCATCCACCGGCACGAAACGATATTCGCTCGCGTGAATGTCCGGGGGCAACATTTCCAGCTTGTTGGCAATGGCGTCCTCATGGAACTGCTGCACCTTGTCGGTATCGTCCATGATCGCCGACATGTTGGCGGCCATGAACGCAGCAGGATGATGCGCCTTGAAGTAAGCCGTCTGGAAAGCAACCAGCGCGTAAGCGGCAGCGTGCGATTTGTTGAAACCGTAACCGGCGAACTTCTCCATCAGGTCAAAAATTTCGTCGGCCTTCATCGGGGTCAGGCCGTTCTTGCCGGCGCCTTCGCGGAAAATGCTGCGATGCTGCGCCATTTCTTCGGCCTTCTTCTTGCCCATCGCGCGGCGCAACAGGTCGGCGCCGCCAAGGCTGTAGCCGCCGATGATCTGCGCCATCTGCATGACCTGCTCCTGGTAGACCATGATGCCGTAGGTCTCGGCCAGAATCTTCTCGACGCGCGGATCGGGATAACCGAACTTTTTGCCATGCTTGCGCTGGATGAAATCCGGGATCAGTTCCATCGGACCGGGGCGGTACAACGCCACCAGCGCGATGATGTCCTCGAAGCGGTCCGGGCGCGCCTGCTTGAGCAGATCGCGCATCCCGCGCGATTCGAACTGGAATACGGCGGTCGTATTGGCGCTGGCGAAAATCTTGTAAGACTCGATGTCGTCCAGCGGCAACTGGTCAAGCACGATGTTCGCCTGCGGGTCGAGGCGCTTGATGAAACGCAGCGTCCAGTCGAGGATGGTCAGCGTGGTCAGGCCGAGAAAGTCGAACTTCACCAGGCCGATTGCCTCGACGTCATCCTTGTCGAGCTGCGATACCGCGCTATCTGACCCGGAGGCAGTGTAGAGCGGGCAAAAATCACTCAACTTGCCCGGCGCGATGAGCACGCCGCCGGCGTGCATGCCGACGTTGCGGCTCAAGCCTTCAAGCTGTCCCGCCAGCGCAAGCAACTCCCGGGTTTCCTCCTCGGACTCTTCGCGCTCCTTCAACCGCGGCTCCATCTCGCGCGCCATCTGCAGGGTGATCAGCTTGCCGGGCTGAAACGGGATCAGTTTCGCCAGTTCATCGGTGCGGCTGTAATTCCACTCCATGACGCGGCCGACGTCGCGCACCACGGCCTTCGCAGCCATGGTGCCGAAGGTCACGATCTGCGAAACCGAATCATTGCCATATTTCTGGCGCACGTAGTCGATCACTCTGTCGCGGCCGTCCTGGCAGAAGTCCACGTCGAAGTCCGGCATCGATACGCGTTCCGGATTCAGGAAGCGTTCGAACAGCAGCCCATAGCGCAGTGGATCGAGATCGGTGATGCCCAGCGAGTAGGCCACCAGCGAGCCCGCGCCGGATCCGCGGCCAGGGCCGACCGGCACGCCGTTGGACTTGGCCCAGTTGATGAAGTCGGCGACGATCAGGAAGTAGCCGGGAAAGCCCATCTGCACGATGGTGCTGATCTCGAACTCGAGGCGCTCGCGGTAGCGCGGCATGTGTTCGGCGCGCGCCGCTGCGTCCGGATAGAGGGCGAGCATGCGTTCTTCGAGTCCGGCCGCCGCGCGCTCGTGCAGGAACGCTTCGAGCGTCATGCCGTCGGGTGTCGGGAACAACGGCAGGCGCGACTTGCCGAGTTCGAGTGCAAAGTTGCAACGGCGCGCAATCTCGACCGCGTTTTCCAGCGCCTGGGGCAGGTCGGCGAACAACGCCGCCATTTCCGCCTGCGTCTTGAAATATTGCTCCTCGGTAAAGTGGCGCGGACGACGCTGGTCGGAGAGTACGTAACCCTCGGCGATGCAGACCCGGGCTTCGTGCGCGACAAAATCCTCCCGCTTGAGGAATTGCACCGGATGGGTCGCCACGACCGGCAGCTTCAGCGCGGAAGCCAGGCGCACGGCACGCTTGACGTAGTGTTCCGCGTTCGATTGGCCTGGGCGCTGCAATTCGATATAGAAGCGCTGCGGGAACAACTCCGCCCAGAACCGGGCGTGCTTTTTTGCCTGGTCGGCATTATCCGCGAGCAGCGCATGGCCGATGTCGCCAAAGTGGGCGCCGGATAAGGCAATCAGGCCCTCGGTCCCGCCTTCCCGCAACCATTCCTTGCGGATCTCGGCGCGGCCGCGATGCTGGTTGGAGCGATAGGCGCGGGTCAGCCAGTCGCAAAGTTTCAGGTAACCCGCGCGCGATGCACACAAAAACAGAGCCCGGTGGGGTTTGTCGCTATCGTTCTCGTTGCTGATCCACACATCGCAGCCGATCAGCGGCTTCAACCCCTTGCTGCGCGCGGCCTGGTAGAACTTCACCATGCCGAAAAGATTGGACAAGTCGGTCAGCGCCAGCGTGGGCATGCCGTCCGCCGCCGCCGCGGCCACCGCGTCGTCGATCCGGGCGATCCCGTCGACGATCGAGTATTCGCTGTGCAGGCGCAGGTGGACGAACGTCGGTTGCATGGCCCGCATTTTACGCCCGAAAAACTGAGTTCTTCACCGCGAAGGCGCAAAGACGCAAAGGAAACGCAATGGAGAGCGAACGCAATTGATGAAGAGGTTGTTGTTGTTGGAGTTTTTTGCAACCACGCAATTCTGCCGATATGCAATTCTGCCCATATAGTGGCTTTGGAGTCGAAATCCGTTCATTTCCATTCCGGCTTCCTTTGCGTTCCCTTTGCGCCTTTGCGCCTCCGCGGTTAATTGCTGAATTAGGTTGGTAAAATACGCTTTCGATCCACCCACCTGCCGTTCATGCCATTCATCAACCTCGCCGGCTATAAGTTCGTTTCGCTGGACGGACTCGCCGACCTGAAAGCCACGCTGGAACAGCGCTGCCGCGCCCTGGACCTCAGAGGCACCATCCTGCTGAGTTTCGAAGGCATCAATGTAGTCCTGGCCGGCAGCGAAGACGCAACGACGCAATTCCAGGCATTGGTAGACGCCGACCCGCGGCTGGCCGACTTGCACTTCAAGCGCAGCCTGTCCGCATACCAGCCCTTCGATCGCATGGTGGTCAAGATCAAAAAGGAAATTATCACGCTGGGTGTGCCTGGACTCGATCCGGCAAAAGAGCGCGCACCCACTGTGACGCCGGCGGAACTCAAGCGCTGGCTCGACGAAGGCCGCGAGGTAGTGTTGCTCGATACGCGCAACGCTTTCGAGGTCGATGCGGGCACCTTCGACAAGGCCCTGGACTTGCGGCTGAGATCCTTCAGCGAGTTCGCGCAGGCTGCCGATGAACTCGACCCGTCGTTGAAAGACAAGACCGTCGTGACTTTCTGCACCGGCGGCATCCGCTGCGAGAAGGCCGCACCGGTCCTGATCGGGAAAGGATTCCACAACGTATTCCAGCTCGACGGCGGCATCCTGCAATATTTCGAAGATTGCGGGAATACCCACTTCAATGGACTGTGCTTCGTGTTCGACCAGCGGGTCGCGCTCGACGGCAACCTGAACCCGGCCGTCACGAATACGCAATGAGCGACACCCGCGAAACCCGTCGCGCGGTTATCGTCCTGATCCTGCTTGTGGCCACGTGGGGGTACAGCTGGATTACCTCGAAGATCGGCCTGGACTATGCCAGCTCGATCGATGTCGTGGCGATGCGCCTCGAACTGGGCGTGCTGACCTTGCTGGCGGGGTTATGGTGGACGGGCCGCTCCCTCAAGCCGCAACACTGGAAGGCCTTGCTGATCATCGGCCTGATCCAGACCGGCGCCTTCCTTTTGCTCAACACATGGGCGCTGTCCGAGGGCGGTCCTGGTAAGACTTCAATCCTGGTTTTTACCATGCCCTTCTGGGTGATCGTGTTCGCGTGGCCGATTCTACATGAACGCATCCACGGACTGCAGTGGATCGCGGTCGTGCTGGCCGTCGCAGGACTCGTGTCTGTGCTTGAACCCTGGCAAATGCATACCTCCATGTTCAGCAAGACTCTCGCAGTCATTGCCGGAATGTGCTGGGCAATCGGCGTGATCTATGCGAAGAAACTGCACAACATCGCAAAAGTCGAACCGCTCGCGTTCACGTTCTGGCAAATGCTGGTCGGACTGGTGCCCGTGCTGCTTTGCCAGATCATGATCGACCGGCCTCCGGTGGTGTGGTCGAATACGTTCATCTTTGTCACATTGTTCAACGGCATCGTCGCCACCGGCCTTGGCTGGCTTGCCTGGCTGTACGTGCTGCACCGGCTGCCCGCAGGCACCACCAGCCTGTCGTCGCTCGGCATTCCCGTCATCGCGATTTTTTCCTCCTGGATCCAGTTCGGCGAACAGGTCGGGCGCTCGGAGCTGATCGGCATGCTGCTGATCGGTCTCGCGCTTGCGCTGCTGTCCTACCTCAGCATCCGCCGGCACGAAATGCCTGAACCCATGACCGGACAAGAGTAAAGCCGTGAATGCGTGAATATCGTGAATGCCGTGAATGTCGCAACTGCGGGATACTGCTTCAGAACACGATATTCACGACATTCACGCATTCACGACATTCACGGCCTTCCATGAAATCCAGCGCCTCCACTTACCTACCCATCCGCGGCCTGCGCTATCACGTGCGCACCTGGGGCGACCCGTCCGCGCCGAAGGTATTTCTCCTGCACGGCTGGATGGATGTGTCGGCGTCGTTCCAGTTCGTGGTCGACGAATTCCGCCACGACTGGCATGTGATCGCGCCCGATTGGCGCGGCTTCGGCCTGTCGGAATGGACGCGAGGGGGATACTGGTTCCCGGACTACATCGGCGACCTTGATGCGCTGCTGGAACATTTCCAGCCGGAGTCGCCCGCATATGTCGTCGGCCACAGCATGGGCGGCAACGTCGCGAACCTGTATGCCGGCATTCGTCCCGAACGCTTCGGCAAACTGGTGCTGGCCGAAGGTTTCGGCCTCCCGCCGACACAGCCGGACAAGGCGCCGGAGCGCTACGCGAAATGGCTGGAAGAAATGCGCGATCCGCCGACATTGCGACCCTATGCAAGCTTCAGTGAGGTCGCCGACCGGCTGAAAAAGAACAATCCCCGCATTAGCTACGATCGCGCGCAATTCCTGGCGCCGCACTGGGCCGAGCAACGACCCGACGGCAGCGTGCACTTGCGCGCAGATCCACTTCACAAAATGGTCAACCCCGTGCTTTACCGGACCGAAGAAGCGATGGCCTGCTGGCGGCGCATCGCGGCCCCTGTGCTCTGGCTCTGGGGCGACGGCGCATGGATGATGAAATGGATGAAAGGCGACAAGGCATTGCTGGACAGCTATCGCGCCTGCTATCGGTCGCTGCATGAGGAAACCATTACGGAAGCCGGCCACATGATGCATCACGACCAGCCGAAGGAATTCGCCAGGGCAATCGAATCGTTTCTTTATTGAATGCGGAATGGCGGGAAAATTCAATATTTGACAGATATCTGTCAAATGATAGACTGGCCGCATGCAAACAACCCTGCGCATCGACGACAAACTCTACCGCGAAGCAAAAGTTGCCGCGGCAAGGGAAGGCGTCACCATCACCCGATTCATCGAAGAATCACTGAAACTTCGCCTGCACCGCGGTGCCCGCAGCGGCCAGTCGAAGCGGGTTTCGCTTCCGACTTTTTCCGGCGGCGGATTTCCGTACTCGCCCGAAGAATTAAAGGCCCTGGCACAGCGCACGGAAGCAGAGGCCGATCAAAGGAAGATTCCAGCAAAGCGCGGCCGCAGAAAGTAACCTGGCGTGTTCCTTCTGGATGCGAATATCCTGATCTACGCTTTCCGGAGCGACAGTCCCCATCACGCCGCGTGTTACGCATGGCTCACCGGGGTGCTTGCCGGAGAAGAACCGGTGGCAACCACATCCGTGATCGAACTTGCTCTGCTGCGGATATCGACTTTGCCGGCGCTTGGCAAGGCGTCTGCCACCCCGACGGAAGTTTTCAGATTTCTGGCTTCATTGAGACAACAATCCTGGACCGTGCGCATAGAACCCGGAGAGCACCATTTGAAACTGTTCCAGGACTTTTGCGCGAAGCTCAAATTGCGTGGCAACGATATGAACGACGCTTTCCTTGCCGCTCTTGCGCTTGAATACGATGCAACACTTGTCACCGCTGATAAGGGCTTCAACCGATTTCCCGGTTTGCGCGTCCTCGATCCGACCGCCTAGCCTTCAGTGCCTCCCGATCAATAGCGACGCACACCATGATAAAACCCAGGAATCCCTTTCACGCCGGCGAAATTTTGCTCGAAGAATTCCTGCAGCCGTCCGGAATCACGCAAACGGAGTTTGCCGGGAAGCTCGGCTGGACGCGGGCACGCCTGAATAAATTGATCAAGGGCAAACGCGGCATCACGGCCGACGCTGCGCTAGATCTTTCCGAAGCGCTCGGCACCTCCGCCAAGCTGTTGATGAACCTGCAGGCAACCTACGATCTGGATCAGGCGATGGGCCGCAGGAAAGCCGCCTGACAGAGCCATTTTCGATCAATAACAGTTCACTCAAATTCGAATAAATGCCCCAACTGACCTGGCTCGGCGATCACGAAGCCAAGCGCACTGCGCGTAAAGTGCATTACCGGCTTCTCGATCCCGTCGAACAAGTGGGCGATCCGGCGTCGGGCAATCTCCTGATCCAGGGCGACAACCTCGAAGCCCTCAAGGCTCTGTTGCCTTTCTACGCCGGTCGGGTGAAATGCATCTTCATCGACCCGCCGTACAACACCAAGAGTGCATTCGAGCATTACGACGACAACCTTGAACACAGCCAGTGGCTGTCGATGATGTATCCGCGGCTGGAGCTCCTGCGCGATCTGCTGTCCGAGGACGGCAGCATCTGGGTGACCATTGACGACAACGAGGGGCACTACCTGAAGGTAGTGATGGATGAAGTGTTCGGCCGGAAAAATTTTGTAAGTACCCTAATCTGGCAAAAGGCGGACTCACCACGTAACTCCGCCCGTCAGTTCTCTTCAGATCACGATTACCTTCACGTATATGCGCACAATTCGAATTGGATACCGATTAAATTGCCCCGATCTGATGAGAGCGATGCTATTTATTCGAACCCTGACAACGATGACCGCGGGCCTTGGTTGCCAGGCGACCCTTATGCCAACAAGCCGTATTCCAAAGGCCAATTCACCATAAAAGGTCCAACGGGTCGTTCGTTCTCACCGCCGCCCGGTAGATTCTGGCGCGTTTCTGAAAACCGCCTTCGCGAGTTGGATGCGGATGGACGTGTTTGGTGGGGACCAACAGGAGATGCTCGACCTAGCATCAAGCGGTACCTGTCAGAAGTAAGTGACTTGGTTCCGCGCACGCTCTGGACCAAAGAAGCGGTTGGAAGCAATCGAACATCCAAGAACGAAATGCGTGCGTTGTTTCCCGGTGAAGAATCGTTTGGCACCCCCAAGCCTGAGCGCCTGTTAGAGCGGATTCTTCTTATCGCTACCCTTCAAGGCGACCTCGTGCTCGACTCCTTCCTCGGCTCCGGCACCACCGCTGCCGTCGCCCACAAAATGGGCCGCCGTTGGATCGGCATCGAGATGGGCGAACACGCGCGGACACACTGCCTGCCGCGCTTGAAGAAAGTCATCGAAGGTGAACAGGGCGGCATATCCGAATCGGTGGGCTGGCACGGTGGCGGTGGCTTCCGCTACCTCAAGCTCGGCGAACCGGCGTTTCTGGAAGATGGCCGTATCAATCCGGCGATCCGCTTCGCGACACTGGCCGCGTATCTCTGGTTTCTGGAGACCGGCGCGCCGCATCCGACGGGCCGCTTCGATTCGCCGCTGCTCGGCACACATAACAACACTGCATACGTCCTCTTGTACAACGGCATCCTCGGCGATCGCCGGCCGGAGGGCGGCAACGTGCTCAACCAGCAGGTGTGGAAGGCCATTCTCGACGTGCTTCCGCCGCATCGCGGGCCACGCGTGATCTATGGCGAGGCATGCCGGTTGTCCCCCGCCCGGCTCAAGCAACTCAATGTGAGATTCCGCCAGATTCCCTACGACATCCGGATGCGCTGATGGGACTTCCGCTCAAGGATTATCAGAAGAAGGCGCTCGGCGCGCTGGAAGTGTTCTTCACCGCCGCGCGCGGTGCGACCACCGATGCACAGGTGGGGACGGCCTTCGATTTTGCGCGACGCGAGGCTCTGGGTGAAGCCGTACCGCCATTGCCTTACCGGCCGAAAGCGCACGAGAACTTCCTCTTACCCGAGGTCTGCATCCGTATCCCCACAGGAGGGGGCAAGACTCTGCTTGCAGCGCATGCGATCGAGCGTGCAGCACGCTTGTATGTGGGCACTCATACGCCGCTGGCGTTGTGGCTGGTGCCGTCCGAAGCGATTCGCACGCAGACCCTTGAAGCGCTGAAGACCCCCGGACACCCGTACCGCGAGGCGTTGCTCGATTACTACCCGGCCGACCGGCTGACGGTGCTCGACATCGCCGAGTGCGAGCAATTGCGGGCGCAGGATTTCGGCAACCGCACCATCGTGGCGGTTGGCACCATCCAGACGCTGCGCGTCGAGCGCACCGCGAGCCGTGACGTGTACGCCTACAAGGAAGTGTTCGAGCCGCATTTCGCGAGCCTGCCGGAAGCGGAGTGGATGGAACGCATTGGCGAGGACGATCTCGCTGCGCAACCCTACCTTTCACGCAGCGATCTGGGCAAGGTCAAACGCTCGTTTGCCAACTTGCTAGCGTACTGGCGGCCGGTGGTAATCCTCGACGAAGCGCACAACGCGCGCACCGATCTTTCTTTTGAAGTGTTCCGGCGCATCCGGCCGGCGTGCGTGATCGAGTGGACCGCGACGCCGGCAAGCGACCAGAACATTCTCTATCACGTTTCGGCACAGGAGCTGAAAGCCGAGCACATGGTCAAGCTGCCGATCGTGCTTTCGCCGCACCCTAACTGGCAAGAAGCGGTGCGCGACGCGTTGCTTGCGCGCGAACGCCTTGCAACCGAAGCGGCGGGCGAGGCGGATTACGTACGGCCGATCGTGTTGTTTCAAGCGGACGCAATCAACGGCGAAGTGCCGGTCGAAAAGCTGAAGGCCTGGCTCATGGAGAGCGGCCACATCGAGGAACGCCGCATCGCGGTGGCGACCGGGGCGCAGCGCGAGCTGACGGGCGTGAACCTGTTCGACCGCAGTTGTCCGATCGATTTCATTATTACCGTGGAAGCGCTCAAAGAAGGCTGGGACTGCTCTTTCGCCTATGTCTTCTGCACGGTGCAGAACATCCGTTCGGCCAAGGATATGGAACAACTGCTGGGGCGGGTACTGCGCCTGCCCTACGCGCTCCCCCGCAAGAGCGAGGCGCTTAACCGCGCCTATGCCCAGGTGTGCTCGCCCGATACCGCAGCAGTGGCCAACCAACTCGCCGACCGGCTGGTTGCGATGGGCTTTGAGGAAATGGAAGCCGCGCAGTTCGTTCAGACTCAACTCGGCGGCGATCTTTTCGGAGAGCAACAGCGCATCCTCGCCGAAGTTCAATCTGTCATCGAGGTGCCCGCGGCAGCGGCACAGGCGCTCGCCGCAGCAGCACCGGCAGCAGTTACGGTGTCGAAGACAGCGGAAGGAACGCAAGTCTCGGTACGTGGCGTGTTGCCGCAGGCTGCGCTCAATGCAGCGGTCGCTGCCGTTCCGAAACGCGAACGCGAAGAACTCGAACGCCGGCTCGAACGTCATCAGGCTCAGGCACATGCCGCAGCAGCGCCGTCCCAGCGCGGCGAACGCTTCGTTCCGGTACCGCAGTTGTGCGTTCCGGTACAGGGAGAAATAACTTTCGTCGATCCCGATCTCGTCGGCGATCTCGCGGCGTTCTCGCTGGCCGGCGAGCCGGGTGCCCTGCCCGGCTTCGTGACACAGGATGAAGAGCGCCCTTACCTGATCGACGTAGAACGCGGACAGTTGAAGATCCGGCAGGGCGATAGCCAGTACGGTCTCGAACTTGATCTTGCCCAAGAAGGCGTGCGGCGCGAAGACGTGATTCGCGAACTCGACCGCCGTGTGCGGCGCGACGATATTTTGCAAGCCGACATGATCGCCTGGCTTGGCCGGGTGCTGGATGAATTGGGGGCCCGCGAGATCGAACTAACCTACGCCGCACGTCACATCAGCCGTCTGGCCGATGCCGTAGCGGCAAGGCTCAAGGCCATCAGCGACACCCAGCGGGGGAAGGCGTTCCAGACTGCGCTGTTCGGCGCACAGGCAAAACCGTCGTTGTCGGAACATTTTGCATTCCGCTACGAACCTGGCAACTATCCGGCCCGCTGGTTGTTCGAAGGCCGTTATGTGTTTCGCAAGCATTTCTATCCTCTGCCGGGCGAACTGAAGCCGGATTTGACCGGGGAGGAAACCGCCTGTGCCGTCGCCATCGACGAGACAGAAGAAGTGAAATGGTGGGTGCGCAATCTTGAACGCCAGGCCGAGGCGTCGTTCTGGCTGCCCACTTCGACGGACCGTTTCTACCCCGATTTCGTCGCCGAATTGTCAGACGGACGCATCCTGGTGATCGAGTACAAGGGCGCACATCTCTACGACGCCGGCGATGCCAGGGAAAAGCGTGACATAGGCAAAGTCTGGGCATCCGCAAGCGAAGGACGATGCATGTTCGCGATGGTGACCGACGCCGAGAAAGCCGGAAAATCCGTGGCAGCGCAGTTGCGCGAAATCATTCGCACCTGAGCGTCCATCTGCCGCTCTTCCTTTACTTCCTTTACTTCGACTTGTAGTTTTTTTCCTCCGTGTACTCCGTGTCCTCCGTGGTTCAAGATAGTCAGTAGGCAATCATTGCTTGCTGCGCCGGAAGAAATACGAACCACGCCATAAGGTAAACAAACCCACGGCGACGAACGCCGCCGGGTAACTTCCGCTTACATGGACGATCAGCCAGAAGATCGTCGGCAGGAAAACCACGCCTGCATACGTCATGGCCAGGGAGGCGCCGGTCGCCGATCCCGCGGTCCCTTGCGGCGCATTGCGCACGACTTCTGCGAGATAGACCCCATTCCAGCCGATCGCGCTGGCACCGAAGACAGCGCTCACAACCAGCAGCAAGGCGTAAGGCCACGACGGGGTTACCGCCGCCATCACGAATGCGGACACCGCCATGCTGGCGCCGAGCGCTCCGAGCACGGTGCGCGGCGCCATCCAGTTGTCCGCAAAGATTCCCCACGCAATGCGCCCTACCGCCCCCGCGATCATCGCCATCGATAGCGCGGCTCCCGCGCTGCTCACGGTAAGGCCGACATGTTCCGTCAGAAAAACAACCAGGAACGAGCCCATGCACATCTGCATGCCCGAATAGGAGAAAGAAGCCAGGGCGAGTTCGCGCAGGCGTGGGTGCGACATCACGAGCTTGAGGGGTTCGAGCAGATGCACCGGCGCCGCCGGACGTGGCGCGTGAGGCGCGAGGTCTACGCCCGCGCGATACGGCTGCACCGCAACCGCCAGCAGAAAGCACGCGGCGCTCGCGAACAGCGCCGCCTCTTTCCACCCGAACCCAACGATCAGGAGCGGGATCGCCGCGCCCGCCAGCGCACCGCCGATCGGCACGCCGGTCTGCTTCAGGGAAAAAATAAAGGCCCGCATGTTTTCCGGCGTGCGGTCGGCGAGGATCGCGGAACTCGAAGGCGTGACGACGCCATAACCCGTGCCGACGATCAGCGCGCCCAGCGCAACCAGCCAGGGATTCGCGGTCGCGATGATGGCGATGCCCGCCGCCGCGAGCACCAGCGACAACTGGCTCGCGCGCATTGCACCGAAATAATTGATGAGATTACCCGCGGAAACCGCGGTGAACGTGGCGGCGAAATAGATCAGTGCGGTCACGATGCCGACCGCACTTGCCGGCAATCCAATTTCCGTCTGCGCCACCGGCGCCAGCACGGGTGGCGTGTAGACCACCAGCGAAACCAGCGCCTGGATCGCCATCGTGACGATCAACGGCCACGCTACGCCTTTCATATCTCGTTTAATCCTTCACCGCAACTCGTTCAACTTTTCACCGCAAAGGCGCAAAGAACGCAAAGCAAAAGCTGCGAATAAGATTGCGGGCGACGTTGCGGCAAAAAATGGGAGGCTCGCTGCATTCGTCGGAGCATGACCTACCCATCGTGTCCAGATGACGACGGCCCAACTCACTTTTACTCTGCCTTTCCTTCGCGCCCTTTGCGTCTTTGCGGTAAGACCTGCAGTACTGGTTAGGCTTGAGATTGAGAGAGCGCTTGATCGAGATCCCACAGGATGTCGTCGATGTCTTCGATGCCAATGGAGAGCCGGATCATGTCCGGCCCGACGCCGGCCTTGATCTGGTCTTCTTCGGAGAGCTGGCGGTGAGTCGTAGAGGCGGGATGGATCACGAGTGTCTTGGCATCGCCGACATTGGCCAAGTGCGAGAAGAACTGCAGGCCCTCGATGAATTTCACGCCTGCTTCCATGCCGCCCTTGATGCCGAAGGTCATGATCGAGCCGCTGCCCTTCGGAAGGTATTTTTGCGCGAGCGCGTGGTACTTGCTGCCCGGCAGGCCGGGATAATTGACCCAGGAAACGCGCGGATGGTCGTGCAGGAATTTCGCGACCGCCATGGCGTTCTCGACGTGGCGCTCGACGCGCACATGCAGCGTCTCCAGCCCCTGCAGAAGAATCCACGCGCTGAACGGCGACAGTACGGGACCCAGCGTGCGCATGGTCTCCATGCGGCATTTCATGGTGTAGCCGAAATCGCCAAAGGTCTCGTGAAAGATCACGCCGTGATAACCGCGCGACGGCTCGGTCATCATCGGAAACTTGCCATTGCCCCAAGGGAATTTGCCCGACTCGACCACGACCCCGCCCATGGTGGTGCCATGGCCGCCGATGAACTTGGTCGCGGAATGGATGACGATGTCGGCACCGAACTTGATCGGCTGGCACAGGTAAGGCGACGCGAAAGTGTTGTCGATGACCAGCGGCACGCCCGCTTCCTTCGCGATCTTTGCGACGGCTTCGATGTCGAGTACGTTGATCTGCGGGTTGCCCATGGTCTCGGCGTAAAGCACGCGCGTCTTTGGCGTGATCGCCTTGCGGAAATTCTCCGGGTCGTCCGAGTTCACGAATATCGTATGAATGCCGAACTGGCGGAAGGTCACGTCGAACTGGGAATACGTGCCGCCGTAGAGCGTGCTGGACGAAACGATTTCATCGCCTTCGCGCAGGATGGTCAGCAATGCACACATTTGCGCGGCCTGTCCCGATGATGCGGCCAACGCCGCACGCCCGCCCTCGAGCGCCGCCATGCGCTCCTCGAACACCGCGACCGTCGGATTCGAGATGCGCGAATAGACATTGCCGAACGTCTGCAGGTTGAACAGGCTCGCCGCATGCTCCGCGGAATCGAACACGAAGGAGGTGGTCTGGTAGATCGGCACCGCCCGTGCACCGGTGGCCGCGTCCGGGATCTGGCCCGCGTGCAGGCACAATGTGCCGAATCCGAAATCTCTGTCTGCCATAAGGGTTCAGTGATTGGTGATCGGTAATTGGTAATTGGTAATTGGTAATTGGTAATTGGTAATTGGTAATTGGTAATTGGTGACTAGTGTTCGATGGAATAGTTATCGGCGCATCTGAATACTGAATTTACCAATCACTAATCACCATTCACCAATCACGGAATTTAATAAGGCAACCACTTCGGCCGCTTGGCGCTAATCACTTTCGTGTTCACGCCGACCCAGTTCAGTCCGCCGAACAGCCGGCCGTGCTCAATCTTCACGCAGCGATCCTGCACGACTTCGAGCCCCGCCTTGCGCGCCTTGTCGGCGGCCTGCTCGTTCATGACACCGAGCTGCATCCACAGCACCTTTGCGCCGATCGCAATGGCCTCGTCCGCAATGGGTTCGATGTCCTGGCTCTTGCGAAAACAATCGACCATGTCCACTTTTTCCGGAATGTCCTTCAGCGACGCGTAACACTTCTCGCCGAGGATCTGGGGATAGGACGGGTTGACGGGAATGACGCGGTAGCCGTGCTCCTGCATGTACTTGGCTGCAAAGAAGCTGGGCCGGTACCAGTTGGCGGACAGGCCCACCACGGCGATAGTCTTGCACTCGCGCAGGATGTGGCGAAGGGTGTTGATGTCGGTGGAGTCGCTCATGCGGGATTTTTCGTCAAGAAAGCCGGTGCGCGGAAAGCAGGCAGTTTATCACCGGCGCCGGTTGCTCAGTCCGCCTTCAGTTTCGCCTGCCGTTGTTCCTTCGGCAGCTTGCCGATTTCCTTGACGGCCGCATAAAAGCGCTTGAAGTCGCCGCCGTTCTCGGCCAGTACGCGGCGGAAACCGGGTACCAGCTCGGAATAAGTCGCGACCGGCACGAGATGGGCGTTGTTCAGCTCGCGGGAAAAGAATCGATCGTAGCCGGCAAAGCCCCCCCAGGAAGATTTCAAGGTCAGGTATTCCGCTTTCATGGCGGCAAACGTTTGCGCTTTCTTTTCGCGTTTCTCCGCGTCAGGCGCCGCACTTGCGTAAAGCGCCCTGAGGCTGGCGCGGTATTTCATCACCAGATCGATGAAGGCGCCTTTGCGTTGTTCGCTCAATTCGAAGGCGGTCCGCTTCGCCGGATCACCGTCGCGCGCCAGCCAGCGGTCGACGCCCTCCAGTTCCACGGAAACGGCAAATGACTCGTTGAACACGGTGTCTCCAGGAATGTAGACGACTTGATGCGCCAGTTCGTGAAAGATCAGCCGCGCGAGTTCAGCATCCGGATAGCGCATGACGGTATTGAGTACGGGATCGTCGAACCAGCCCAGCGTGGAATAAGCCGGAATACCGGTAACGAATACATCCAGGCCCTGGCTTCGCAATGCCTCCCCGAACTGCTCGGCGCGGGCCTGGTTGAAATAACCGCGGTAGCCCACGCAACCGGCGATCGGAAAGCACCAATCTTTCGGCGCAACGGAGAATTCGGCCGCCGCAAAGATGTTCCAGACGACGAATGGGCGTTCCAGATCGGCATATTTCCGGTAACTGCCGTTGTCCGGCAGCGCCAGTTCGCTGGAAGCGAAATCCCGCATGCGCGTTACCAGCGACAGGCGCTCGCGCACCTGCGGCGAAGTGTGCGTGTCGCCGATAACCTGCGCGATCGGGCGGCTGCGGTTCCAGATCTGCATCTGCCCTTCGACGGCCTGGTAGTAATAGCTGACTTCCGCGCAACCACCGAGTCCACTGAGAAGCACGAGCATGAAGGTCAAGCGGGTCATGGGATAAATCTTCCGTTCCTCAGAAATGCACAGGTTGCATGCGCGACGGCCGGCGAAACCAGCATCGCGCTGTGGCTGGTATGCAGCACGATCGAATCGGCCGCGCCGGGCACATGGGTTTCTTCCAGCATCACGACGCCGTCGTTCGGCCCGGGCAGGGGAGCGAACAACCTGCCCAGACCAAAAGAAAGATCTCCCGCGATGACACCCAGCTCGACGCCGTCGGGGACCGGCGGCCGGGGCTGGCGCAACCAATCCTGGATCGTGTGCCCGAGTAGGCCCCGGCTCGACGCGAATCGCGTCATGCCCTGCGCGGCCGCACTATTCGCATACGGGCTGCCGAGCAACACCACGCGATGCACCTTGATCTGCGGATGTTCGCGCAACATGGTCATGATCAGCAGTCCGCCGAGGCTGTGACCGACCAGGTTCAACGGTGCACCGGACTTTTCGCAGACCGAAGCCAGTCGTCGCGCGTTCTCGCGCAGGTCGCGCCGCACCGATTGATAGCCATGCCGGTTCACGGCAAAGCCGCAGCACTCGAGCCGCCGCCCGAGCGGCAGCATGGCCAACCCGTTCATCCAGAGACCGTGGACGAGGACGACGCGGCCCCCCTTAGCCTGCGTCATCCTCGGCTTTCAGGATATGGAGTCCACGCTTGAGCGCAGTGTGATAGCGGGCTTTGACTTTGGCGATTTTTTCCACCGGCCAATCATAGAATCCTTTGCCGGCTTTCATGCCGAGTTCGCCCGCCTTCACTTTCGCCGCCAGCTTCGCAGCCGGTTTCGCGTCGTTGCACAGATCCGGAAAGACCGTGCTCGAGGCCAGAAAGTTCACATCGAGTCCGGACATCTCTTTCTGCAGGATCGGTCCGGCAGCAACATAGCGAAAACCGAAGCCATAGCGCACCGCGATGTCGACGTCCTCCGGCGTGGCGATGCCGCGATCGATCAGCGACCAGGCTTCGCGCATCAGCGCGTGCTGCATACGGTTGGCGAGGAAGCCGGGAATGTCTTTTGCCACCATGACCCGCATTGAGCGGGCCCGAGCCCTTGACGTTGAAGATCATGCCGATGACACTGCCGCCCCCCAGCATGCGTTTGTCCGCTACCTCAAAACCATCGCCCGTAGTCTTCCAACCTGTTTGAGTGTCGAAGCTTCCTGATTTCGGCAGTTGCTGCGCGCCGAGATTCGTAACAAGAAGCACCGCCAGTGTCCACACCATTGCTTTGCCGATTTGCCTGAACATGATTCCTCCGTATGCATTGGCCTCCCGCGCCACATTTCGGTTGGCGCTTTCCGCTCACACCGGGCTGCCCTCGGCGCGACATCGAGTTGACCCGAAGGAAGGACATCGCAGGAGTGTCCATAGCTGCTGCACGTTCGAAAACGGCCGCTGCTCTCCAGTGCGCGTGTCCTCGACCACGCCGTTGAGGCTGCGTGCCCCCTGGCGATAGACCCGAACGATGTAGCTCCTGGGCTGCCGCACGGACCTTCTCCCGGCTCAACATTCGTGCAGCCTAAGAGCCGCACGGTCGAAAATTGCTTACATATTCGAAACCCCGCTTAGTTTTTGATCAGTGTCGCGAACAGGCGTTGCGACTCGGCGGAGGGCTGAACGCCCAGGGTGAGAGATAACGTCTGGCGCAGTCGCCGGTAGGTGCTTGCTG
>JANXVW010000104.1 GCA_025351455.1 Betaproteobacteria bacterium | reverse complement strand
AATAATCATGTCTGAAAACGGCTTTCATGTTCACGGACCGCATGATCACGAACTGGAGCACGCCTCGCAGCACGGCGGTGGCGACAGTTTTACCGGGCGAATTGCGGTAACCACCGCCTTGCTGGCTACGGTGGGCGCGCTGTTTTCCTACCAGGGTGGCGCAACGCAAGCCAATGCCGGTATGGCGAAGAACAATGCCGCGATCAAGAAGACCGAAGCTGCCAATCAGTGGAATTACTACCAAGCCAAGAGCGGCAAACAGAATCTGGCCGAACTGGGCCTCGAGCTTGCGCCGAGCAGCAAACGAGATCATTACACCCAGGCCATTGAGCGCTATAAAGAAGAGAAAGCCGACATCAAGAAGAACGCCGAGATATTCGAATCGGAATCCAAAGAGTGGGATGACAAAAGCGACCAGTTGATGCATTTGCATCATCGCTGGGCGCAAGCCACGACAGCGCTGCAGATTGCAATAGCTTTATCGGCGATCGCTTTACTGACGCGAAGAAAATGGCTTCAGTGGGGTGTTTATGGTTTAAGCGCTTTTGGAATCGCTCTGGGGCTGTTGGCGGTAGCACACTTTTGATGTGGAGTGACAACCCGTCTGCGTATTTCACGGTGTTTAGCGCCACAAAGAGCCACTCTCCTCGCATCCCCACGATCAAGAGGCGATAACCATTTGTCGCGTCGTCCATCGCGAACTCGTGCAACCGAAAATGCGCTTGGACTGCGGCACGCAAAACCTGATCAGGCTCATGCAAATCCAGCCAGATGAAACGGCTCGATTGTCGGATTACGTCGTGAGTATTCTGAGGACGGCCGCGACGCGCCGCCAGCTACGGTAGGCCAAACAATTGGTCGCCGTCGCCATCGCTCTTTGTGTTCCAGTGTTTTGCCAGGTAAAAAACGCCGCGATCGCCTGGACAATGGCCAATCGCGACACCGGGTCAGGCCGCCTGCGCGTGACGGTGTCTCCGTCCGGAGTTTGCCCGAACTCCGCAAGGTAGGGCACTGTTAACTCGGGTTGGGGATGATGCAATGACCGGACGGATGCCTCAGCAGTCCCGAGCTACCATCCTCATTCGAGAACAGCGACTGCACGGCGTGGTGAAAGGTACGACAACGAGCAGGGTAACATTAAGGGTAACAAGGAGAACGAACCGATGAAATGGGCACGTTTTACGTCTCACCATCTGGCCGGTTCGATTCCGACCCCCGCCTCCAACTCCTCACGCTCAGGTCTTTCCGCGCTATCCTTGTCGCGCCATTGGCTGGCCCGGAGGATGTAGCGGCAGCGCGAAATGGTAAATCGGAGAATTGACGAGGAATGATGTCCCCTGTGTGCGTCCACAGCCTTCGAACGAAACCTTACGTAGAATCCATCATTGAATTGATTCTGCCCGGATGGTGAAATTGGTATACACAAGGGACTTAAAATCCCTCGGCACTTCAAAAGGCCATGCCGGTTCAAGTCCGGCTCCGGGCACCAATCCTTTCCAACTGCCATTTGCCCTTTGATGGAACGCCTCTCTTCTCGTCAGAACGCGCATTTCAAGCTCGCGCACAAGTTAGCCGCGTCCGCGCGGGAGCGAAGCAAGGCCGGTAAATTATTGCTCGATGGCACACGCTTGATTCGCGCCTATGCGGGACAATTCGGATTCGATGACCTCACGCTCCTATTGAGCGAGGCGGGCGCCGCGCGCGAAGACGTGCGCGAACTGGTCGAGGCCAGCAAGCCGCGCAACGTGTATCTGCTTGCTGATGATCTGTTCGCCGAAATCACCCAGGTTGAAACGCCGGAGGGCGTGACGGCAATCGCCGCAATTCCGCACGTCGCTTCTCGGCCGAAGGACGACTTCCGGGTGCTCATCGATGGGGTGCAGGAACCCGGCAATCTGGGCGGGCTGTTGCGTACCGCTGCTGCAGCTGGCGCAACCTCCGCATACCTCACCAAGGGATGCGCAGATGTATGGTCGCCCAAATCATTACGCGGCGGCATGGGGGCGCAGTTCGTATTGCCAGTCAGGGAACGCGTGGACCTGACAACCGCGCTAACCGGCTTTCGAGGTAGCGTCATTGCCACCAGCCCGCACGCCACGGAGTCGATCCACCACGTCGACCTCACTGGCCCTGTCGCGCTCATTTTCGGAAGCGAGGGAAGGGGTCTGGGCGAAGAAGGGCAAGCATTGGCCACGCGACTCGTTCACATCCCAATGGCTGGAAAAGTTGAATCGCTCAACGTTGCGGCGGCTGCCGCAGTTTGTTGCTTCGAGCGACTGCGCCAGGTTTCCGCCAGGAAGCCTGGTTAGTTGCGATCTAATTCCCAGCTCCATTCGCTGGCGTCCTTAGTCGACTAGTCTGTCTTCCAATAGACGAGCATGGGAAGCGCGAAACTAACTATCGAAAGATCCTGAAGCTCGTCGGGTAAGTATTATGCCTAATATTTAACATAATATACATTATGCGCAATGCAGAGAGGGTAACTCGCTACACTGGCTCAGTTTTTTTGACCAAGTACCTGAGCGATTCAGAGGGGCATTCGCGGCGGGTGGAATGCGAGAGTTTCGAGTCGATGGCAGGCCGTCTGGGCGTGGAAACAAGGGCCATTTACCGGCTCTCGGAGCGTGGCGGCATTGACGGGGCGTTCTTTGAGCGCGGATGGGGATGGGCACCCTCTCCGGTTCGCTTCCTGAAGGTCGGGGATGCGCCCAGGTGGATCGTCGGACAAGGCGTGCGGGTGCC
>JANXVW010000049.1 GCA_025351455.1 Betaproteobacteria bacterium | reverse complement strand
CCTCAATATATTTGGTGGCAAAATTATCTTGTTGTGATTTTTCCATCTGCCTCTCCCTGTAACGTGTATTAGTGCGACCGAAGAGCGCAAGGCCACAACAAAAAGGCGACCCCAAGGTCGCCTTTTAAAAGTTTTACAAAGATACTAAGCCGCACTCCTCACCACCGCCCTAGGCGTCTTCGCCCGATTCATTTTGGCGACCGCGTCGTAGGAGATGGGGAAAGGCGGCCGATCGACATACCGGCCGCTACCCTCGACCACATCCAGCTTCCCATTCGCCCACACAACCTTCCCCTGGCTGAGCGTATAGCTCGGCACGCCTTTGACCTTCATGCCTTCAAAGATGTTGTAGTCGACCTTCTGGTGATGGGTCTTGACGGAAATGGTGCGCGTGGCTTCCGGATCCCAGACCACGACATCCGCATCAGCGCCAACGCCGACGAAGCCCTTGCGCGGATAGATATTGAAAATCTGCGCCGCGTTGGTCGATGTCACGCGCACGAACTCGCTCGGCGTGAGCCGGCCGCTGTTGACGCCGTGGTGCCAGAGCACGGCCAAGCGGTCTTCGACGCCGCCGGTGCCGTTGGGGATCTTGCTGAAGTCGTTGCGGCCGGCGGCTTTCTGCGGTTCGCAGAAGCAGCAATGGTCGGTCGCCGTTGTTTGTAAATTCCCGGATTGGAGGCCGCGCCAGAGCGCTTCCTGGTGTTCCTTCGGGCGGAAGGGCGGGCTCATGACGTGGGCGGCGGCGGTGAACCAGTCCTTGTTGTAGTAGACGCTTTCGTCGATCAGCAGGTGGCCGGCCAGGCATTCGCCGTAGACGCGGCGTCCGGCGTTACGCGCGCGCGTGATCGCGTCCAGGGTTTCCTTGCAGGAGACGTGCACGATATACAAAGGCGTGCCGAGCACGCCGGCGATGGCGATGGCACGGTTCGCCGCTTCGCCTTCGACTTCCGGCGGGCGCGACATGACGTGGCCTTCGGGGCCGGTGATGCCCATGTCGAGCAGCTTCTTCTGCAGCTGGAACACGAGCTCGCCGTTTTCGGCGTGCACGGTCGGCAGGGCGCCGAGTTCGAGCGCGCGGCTGAAGCTGTTCACCAGCACTTCGTCGTCGGCCATGATGGCGTTCTTGTAGGCCATGAAGTGCTTGAAGCTGTTGACGCCGTGCTTCGCGACTAGCGTGCCCATGTCGTCATGAACCGTTTTGTCCCACCAGGTCACGGCGACGTGGAAGCTGTAGTCGGCCGCGGACTTCTTAGCCCAGCCGCGCCACTTGTGGAAGGCCTCAAGCAGGTTTTCCTTCGGCGAGGGGATAACGAAGTCGATGATCATCGTCGTGCCGCCGGCCAAGGCTGCGGACGTGCCGGATAGGAAATCTTCGCTCGCCACGGTACCCATGAAGGGCAGTTCCATGTGCGTGTGCGGGTCGATGCCGCCGGGCATGACGTATTGGCCGCCAGCGTCGATGACCTTTGCGCCCGCGGGCGCCTTCAGGTTTTCGCCGACCTCGACGATCTTGCCGCCGTCGCAGACGACGTCTGCGCGGAAAGCGCGATCTGCGTTGACTACGGTGCCGCCCCGGATGAATACAGACATGATGTTCTCCTTCTGTTCAGCGTTCGACTACTAAAAGATCTTTCACCACAGAGACGCCCCCTCACCCCGGCCCTCTCCCCCGCAACCGGTGGAGAGGGAGATGTAAAATCCAGCGACCAAGGAAGGTCGCTCTCCGGCATTTCAGCTCCTTCTCCGCTCTGGGGACAAGGGAACACTTGAAGCGCAGCAGAAGGCGGGGGATGAGGTGATTTTCTCCGTGTTCTCCGTGTCTCCGTGGTGAAAAGTAACTCTTTAGCTTACGCCGGAGCGCGGTTCGGATTATTCGGATGCGTGGTCCAGTTCTCGTAGCCGCCGACCTTGTCGCCGGTGCGCGGGTCGATGGCGCCGTCGGGTAATGCGTGCAAAGTCAGGCAGCCCTCGACCGGACAGACGTTCACGCATAGGTTGCAGCCCACACATTCCTTGTCGATGACCTCGAAGTGGCGCTTGCCGTCCTTTTCCTTCGAGATGGCCTGGTGCGACGTGTCTTCGCAGGCAATGTAGCAGCGGCCGCACTTGATGCAAAGGTCCTGGTCGATGCGCGCCTTGGCGACGTAGCGCAGGTTCAGGTATTCCCAGTTCACGAACTTGGGCACGGCCTTGCCGACGAATTCGGGGACGGTCTTGTAGCCTTTGCTGTCCATCCAGTTGCTGAGGCCGTCGATCATGCTCTCGACGATCTTGAACCCATACACCATCGCCGCGGTGCAGACCTGCACGTTCGCCGCGCCCATCGCCATGTACTCCGCCGCATCGCGCCAGGCTTCGATGCCGCCGATGCCGGAGATCGGCACGCCGGCGCATTCGGGATCGCGCGCGATCTCGGCGACCATGCGCAGCGCGATCGGCTTCACCGCCGGGCCGCAATAACCGCCGTGCGCGCCGCGTCCGCCGACGCTGGGGCCGGGCGACATCTGGACGAGGTCGCCCTCGACGATGGAGCTGATGGTGTTGATCAGCGACACCGCGTCCGCGCCGCCTTTCTTCGCGGCGCGCGCGGGGGTGAGGATATTGGTGACGTTCGGCGTGAGCTTCACGATGACCGGCATCTTGCTGTACTGCTTGCACCACGCCGTGACCATCTCGACGTACTCGGGCACCTGACCAACCGCCGCGCCCATGCCGCGTTCGGACATGCCATGCGGACAGCCGAAGTTCAGTTCGATGCCGTCGGCGCCGGTGTCCTCGACCATCGGCAGGATGTGCCTCCAGGATTTCTCTTCGCAGGGCACCATCAGCGACACGACGAGCGCGCGGTCCGGCCACTCGCGCTTGATCTCTCGGATCTCGTTCAGGTTCGTCCCCAGCGGCCGGTCGGTGATCAGCTCGATGTTGTTGAAGCCGATGAGCCGGCGGTCATTGCCGAACACGGCGCCGTAGCGCGGGCCGCTGACGTTCACGATCGGCGGATCTTCGCCCAGCGTCTTCCACACCACGCCACCCCAGCCGGCTTCGAACGCGCGGCGCACGTTGTAGGCCTTGTCGGTCGGCGGCGCGGACGCCAGCCAGAATGGATTCGGCGAGGAGATGCCGGCGAACGTGGATTTCAGGTCAGCCATGGGAAACTCCTTTTTCCTGCCGGGCTATGACTAAAGATACTGCGAACCACGGAGAACATGCCCCCTCTCCCCAGCCCTCTGAAAGGCTACTCCGAGCTTCGCTAGGGTATCCCGCAAGGGGAGAGGGAGCTTCTCGGATTTCACGCTCTAAATCTCCCTCTCCCCTGGTGGGAGAGGGCTGGGGAGAGGGGGCGTGGTTCATTTTTACTTTATCGCGCGCAGCCAGGCATCGATCGACAGCGCAGCCTGCTTGCCGTCTTCCACCGCCGCGACGGTAAGATCCTGGCCGCCGGCCACGCAATCGCCTCCGGCCCAGACGCCGGCCAGCGAGCTGTTGCGCGCGTCGTCGACCTTAATGCGGCCGTCCTGCATTTCCAGCACCTGCCTGCCGCCTTCAACGAAGGGGTCCGCGACCAGCGTCTGCCCGATGGCCTTGAACACCATGTCCGCCACCAGCGTATAACGCTCGCCGGTCCCGGCCAGCTTGCCGCCGGCGTCCAGACTGGTGTACTCGAATTCCACCGCGGTCACCGCGGATTTTTCGGTGATGAGCCGCAACGGGCGCGACCAGTGCTTGATGCGAACGCCGTTGGTCTGCGCCCAGTCCTGTTCTTTTTCGCTGGCGCTCATGTGTTCCTCGCCGCGGCGATAGACGATGGTGACCTCTTCCGCGCCGAGCCGCCTGGTCTGGCAGGCGATGTCGATCGCGGTCATGCCGCCGCCGATCACCACGACATGCCGGCCGACCGGAAGGGCGGCAAGGTCGCGCGCCTGGCGCAAGGTTTCAATGTAGCCGATCGCATCGAATATACCGGACACTGCGCCTTCTTTGATGCCGAGGTCGTTAACGCCACCGAGTCCGGTGCCGAGGAAGACGGCGTCGTAGTCGCGGCGTAACTGCGCAAGCGCAATGTCGCGTCCCAAGGACTGGCCGGTGCGAACCTGGATGTTGCCCACCGCGAGCAGGTAGTCCACTTCGCGTTGCGCGATGTCGCCGGCTACCTTGTAAGCCGCCACGCCGTATTCATTGAGTCCGCCGACTTTGGCGCGCGCCTCGTAGACCGTGACCGTGTGGCCGAGCACTGCCAGCCGGTGCGCACAGGACAATCCGGCCGGTCCGCCGCCAACCACGGCGACTTTCTTTCCGCTCGGCGCGCCGGCCTTGAATAACTGCACGCTGGCATCGAACAGCCAGTCCGTGGCATAACGCTGCAAGGCGCCGATCCGGACCGGACGTTCTTCCTGCGCGGTACGCACGCAGGCGCCTTCGCACAGGACCTCGGTCGGACAGACGCGGGCGCAGACCGCGCCCATGATGTTCTGCGTCAGGATGTCCTTCGCCGCGCCTTTGGGATCGCCGGTCGCGATCTTGCGGATGAAGCTCGGGATATCGATCGCAGTCGGGCAGGCCGTCACGCAGGGCGCGTCATAGCAGAAGTAGCAGCGGTCGGATTCGACCAGCGCCTGCGCGGGTGTGAGCGGCGGGTGCGCGTCCGCGAAGTTACGCGCGTACTCGCCTGAGGCCAGCCGGTTGTTGCGGATGTCGGCCACGCTATGCCTTCATCAGTTCGGTGCGCTGATCGCGCCGTAGCTTTCCGGCCGGCGGTCGCGGAAGAACTGCCAGAGTTCGCGCACTTCGCGCACCATGTCCATGTCGAGGTCCGTGACCAGCAGCTCATCCTTGTCGCCGCTCGCCTGCGCGATGATCTTGCCGCGCGGATTGACGAAGTAGCTCGAGCCATAGAACTTGCCGATGTCCCACGGCATTTCCGTGCCGACGCGATTGATCGCGCCGACGTAGTAGCCGTTCGCTACGGCCGCCGCGGGTTGTTCGATTTCCCACAGGTATTGGCTCAGGCCCGCCACCGTTGCGGAAGGATTCACCACGTATTCGGCACCGTTCAATCCGAGCGCGCGCCAGCCTTCCGGGAAATGCCGGTCGTAACAGATATAGACGCCAAGCTTGCAGTACGCCGTATTGAACACCGGATAGCCGAGGTTGCCCGGCTTG
>JANXVW010000073.1 GCA_025351455.1 Betaproteobacteria bacterium | reverse complement strand
CGCCATCAGGTCAATGCGTGCGGTGGGAACCCCGACGCAGGACGCCATCGCGCGATTCTGCGTGACCGCACGCACGAACAGGCCCAGCCGCGTGCGGTTCAGGATCACCCACATCAGCAGCAGCACGAACATGGAAAATCCGATGATGACGATGCGGTTGTAGGGCAGCACGAGATTCGGCAGCGCAATGCCGCCGGACATCCATGACGGATTCGCGACTTCGGCGTTTTGCGCGCCGAAGATCTGGCGTACCAACTGGATCAGGAACAGGCTGATGCCCCAGGTCGCCAGCAGCGTTTCCAGCGGCCGCCCGTACAGCCAGCGAATCACCGTGCGTTCGAGCGCCATGCCCACAAGGGCGGCGGCCAGGAATGCGACGGGGATCGCGGCGACCAGATACCAGTCGAACAAGCCGGGCGCATAAGACTTGAACAACTGCTGCGTGATGTAGGTCGCATAGGCGCCGATCATCAGCATCTCGCCGTGCGCCATGTTGATGACGCCGAGCAGGCCGTAGGTGATCGCCAGGCCGAGTGCCACCAGCAGCAGGATGCTGCCGAGCGAAAGTCCGGTGAACAACCGGCCAATATAATCGCTGATGACCAGCCGCTTCTGGATCGCACTGATCGAACTTTCCGCGGCCGAACGCACCTGCCCGTCCGGTTCGATGAATTTTCCGGCTCCGTTTTTTTCGAGGAAACGCTCGAGCACCGTCTTGAACCTTGCCTGGTTGGTTTCGCCGAGCTTCTGTACGGCCGCGAGCCGCACGACAGGATCGGTGCTCTTCAGATTGAGCGATGCCTTGGTCTGCTCGAGCGAATTCTTGATGGCCGGATCGGATTCCTTGGCGAGCGCCTTTTCGATCAGCGGCAACACTGCGGTCTGGCTGGTGGATTCGATCGCCCGGGCGGAGGCCAGGCGCGTATTGCGGTCCGGTGACAGCAGCTTCAACGCGCCGATGGCCGCATCGAGCGTGCCACGCATGCGATTGTTGAGGACGATGGCTTCAAATTGATCCGGTGGCGGCGTGATCGGCGTCATCGTCGATGCGTCCAATACCTGGTCGCCTTTGACGATCACGACTTTTCCCGCAGGCGTTACGCTGGCCTCGCCGGCCTGCACCGACAGCAACAGCGCGAGCGCGGCTTCGTCGCCGGACGCGACCAGCGCGTTAACGGCCTCGTTCTTGGTGTTGGCATCCTCGGAACCAAGCTTGCCGACAGTCTGTGCATCCAGTGCCGCCTGCGCATTCGCGAAGGCGAGCATGGCGACCAATGCCACGGTAAGTAATCCAGCTTTCAAGCGCGATGTCCTGAGGTCGGCACACAAAAAAAGGCCTGCGGATGAACTGCGCGACCCGCAGGCCTGCCCTGAATTCGGAACTTCATCCCGAAAACCGCAGGCGCGAAATACAGTTCGCGCCTGCGCTTTCTGGGCTTACTGCGAATTACAGATTCTGCTTGCCTTCGTTACCCACGATGAACGGGCTCCACGGCTGCGCGCGAATCGGGCCTTTGGTCTTCCATACGACGTTGAACTGACCGTCGGCCTTGATTTCACCGATCATCACCGGCTTGTGCAGGTGGTGGTTGGTCTTGTCCATCGTCAGGACGAATCCGGACGGCGCCTTGAAGGTCTGGCCGGCCATTGCCGCGCGCACCTTGTCGACGTCGATGGAGCCGGCTTTCTTGACTGCCTGCGCCCACATATGGATGCCGACATAGGTGGCTTCCATCGGATCGTTGGTCACGACAGTCTCCAGATTCGCAACCTTGTTCTTTTTGGCCCAGTCCTTGTACAGCTTGATGAAGGCGGTGTTCTCCGCATTCTTTACCGACATGAAATAGTTCCATGCGGCCAGGTGGCCGAGCAGCGGCTTGGTGTCGATGCCGCGCAGTTCCTCTTCACCCACCGAGAATGCAACAACCGGTACATCGGTCGCCTTCAGGCCGGCGTTGCCGAGTTCCTTGTAGAACGGCACATTCGAATCGCCGTTGATGGTCGAGACCACTGCGGTCTTGCCGCCGGCGGAGAATTTCTTGATGTTGGCCACGATCGTCTGATAATCGCTGTGGCCGAAAGGCGTGTAGACCTCTTCGATATCCTTTTCGTCAACGCCCTTGGATTTCAGGAACGCGCGCAGGATCTTGTTGGTGGTACGCGGATAAACATAGTCGGTGCCGAGCAGGAACCAGCGCTTGGCCGAACCGCCTTCCGCGCCCATCAGGTATTCGACGGCGGGAATGGCTTGCTGGTTGGGGGCCGCGCCCGTGTAGAACACGTTCTGGGAAAGTTCTTCCCCTTCGTACTGCACCGGATAGAACAGCAGGCTGTTCAGCTCCTCGAACACCGGCAGCACGGATTTGCGCGACACCGAGGTCCAGCAGCCGAACACCACGGAGACCTTGTCCTGCGTGATGAGTTGGCGGGCCTTTTCGGCGAACAGCGGCCAGTTGGATGCCGGATCGACCACGACGGGTTCGAGTTTCTTGCCGAGCAGGCCGCCCTTGGCGTTGATCTCCTCGATCGCCATCAGTGCGGTGTTCTTCAGCGCCGTTTCAGAAATGGCCATGGTGCCCGACAGCGAGTGGAGGATGCCCACTTTGATGGTGTCGGCAGCCATCGCTGTCCCAGCCATCGCGCAGAACGCGATGCCGACCAACGATTTCAATATGTGCCTGCGATTCATAAAATCCCCTTCAGATGGTGAATTGATCACTGCGAGGCAAGCGCCCCGGGTTATTGCCGCGATCCGGCCTGTCGCTTGACGAACCGGTTGTCGAATGCGCGCGTCAGTTCCGCAACAACCGTGCCGATCGTTCGTTGCGGTAGTGAATACCTTTGCATTTCATGTCGTTGTAAAGCGCATCGGCGCAAACAAGACCTTTCCCGCAGGCGTCGCCTGTCCCCGGCGCACAAGCGGCGCACCGGCGTTGTGCGGTTCGCCCAAGCCATGCACAAAGTTATTGCGAGCCAGAGTGGGGACGCTCCGCTTACGTGCATGCGGCCGACGAAAACATCCCGCCTGTTTTGCGCGGGGCACTTGCCTGCCGCCGGATACTGTATATAATCACAGCCAACGGAATTCCTTGCCGGGAGCGACCCCAGATGGATGAATTGACCCCACGCCAGGCTGAAGTCTTGCGCCTGATCAATGATTTCGCACAGAACACCGGCTTTCCGCCGACGCGCGCGGAAATCGCCCGCATCCTCGGCTTCCGCTCCGCCAATGCCGCCGAAGACCACCTCAAGGCGCTGGCGCGCAAAGGCTTCATAGAATTACTGGCCGGCGCGTCACGCGGCATCCGCGTGAAGGAACAACTCGGCCTGCCGCTGATCGGCCGGGTCGCGGCAGGCAGCCCGATCCTCGCCGAGGCCCATGTCCAGGGACGCTACCAACTGGATCCCGGCCTGTTCAAGCCGCATGCGGATTACCTGTTGAAGGTACGTGGCCTGAGCATGCGCGACGCCGGCATCCTCGATGGCGACCTGCTGGCCGTGCACAGCACTCGCGAAGCCCGTTCGGGACAAGTCGTTGTCGCAAGGCTGCACGATGAAGTCACCGTCAAGCGCTTCAAGCGCCAAGGCAGTCAGGTGCAGCTGCTGCCGGAGAACCCGGATTTCGAACCCATCTATATAGACCTGAAAAACGACCCGTTCACCATCGAAGGCCTCGCGGTCGGCATCATCAGGAATGGCAAGCTTGGATAAATAAAGCCGTGACGATCGTGACTGCGTGACTGCGTGACTATCGTGACTGTCGTAAGAGCTCCAGGGCTTTTCTGCGACAGTCACGTCGTCACGACAGTCACGTAGTCACGGCAGTTACCCGCACAGGTGGACAGACCGCATTTCAACCCACTTGAGGAGAAGTTCATGGAAACGCAAAAGACCCTGCAGATTCTCAGAACCCTGGCAGACGGCATCGACCCCGCGACGGGCGAACAATTTGCCACCGGCAGCGCCTACCAGCACCCGGATACCGTGCGCGCGCTTTTTTCGGCGGTGCGCATGCTGGAAAGCCCGGCAGCGTCGGCCTCCACGCCGGCGCCAGCGAAACAGGCCGGTGCGCCGGCACCGGCAAGGCCCGGCCTCGAGAATTCAGGCCGTCCGTGGTCGGAAGAAGAAGATGCACGTCTGGGCAGCACTTACGACGCGGGCAGGTCCATCGAGGAACTGGCCGGCATTCACAAGAGAAGCAAGTGGGCGATCGAAGCCAGGCTCGCCCGGCTCGGCAAGATCCCCGAGCCGCCATCGCGGTTCCCTGCCCGCAATGCGGCGGGAAATTCTGCAACGGCGTGAAAAAACGAGGACTCAGGACGTAGGACGCAGGACTCAGTAAAAGCTTCAGGCATTCGGCAACTCCTCTGAGTCCTGAGTCCTGAGTCCTGAGTCCTGAGTCCTGAGTCCTGAGTCCCGCGTCCCAAGTCCCGAGTCCCGTCTTTCCCGATCACAGCCACGAAACGCGATGTCAACTTCAACCGCCGCCAATATTCACTCCCTTTTGCAAAATCCCGCCATCTGGCGCGGCGACGAACAGGCACGCGTGGCGCTGCCCAGCATTCCGACCGGATTTTCCGAATTCGATCGTGAATTGCCGGGCGGGGGCTGGCCGCGCGGCATGGTCAGTGAACTGCTCACCGAGCGCAGCGGCATCGGCGAACTGTCGCTGCTGATGCCGGCGCTGGCGCAGCTTTCGCAGCAGGATGGCTGGCTGATGCTGATCGCGCCGCCGTGGATTCCCTACGCGCCCGCGCTTGCCGCACGCGGCATCCGGCTCTCGCGGGTAATCGTAGCGAATACCGTTTCCGACAAGGACACGCTGTGGGCCGCGGAACAAAGCCTGCGCGCCGGCAACTGTTCAGCAGTGCTGGCATGGCCCGCCGCTTTCAACGAACACGGCCTGCGGCGGCTGCAGTTCGCCGCCGAGGAAGGCGGCAGCTTCGGCGTGGTGTTCGGTGAAACATCACGCGCCGCACTTCCCTCTCCGGCACCGCTGCGGCTGCGCCTGGGCGTGCACCAGGACAGGCTGTCCGTGAAAATCCTCAAGCGCCGCGGCAGCGGCGTCATGCCCACGCTCTGGCTGGATACGGACAAACCGCATAGAGCGATGCCGCAACATACGGCCAAGATCTTGAACCACGGAGAACACGGAGGAAAAACGGGGAAAGTAGATTTGTCGATATCTATAGGGGTTGCATGACGGTTTTAACAGGGACACCTGGCAGGACGTTTTTTCAGTCGACCGCTTTCTTTGCAAGCACGTAAAACGACCGGTTCTACCACTCCACGTTTTTCTCCGTGTCCTCCGTGTCCTCCGTGTTCTCCGTGTTCTCCGTGTTCTCCGTGGTTCAGGATTTTGTCTACATCTTATAAGGACAGTACGCCATGCTGTGGGCTGCGCTGCGTTTTCCCGACCTTTCGTTGCAATTGCATTTGCGTGGCGGCGCTGCCTGCGGACCGACGATCGTGCAGGAAGCGAGCCATCGCCCGCGCGTGTTG
>JANXVW010000042.1 GCA_025351455.1 Betaproteobacteria bacterium | reverse complement strand
CAGACGCTGACCGACAAGGAATACCAGATCATGCGCGACGCATCGATCGCGTGCCTGCGCGAGATCGGCGTCGACACCGGCGGCTCGAACGTGCAGTTCGGCATCAATCCGCAGGACGGCCGCATGGTCATCATCGAAATGAATCCGCGCGTGTCGCGCTCGTCGGCGCTGGCCTCGAAGGCGACCGGATTTCCCATCGCCAAGGTGGCCGCCAAACTCGCGGTCGGCTACACACTGGACGAGCTCAGGAACGACATTACCGGCGGCGTCACACCGGCGTCTTTCGAGCCGACCATCGACTATGTTGTCACCAAGATTCCGCGCTTTGCATTTGAAAAATTCCCGCAGGCCGATTCGCGCCTGACAACGCAGATGAAGTCCGTGGGCGAAGTCATGGCCATGGGCCGCACTTTCCAGGAATCGATGCAGAAGGCATTGCGCGGGCTGGAAACCGGCATCGACGGTTTCGACGAGAAGACCACCGACCGGGAACTCGTCGAGACGGAACTGGCGGATGCCGGTCCGGACCGCATCCTGTTTCTTGCCGACGCGTTTCGCATCGGCATGAGCCTCGAAGAAGTCCAGCAGCTGACCCACATCGATCCCTGGTTCCTGGCGCAGATCGAAGACCTCATCTGCCAGGAAAAGGCGCTGAGCGGCAAACGTGTGGGCGACCTGGACCGCAACGCGCTGCTCGACCTGAAGCGCGCCGGTTTTTCCGACCGCAGGCTCGCGAAGTTGTTGAACGCCACGCAGGATGCCGTGCGCGCCAAGCGCTGGGAACTGAATGTGCGTCCGGTCTACAAGCGCGTCGATACCTGCGCAGCCGAGTTCGACACCCGCACCGCCTACATGTATTCGACGTACGAGGAAGAGTGCGAGTCGCGGCCGACCGATCGCAAGAAGGTCATGGTGCTGGGCGGTGGGCCCAACCGCATCGGCCAGGGCATCGAATTCGATTATTGCTGCGTGCACGCGGCCCTGTCCCTGCGCGAGGACGGCTACGAGACCATCATGGTCAACTGCAACCCGGAAACGGTGTCCACCGACTACGACACGTCGGACCGCCTGTACTTCGAACCGCTGACCCTGGAAGACGTCCTCGAGATCGTTGCGGTGGAAAAGCCGTTGGGCGTGATCGTGCAATACGGCGGACAGACGCCGCTTAAGCTGGCGCAGGACCTCGACGCCAACGGGGTGCCGATCATCGGCACCAATCCGGACATGATCGACTGCGCGGAAGACCGCGAGCGTTTCCAGAAGATGCTGGTGGAACTGAAGCTCAAGCAGCCGCCCAACCGCACTGCGCGCAATCCTGAGGCGGCATTGGTGCTGGCCCAGGAAATCGGCTATCCGCTGGTGGTGCGTCCGTCGTATGTGCTCGGCGGCCGCGCGATGGAAATCGTGCACGAGCAACGCGACCTGGAACGCTACATGCGCGAAGCGGTAAAAGTCTCCAATGATTCCCCGGTTTTGCTCGACCGTTTCCTGAACGATGCGATCGAAGTCGACGTGGACGCGATCTGCGACGGCGAAGACGTGCTGATCGGCGGCATCATGGAGCACATCGAACAGGCCGGCGTGCATTCGGGCGACTCGGCCTGCTCGCTGCCGCCGTTCAGCCTGTCGAAGGACCTGCAGGACGAACTGCGCCGGCAGACTGTGGCGATGGCCCACGCGTTGCAGGTGGTCGGCCTGATGAACATCCAGTTTGCGATCCAGAACGATGTCGTGTTCGTGCTTGAGGTCAATCCGCGCGCGTCGCGCACCGTGCCTTACGTATCCAAGGCGACCGGATTGCAGCTGGCCAAGATCGCCGCGCGCTGCATGGTCGGCCAGACCTTGAAGAGCCAGGGGATCACGGGAGAGGTGATCCCGCCCTATTACTGCGTGAAAGAGGCGGTGTTCCCGTTCATCAAGTTCCCCGGCGTCGATACCATCCTCGGCCCGGAAATGAAGTCCACCGGCGAAGTCATGGGCGTGGGCGACACCTTCGCCGAGGCGTTCGTGAAAGCCCAGCTCGCCGCCGGCGTGAAGCTGCCCTCCGGCGGCAAGGCTTTCATCAGCGTGCGTAATTCGGACAAGCCCAAAGTCGTCGAGATCGCGCGCACACTGTCGAAACTCGGATTCAGTCTTCTGGCGACGCGCGGGACCGCCACGGCTCTCGCCGAAGCCGGACTGCAGGTCACGCCGGTCAACAAGGTCGCTGAAGGCCGGCCGCATATAGTGGACATGATCAAGAATGGCGAGATCGTGCTGATTGTCAATACGGTGGAAGATCGTCGCAGCGCCATGCAGGATTCTTATTCAATCCGGCGCTCCGCGCTGCAGGCGCGCGTAACCTATTTCACGACTGTTGCAGGCGCGCGGGCGGCCTGCACCGGCATGCAGCACATGCAGGAATTGACGGCCTATTCGGTGCAGGCCTTGCACGCCAGGCTCAACTAGCAGACGGCAAACCAGCAAAACTTTTGAGGGGTTCGAATGATGACCAAGGTTCCGTTGACCGTGAAAGGCGCCGAACTGCTGCGCAGCGAATTACACCAGCTCAAAACAGTGGAGCGGCCGTCGGTGATTGCGGCAATCCAGGAGGCCCGATCCCACGGCGACTTGTCCGAGAACGCCGAATATGACGCGGCCAAGGAGAGGCAGAGCTTCATTGAGGGCCGTATCGTCGAAGTCGAAAGCAAGCTAGCCAACGCGCAGATCATCGATCCGGCCCATCTCGACGCCGACGGGCGTTGCGTCTTCGGCGCGACCGTGGAACTGGAAGAAGTCGACAGCCGCGAGATCGTGACCTACCAGATCGTCGGCGACGACGAGGCCGACATCAAGAACAACAAGATTTCCATCAGTTCGCCGATCGCACGCGCGCTGATCGGCAAGTACTCCGGCGATGTCGCCGAGGTCAAGGCGCCGGGCGGCATCAAGGAGTACGAAATCCTGGATGTGAAGTACCTGTAGGGACGAGGGGTGAGGGGATAAACCTCGCGAGAATCGAATCAGGGATTCTTTTACATTATCCAACACCCGAAGCTAAACCGAACCAGACTTTACTTGCCCATCGCCCATCGCCCATCGCCCATCGCCCATCGCCCATCGCCC
>JANXVW010000006.1 GCA_025351455.1 Betaproteobacteria bacterium | reverse complement strand
TGACAACCTCATACTGAACAAAGCAGCATGACCATGAACCGGGTTACCCACCGTGCCTCGCGGCCCCGTGGATAACCCTCCACTGGCAGAGACTCCACTTAAAAACTCGGAATATCTGTCCAAATGCTTGGGACCACCTCTTATCCCGGCGAAGAACACCGACAGCACCACGTTGATCTGGGCGAGCGATCCCGGAAAGTGGCCGACCATGGTGCGGGACAGCCGCACCAATCGATCGGTAATGCCCCCGATGTTCATCAGATTTGCCGTCAACAAGAAGAAAGGCACGGCAAGCAGGATGAAGGAGTTGTAAGCCTTGAAGGTTTCATTGAACAAAGTCATTGGCGAGAGTCGCGGCTCAATCAGCAGGATTGGCAGGCAGGACAGCCCGAGGGCGAACGCGACCGGCACGCGAAGGATAATCAGCAGGAAAAATCCGCCGAACAGGATCGCGGCGGCCGCTCCCGCCGTCAACGCGATGCCCGTCACTGGGGAGCCCCTTCCCGCAGAATGCGCACGTTAGCGACGAAATGCTCGCCGAGGAAGAGTATCCAAGTCAGACCTGCAATCGGCCAGGCGATGAAAATCGTCCACATCGGCAATTCGGCGATCTCGGACAACTGGTCCCAGCCGAAACGCGTGAACTCGATGCCCCACCAGACGAAGACCAGGCCAAATACGAGCACGAAGACATGGGAAACGATGCGCAACTGCGCATTCGCGCGCGGCCCCAGCGCCGGCCACACGTCGACCTCGAAATGCGTGGCTTCGCGAACGCCGATCATGGCGCCGAGCATGACCATCCAGATGAACATGAAACGCGCCAGCTCTTCGGTCCAGATGTAGGCGGGGATGAGGGCGGTGTAACGCGAAATGATCTGCAGTGTGACGGGCACGACCAGCACAGCGACCGCTCCGATCATCAGCCAGACCAGCAGCCGATGGCACCAATCGATGAGCGTTTTCATTTGATCGCGTTGATTCGCGCGAGGATCTGGTCGGCCCCCACGTCCTTTGCATAGCTCTCGATCACCGGCTCGACCAGCTTCTTGAGTTGGGCACGGTCGGTAAACGCAATGCGTTTGAGCTTGCCCGCTTTTTCGAGGGCATCGAGCTTTGCCGTATCCTCGCGTGACTCGAGTTGCCGGCCGTAGGCGCCCGCTTCCTTGCCCGCCTTGACAATGGCCGCCTGCAGGTCCGGGGGCAGGCCTTTGAATGTCTTGCCGGAAAAACACAGCGGCCGGATAGTGATGGCGTGTTCTGTCATTGCAACGTTCGGCCCGACTTCATAGAACCGCATCTGCTCGACCCCGGCCGCTTCATTGTCTCCCGCCGCGATCACGCCGTTCTGGATCGCGTTGTAGATCTCGTTGTACGCGATCACCGACGGCGACATGCCGGCGGCGGCGAAGGTTCGCGTCCAGATCGGCGCACCGATCACGCGGATCTTGAGGCCTTTCAGGTCGGCCAGGTTGTGGATCGGCTTGTTGGCGAAAATGTTGCGCGTGCCGCCGCCCGCATAGCCGATCAGCATGACATCGGCCTTCTTCTCCACTTCTTCCGCGATCGGCTTGAACAGGTCCGCGTCAAGCACCTTGCGCCAGTGATCGAGGTCGCGGAACAGGAAGGGCGCGTCGATGAACGGTGCGGCGCGCGAGAAAGTCGACATGTGTCCGGGTGAGACAATGGCATAGTCCACGCCCTTTCCCTGGTTCATGTAGACGAAGTAGTCTTTCTCCAGGCCAAGCTCGCTGTTGCGGTGGAGCACGAAGTCGACCGGCTTGCCGTAATACTTCTTGGTCAGTTCCTCGAACTTCAACAGCGTCCGGTTGAAAGCGTGGTCATCGTTGAACTGGACTGCCCCGTGCAGCGTGATCGTTTCGGCGCGAACCGGGGACGATGTGACGGCTACGGCAAGCATTGCGGTGACTGCCAAGCGGATGGCGGCATTCATATTGGTCCTCTGGTGAGGGGTGAGGGGTGAGGGGTAATAAAGCTTTAAACCTCCTCACTCCTCACTCCTCACTCCTTACGCCTCACCGCAAATTTATCTGTGAAAATATCCGACCTTTCCCAGCACTTCCTGATTGATTACAGTCTTCGGCGCGCGTCCCAACGCCAGGTCTCGGCAGGCGCTGAACGCGCTGGCGGCGAGCGTGCCGATGCATTCGTCGGTCAGGCAGCTGTGGTGTGGCGTGACCACGATGTTTTCGAGCTTGAGCAACGGATTGTCCGGTGACACCGGCTCCTGCTCGAACACGTCGATGCCGGCATCCCGCAGAATCTTGAAGGCGGACACGTCGAAGATCGGTTTGCCGTCGGGCTTGATGTTGTCCCGTGTAATGCCGACGCGAAACCTGGCCTGGGCCATTTTCCATCCTCCGTTGTTGCGCCGGCCCTTGTTTGAATGACCGGTCCGGTCGCGGATACCACGCTATTTCTTTTTTGCCCGGGTCGATGCCTTGAGTGAATTGAGCGTCGCCATGCCCTGCTTCAGCGCGCCTTGCAACAGCATGGAGTCTATACCCATGGCAAACAGGCGGAAGCCCTTGTCCCAGTAATCGCGGCTCCATTGGTCGTCGCCGGTTGCGCAGGCGAGGACCTTGCCGTGTTTCTTCGCCGCCGCGGCCATTTTCTGGATCGCCTTGACGTATTTCGGATGATCGAACTGCGCGGGGATGCCGAGGAAATTCGTCAGGTCGAAATGGCCAAGCCAGAGCACATCCACGCCCGGCACCGCCGCGATCTTGTCGACGTTCTCGATGCCCTCGGCGGTTTCGATCAGGCACATGACCAGCGTGCGTTCGTTGGCGAGCTTGATCTTTTCGGCGACACTGCCGCCGATGTAATCGTCCGATGCAAACCCGAACGCGGCGCCCCGCCGTCCTTCCGGCGGATAGCGCGTGCACGAAACAATGTGCCGCGCCTCTTCGGCGGAACCCACCATCGGCGCCATGATACCCATGACACCGAGATCCAGTGCGCGCGAGATGTAGTGATACTGGTTTGCCGGCACCCTCGCCATCGGCACCAGATCGAGCCCGCGACACAGGGCGGCCTGTTCCTTGAGCGTCTCGTAACTGGTTCCCGCATGCTCCATGTCGATCAGCAGGAATTCCGCCCCGCACGATTTCACGATCTGTGGCAGGCCAGGCACCAGGAATTCCCAGCCGAAGGAACCGAAGACGGGTTGGCCTTTTAGAAGTTTTTTCTTGACCGGGTTATCTCTCATGGTTGCTCCGTGAGTGGATTGAAAAGGGCCGAGGGCCGAGGTACGAGGGCCGAGAAAGGACAGAAGGCTTCTACTCGAACCTCGGCCCTCGTACCTCGAACCTGAAGTTTCATGCTACGCATGAAACTTCCCCACCCACGCCGGATGCCGCAGCGCTTCGGCATCGACGATCAAATGCGGCTTGCGGCCATGCGCCAGATCCACGGCTGCCTTGAACGCGCTCTGACCGAGCAGGCTCATGCATTCGTCCGTGTGGCAGATGGCATGGGGAGCGACGATCACGTTGTCCATTTTCAGGAGTGCATTGTCCGGCGAAACCGGTTCCTGCTCGAACACGTCGATGGCCGCACCCGCGATGCGATTGTTCTTCAGCGCATCAATGAGCGCCGATTCCACGACGACCGGCCCACGTGCCGTATTGATGAAATACGCGCTCGGCTTCATCAGGCCAAACTCCCGCGCACCGATCAGGCCCCGGGTCTTGTCATCCAGTAATGTATTGATGGAAATGTAGTCGGACTGCCTGAGCAAAGTGTCCTTGTCGACCATGGTCACGCCAAGCGACGCCACGGACGATTGCGCAATGTTCGGATCGCAGCCCAGCAGTTTCATGCCGAAAGGCTGCGCGAGCTTGAAGATTTCCCGGCCGATGTTGCCGACACCGACGACGCCGAGCGTGCGCCCCATCAAGCCGCTGCCAAGATAATTGCCTTTTTCGGCCCAGCGACCTTCGCGCGTAAGCTTGTCCTTGAGGAACATGCGGTGCGCAAGGGCGAGCACGAATCCGATCACGCTGGCCGCCACCGGGCGGCGCACGCCGTCCGGCGTGATGGTTAGCAGGACGCCGTTCGCGGTGCATGCGGGCACGTCGACGGTGTCGTAACCGACGCCGAAGCGCGCGATCAGCTTGACCTTGCGGTCGGCGCCCGACAGCGTCTTGGGCGTGACCCTCGCCGACATCAGGCAGATCGCGTCGTAGGTCGCTGCGTACTCCGGCGGAATCTCAGCCACTTTCTCGGGCAGGAACTCCCATTCAACCGCGGGATCCATGAGCACCTCGAAAGCTTGGTCGCCGAAGATCGTCCCGTTCGCGGTGATCGAGTCGCGGGAAATTCCGATACGGAACTTGGTCGCAGCCATTTCGTTGTCCTTTACACGTAAAGTGTTGTCATCGGTATGAATCCGGATCGTGACTGCGTGACTATCGTGATGCCGTGAGCCCCCAGAACATGTCAACCGGCTTTTCGACAGTCACGACAGTTACGATAGTCACGTCAGTCACGGTCCTTTTACATCGAAGCGCTGAACGCTCCGTCTGTCACCAAGATGTGCCCGTTCACGAAAGACGCTTCGTCCGAAGCGAGAAACACGGCGATCGGACCGATTTCCTCGAGCTTGCCCCACCGACAGGCGGGCGTGCGCTTGCACACCCAGTCGTTGAACTCCTTGTTCTGGATCAGCGCGGTATTCATTTCGGTCGCGAAATAGCCAGGCGCAATCGCATTTGCGGTCACGTTGTGCGGAGCGAGCTCTATGGCCAGTTCGCGCGTGAGTGCGTGAACCGCGCCCTTGCTGGCGACATAAGCAGAGATGGTGGGACGGGCGAGAATGGCGCTGACGGAACCGGTCATGATGATGCGGCCGCGCTTCGCCGGGATCATGACTTTCGCGGCTTCCTTGGCGAGCGCCCAGACTGCAGTGAGATTGGTTGCGACGACGCGCTCGAAATCGACCGCTTCGAATTCGGTAATCGGCTTGCGGTGCTGGATGCCGGCGTTGGCAACGAGGATGTCGAAACGGCCGTGCTTCTTGACCGCACCCTGGATGCAGGCGCTGCCCGCGGCATGGTCGGTCACGTCGAATGCCGCCGCTTCGCCTTTCAGGCCTTTCGCAGTGAGTTCCCTGACTCTTTCTTTCAGCGCCGAGTCATCGCGCGCATTCAGGATCACATGCGCGCCCGCCGTCGCCAGCGATTGCGCCATCGCCCAGCCAAGGCCGCGCGAAGCGCCGCTGACAAGGGCGACTTT
>JANXVW010000003.1 GCA_025351455.1 Betaproteobacteria bacterium | reverse complement strand
CGCCATCGCCTTCCTTGCGCCCACCAATGCCCAGTCCCTGGCGCTGGCCGAGCGTGTAGTACATAAGGCCGATGTGCCGGCCGATAATGTTTCCGTCCGGGCTGATCATGTCTCCGGGCTCGGTCGGCAGGTAGCGATTCAGGAACTCCCGGAACGGACGCTCACCGATGAAACAGATTCCGGTGGAGTCTTTCTTGTCGTGGTTCGGGAGCTTGAGCTTTGCAGCGAGCGCGCGCACATCGCGCTTGGTCATCGCGCCAAGCGGAAAGAGCGTGCTGCGCAATTGCGCCTGGTTCAGCCGGTAGAGGAAATAGCTCTGGTCCTTGGTGCCGTCTTCCGCCTTGAGCAACTGGAACAGGCCGTCCACTTCACGCACCTGGGCGTAGTGTCCGGTGGCTATGCGGTCCGCGCCAAGTTGCATCGCGTGATCGAGGAAGGCCTTGAACTTGATTTCGGCATTGCACAGTACGTCCGGATTCGGTGTCCGCCCGGCTTTGTATTCGGCGAGGAAGCTGTTGAACACGCGGTCCTTGTATTCGGCGGAAAAATTCACCGACTCGATGTCGATGTCGATCAGGTCGGCGATCGACACCGCATCGATCAGGTCCTGTCGCGACGTGCAGTATTCCTCGTCGTCATCGTCTTCCCAATTCTTCATGAACAGGCCGATAACCTCGTAACCCTGCTCCTTGAGCAACCAGGCCGCGACGGAGGAATCCACGCCACCCGACATGCCGACGACAATGCGCTGCTTTTTGCTCACGTCACAAATCCGGATCAGTTGTAGTCCACCAGCAGGTCGAGCGGCGCCCGGATTCCGGCCAGATAGTCTTCCATGCAGCGCACCACCAGCGGGCTGCGATGGCGGTCGCGGCCGTTACGGATCTCGTCGGGGCTGAGCCAGACCGTGCGCACGATTCCTTCATCCAGCGCCCGATCCTCGTGATGCGTTCCCAACACGCCTGAAAACGCGAAGCGAAGGTAAGTAATGTCCCTGCCGGAAGGGCGCCAGCGATAGACGCCGACCAAATGTCGTGGGGAAAATTCCCAGGCGGTTTCCTCCAGCGTTTCCCTCGCTACCGCCGCTACGATCGACTCGTCGGCTTCGAGATGCCCGGCCGGTTGATTGAACAGCAAGCCGCGTTCGGTTTGTTCCTCAACGAGGAGAAAGCGGCCATCGCGTTCCACAACCGCTGCAACAGTCACATTGGGTTTCCAGATCATGTCGGCGTCGTCAGACCAGCTTGGGAAATAGCTCGATCATGCCGCGGTAAATATATTCGACCCCGATGGCGGCAATGATCAACCCCATGACCCGGGTGATGATGTTCATGCCGGTCTTGCCCAGTCGATCCGAAATGCGCGTGGCTGCCGAAAAAGTTACCCATACGCCGAGGCCTATGAGAGCCGCGGGAATCAAAAGGATGATTTGGCCGAAAAAACCTTCCGTGTGATGCGTGGCGATGATCATGGTGCTGATTGCGCCCGGCCCGGCCAGCAACGGAATGCCAAGAGGCACGACCGCCACCGCATCTTTTTCCGCGGCTTCTTCGGCCTCGTCGGGCGTCTGGCGGATGCCGCTTTCTTTCGCCTGCAGCATCGAAATGGCCATCAGCAGAAGCAGAATCCCGCCCGCGATGAGGAATGAAGGGATGCTGATGCCGAAAAAACGCAGTACTTGCGTGCCGATCAGCGCCGCGACGGCAAGCACGCTGAAGACGGTGATAGCGACGACCTCCGTGACGCGCCGCCGTTCGGCGTGGGTGTAGCCGGTCGTCGTGCCGAGGAAGATGGGAATGCTGGCGACAGGATCGACGATTGCCAGCAAGGCGAAGGTCAGCTTGATGAGGTCGGTCCACTCGCCCATGGCTTGCGTCCTCTCGACTGGCAATTCATAAAATGAAAAAGGCAGGGGGTACCCCTGCCTCAGCATCTGGAAATCAGAGTGAACCAGAACATTATCCAGTCCGCAAAACGCTGGCAAGAATAAGGAGTTTCCGGGGCAGCGTCAAACTGACAGCAGCAGGGAAATGGCACGGATTCCGTTCGCTGCGCACAAAAAAACAAGGCAGGGAATAATTCCCTGCCTTGTCGTTTACAACTGACTGAACCCGATTACTTTGCCGGGGCAGCAACCGGAGCAGCAGCGGCCGGAGCAGCGACTTCCTTCTTGATTACCTTCTTGTGCTTCTTCATGGACTTGGCGGGCTTGTCAGCCGGCGCGGCTGCGTCAGCGGCAACGGCCGAGAACGTAACTGCGGCAAACAGGGCGGCGATCAGGGTGGCGATAATCTTATTCATGCTGGTCTTCTCCATTTGTAAGTTTCTTCAGGGTATGACACAAACTAGGTGTCATGCCCTTAACGCCGCCCTGCCGACCTGGTTGACATATTTTGTTACAAGTTAAGTCTTTCTTACCAAAGGCGCAATTCGCCGGCGGCAAGCAGGCGGTATTGACCGGGATCCAGTCCGGCCAGGGCCCAGTGGCCCACACGATGGCGGATCAGGCGCAACGTGGGCAAGCCGGCCGCGGCGGTCGTGCGCCGGATCTGGCGGTTCTTGCCCTCGGCGATCTCGATATCCAGCCAACTTGTCGGAATGTTCTGGCGCACACGGATGGGGGGCGTGCGCGCCCATAAGCCGGGTGGTTCAGCAATCGGGTTGACGATCGCCGGCGCGGTGACGAAGTCCCTCAAATCGACGCCTTTGCGCAGCGTCGCCAGGGCGGCCTCGTCCGGCACGTTTTCGACCTGCACCCAATAGGATTTGGACCACTTCCAGGCGGGATGGCTGATGGTGTTCTGCAGGGCGCCGTCGTCCGTCAGGATCAGCAGACCTTCGCTGTCCGTATCGAGCCGGCCTGCGGGATAGATATCCGGGATCGGCACAAAATCCTTCAGCGTTTTCTTGCCCGCCGATGGACTGAACTGGCAGATCACGCCATAGGGTTTGTTGAACAGGACGACCCTAGCCATGGGTAGTAGTCGGGTCGCCACGCATGGTGGCGGCCCCGACAGGTTTAGCGATGTTCGTGTGCCGTGATGTACTCGTACGCGGGCAAAGTGAGGAATTCGACGAACTCCTCGGCGAGAGTGAGCTCTTCGAACATTTTTGCGCCTTCTTCGTACTTGCCTGCGGCGTAGCCCTTGTCGCCGAGCATCTCCCGGACTTTGGCCAGTTCCTGCGGCACGAGCGCACGAAACAAATCTTTGCTCACCTTGCGGCCATCGTCGAGCACGCCGTGCGGGCTGCGAATCCAGTGCCAGATTTGCGCTCGCGAGATCTCCGCAGTCGCGGCATCTTCCATCAGATTGAAGATTGGCACACAGCCGGTGCCCGCGAGCCATGCGCCCAAGTACTGGATGCCGATATTGATGTTGATGCGCAGCCCCTGCTCGGTGATCGGGCCTTTGGGCTGGAAATTGATCAGGTCTTTCGCTGCGACCTGGACGTCGTCGCGTTTTTTCTGGATCTGATTCGGCGTCTTCATCGATTTGTCGAACGCTTCCTTCGCGATCGCCACGAGTCCGGGGTGCGCCACCCAGGTGCCGTCATGGCCGTCGGTCGCCTCGCGGTCCTTATCCGCCCGTACTTTGGCAAGCGCGGCCTCGTTCGCGGCGGGATCATTCTTGATCGGAATCTGGGCGGCCATGCCGCCCATGGCAAAGGCGCCGCGCTTGTGGCAGGTCTTGATCAGCAGCAGCGAATAGGCGCGCATGAACGGGCTGGTCATGGTCACCAGGCCGCGGTCGCCAAGAATAAAATCCTTCTGGGTACGAAATTTCTTGATGCAGCTGAAAATGTAATCCCATCGCCCGCAATTGAGGCCCGCCGAGTGCTCGCGCAGTTCGAAAAGGATTTCCTCCATTTCGAACGATGCGAGAATCGTCTCGATGAGGACGGTGGCCTTGACGCTGCCTTGCGGCACACCCAGTTCTTTTTGCGCGAATACGAAGACCTCGTTCCAAAGGCGCGCTTCGAGATGGGACTCCATTTTCGGCAGGTAGAGGTAGACGCCTGATTTCTTTTTCACGCGGGCTTTGGCGTTGTGGAAGAAATACAAGCCGAAGTCGAACAGCGAACCGGACATCGGCTGCCCGTCTATCACGATGTGCTTTTCGTTCAGGTGCCAGCCACGGGGGCGCACCAGCAATGTCGCGGGTTTCTCGGCGAGTTTGTACTGTTTGCCTTCCGGGCTGGTAAATGAAATGGTGCCAGCGACCGCGTCGCGCATGTTGATCTGGCCCTGGAGCTGGTTATCCCAGGTCGGTGTCGACGAATCTTCGAAGTCCGCCATGAACATGTTGGCGCCGGAATTGAGCGCGTTGATCACCATCTTGCGATCGGTCGGCCCGGTGATTTCCACCCTGCGATCCTGCAAATCCGCCGGTACCGGGGCGACTTCCCAGGGGGCGTCGCGAATCGCTTTGGTCTCCGGCAGGAAGTCGGGCAATTTTCCGGAGTCGATTTCTTTTTGCCGCCGGGCACGGCGGGCGAGCAACTCGACGCGCCGCGCATTGAATTCGCGGTGCAGTTTGGCCAGGAAGGAAAGCGCATCGCCGGTGAGTATTTGCGAATACTCGGGAGTGATGCTGCCGAGCACTTGCATGCCAGCGGGGATATTCGGCTGAGTCACAGTAAGTCTCCAGTGCGAAATTTCATAATGTGAAAAATGATTTCGCTAAATGATAAATAGGAAACGCCGCGGGGACAAGCAAAGCTTGCCACGCCGCGGCGCAAAGGAAACTACCGGGACAGGGTCAGACGAACTGTTCTTCTTCGGTGGAGCCGGTCAGCGCGGTGACCGATGACCGGCCGGCCTGGACCGCCTGCGTGACTTCGTCGAAATAACCGGTGCCGACTTCACGCTGATGCCGGGTCGCGGTGTAGCCGCCAGCTTCCGCCGCGAATTCGGCTTGCTGCAGTTTTACGTAAGCCGTCATGTTCTCGGTGGCGTAGCCGCGCGCAAGCTCGAACATTCCGTAGTTCAGCGAGTGGAAGCCGGCCAGCGTGATGAACTGGAACTTGTAGCCCATCGCACCCAACTCGCGCTGGAATTTGGCGATGGTACTGTCGTCCAGATTCTTCTTCCAGTTGAATGACGGCGAGCAATTGTAGGACAGCAGCTTGCCCGGGTACTGCTTGTGGATGGCCTCGGCAAACTGGCGCGCGAACGCAAGGTCCGGTTTCCCGGTTTCGCACCAGATGAGATCGGCATGCGGAGCATAGGCGAGGCCGCGCGAAATGGCCTGCTGAATGCCGTTGATGACTCGGTAATAGCCCTCCGCCGTGCGTTCGCCCGTGCAGAAAGGTTTGTCGTTGTCATCCACATCCGATGTGATCAGATTTGCCGCTTCCGCGTCCGTGCGCGCAAACAGCACGGTCGGCACACCCATGATGTCGGACGCGAGGCGCGCGGCCGCGAGCTTCTGCACGGCTTCCTGTGTGGGCACCAGCACCTTGCCCCCCATGTGCCCGCATTTTTTCGCGGAGGCGAGTTGGTCTTCGAAATGCACGCCCGCCGCGCCCGCATCGATCATCGATTTCATCAGCTCGAAGGCGTTGAGTACGCCGCCAAACCCTGCTTCTGCATCGGCGACAATCGGGGCATACCAATCGATGTTGTCCTTGCCCTCGGCGTGGTGGATCTGGTCCGCTCGCATGAGCGTGTTGTTGATGCGGCGAACGACGGCGGGAACGCTGTCGGACGGGTAGAGCGACTGGTCGGGATACATTTCGCCGGCGAGATTGGCGTCGGCCGCGACCTGCC
>JANXVW010000338.1 GCA_025351455.1 Betaproteobacteria bacterium | reverse complement strand
CGGTCGGCAATGCCTTGACGTCGCTGCGGCTGACCATCGAATACGTGAAAAACCGCAAGGCCTTCGGCGGCGTGCTGTTCGACAAGCAGGTGATACGCCAGCGCCTGGCGATGCTCGAAGCGAAAACCCATGCGGCGCGGCAGTTCCTTTATCACTGCGGCTGGCTCGCTGCACAGAATCGGGATTGCGTTCGCGAAGTCTCGATGCTGAAGGCGCTGACGGGAGAATTGGCCAATGAAGTGGTTTATACCTGCCAGCAATTCCACGGCGGCATGGGCTACATGCGCGAATCCGCCATCGAACGGCAGGCACGCGACGCGCGCGTGCTGGCGATCGGCGGCGGTGCCACGGAAGTCATGCTCGAAGAAGTGGCCAAGCGTTTCGCGCCGGACTGACGACTCATGAACCTAAAAACTGCGATGAACCACGGAGGACACGGAGGGCACGGAGGAAAAACAAAACGACGAAAGGCCGATCGGTGTTATGAGGAAAGCGACAGTTCGCAACCTGTGCCGCCAACTCTTGCCGCGACAGATCATCATCAGCGAATGAAAACAGAGTAACCCGTGCGCCTTTTTTCTCTTGCCTTTCCTCCGTGTCCTCCGTGATGAAATGCTTTTACCAGGATGAATCACCACATGCTGCAATCTGAAATCAAGGAAGGCGTAGGGACGATCCGCATGAATCGTCCTGAAGTGCACAACGCGTTCGACGACGCGCTCATTGCGGCGCTGACTGCGGAACTACGCCGCCTCGACGCGTTACCCGAAATCCGGGTTGTCGTGCTCGCCGCAAGCGGCAAGAGTTTTTCCGCAGGCGCCGACCTTGGCTGGATGAAGCGCATGGCGAGCTATTCCAGGGAGGAGAACCTGCGCGACGGTATGGCCCTGGCCGGCCTGATGCGCACGCTGGACGGGATGAACAAGCCGACGATTGCAAGGATCCAGGGTGCAGCATTCGGTGGCGGAGTCGGACTGGTGGCCTGCTGCGACATGGCGATCGCCAGCACTGAGGCGATCTTTTCTCTGTCTGAGGTCCGCCTCGGCCTGATTCCGTCCGTCATCAGTCCCTATGTCATCGCGGCGATTGGCGAGCGCGAAGCGAGGCGTTATTTCCTCACCGCCGAACGGTTCGACGCCGTGGAGGCGAGGCGTATTGGTCTCGTGCATGAGGTCGTGAACATCGATGCGCTGGACACAGCCGTGGCGAACATGACGGCGCATTTGCTCAAAGGCGGGCCGCAAGCACTGGCGGCGGCAAAAAAACTGATCGTGGACGTGAGCCGCCGGCCGATGGACGACGCCCTCTTGGCCGAAACCGCGCGCCGCATAGCGGCAATACGGGTCGAGGCAGAAGGACAGGAAGGCCTCGCCGCCTTTTTCGACAAACGCGCGCCGGCGTGGTCGAAAAAATCCTGATAGAACCCCATGTTTGAAAAAATCCTCATAGCCAACCGCGGCGAGATTGCCTGCCGGGTAGCACGCACCGCGAAGCGGCTTGGCATTCGTACGGTTGCCGTCTATTCCGAAGCCGACGCGGGCGCCTTGCATGTCTCCAGTTGCGATGAAGCCTGGCTGATCGGCGCGGCGCATCCGCGCGAATCTTACCTGCGCGGGGATCGCATACTGGAGGTCGCGCGTAAAAGCGGAGCCCAGGCGATCCATCCCGGCTATGGGTTTCTTTCCGAAAATGCCGGCTTCGCGCGCGCCTGTCAGCAAGCCGGGGTGGTGTTCGTCGGACCGCCGCCGGCGGCTATCGAAGCGATGGGGTCGAAATCCGCAGCGAAAGCGTTGATGGAGAAGGCCGGCGTGCCGCTGGTGCCCGGCTATCACGGCGACGCCCAGGACGCGGCGGCACTGGCAAAAGAAGCGGCTCGAATCGGCTATCCGGTATTGATCAAGGCGTCGGCCGGCGGTGGCGGCAAGGGCATGCGAGTAGTCAACCAGGCTGGTGAGTTCGCCGATGCGCTGGCTTCGGCCAAACGGGAAGCAGCTTCGTCTTTTGGCGACGATCGCATGCTGATCGAAAAATACCTCACACGTCCGCGGCATATCGAAATGCAGGTATTCGCCGATACGCATGGCGCGTGCGTGCATTTGTTCGAACGCGACTGTTC
>JANXVW010000315.1 GCA_025351455.1 Betaproteobacteria bacterium | reverse complement strand
CCGCAGGACGACGTCGGCACTGACTTCAGGTACATAACCGGCATATGCGCGGCAACCCATTTCCGTGGGGATGCCTGCCGTATAGAACAGGTCCTTGACCCCGATCGGAATGCCGTGCAATGGATGTGCAGCCCGCCTGGCACTGTCGGCGTTGTCGGCCCGACCCGCCAGCTCGATTGCGCGCGTGCGATCGAGCCATTGCCATGCCTGGACATCCTTTTCCAGTGCATCGATGCGCGCAATCAAGTCCCGCGTGTAATCGGTACTGGTGAGCTTGCCGGAACGGATGCGCAGCGCGGCTTCACGCAGGCCTAGCTTGTATAGTTCAGTCATTTATTATTTTTCACCGCAAAGGCGCAAAGAGCGCGAAGGAATTCACGGAAAATGATCCCCTAGCGCTGGTTGCCATTCATCGAAGTTGGTACTGCGAAATCTGCTCATTTCCCTTTTTCTTTGTGCTCTTTGCGACTTTGCGGTGAACGATCTATGCCTTCAGATACTTGACATAGTCCGGATTCAGCAGGTTCGGAGGAGCCTGGCCGGACAACGCTGCGGCCAGGTTTTTCGCGGCGGTCATCGCCATGGCCTGGCGCGTCGGCTCCGAAGCGCTGGCGATATGCGGCGACAGCACGACATTGGCGAGTTCGAGGAAGCCCGGATTGAACCTGGGCTCATTCTCGTAGACATCCAGGCCGGCCGCCCAGATTGTCTTTTTCTTCAGCGCCTCGATCAGTGCCGCATCGTCGACGATGCCGCCGCGCGCCATGTTGACCAGGACGGCGCTTGGTTTCATCAATGCCAATTCCTTTGCGCCGATGTAGTGCTGCGTTTCCGGCGTGAAGGGCAGGATGAGCAGGACCACATCGGCCTTGCGCAGCAACTCTTCCTTGCCAACATGGACCGCGCCGGATTCGTTTTCCGCAGCGGCCGCGGCACGGCTGCGGCTGTGATAGAGGATCTTCATGTCGAAGCCGCGTGCGCGCCGCGCGATTGCCTGGCCGATGCGACCGAAGCCGAAGATGCCCAGGGTTGCGCCATGCACGTCCTGGCCGAGCATCTGTTTCAGGAACGTGCCCTTCCATTCGCCTTTGCGCAGGTAGGCCTCGCCCTCGGTCATGCGCCGGCAGGTGGCGATGATCAGCCCCATCGAGTAGTCGGCCACGCTGTCGGTCAACACGCCTGGCGTATTCGTCACCATGACGCCGTGACGGGTACACGCGTCGACATCGATATTGTTGTAACCCACCGCGGTATTGCAGACCGCCTTGATGGTGGGACACTTGTCCAGCAGTTCGGCGTCGATGCGGTCGCTGGAAGACGTCTGCACGCCGCCCTTGCCCTGCAGTTTCGCGATCAGCTCGTCGCGCGCGTACAGGCGGTCGGTCTGATTGGATTCGACCTCGAAATGGCCGTTCAGGAAATCGATGGTTTCATCGAAAACCTCGCGGGTGACCAGGATTTTCTGCTTCATGTTGTTATTCTCTTGGATTTCCCGGCCGGGCCGGAAGCGCAGGTTAGCGCGAAGCCGTCCAGATGGGCAAGGAGGGCCGCACGTCGGCAGCGGTCGCGCGGGTCGCTTCGGGTTGCCAGCCCAGCAGCCATAGCAGGGCGAAAAAGCCGAGCGGATAGGCAACAGCGACATGCCAGCCCTGCCGGATCCAGGCGCCGACGGACCGGGATTCCGGAAACAGGTTCGACAAGGCCACGCCGGCGGAGGAGCCGAACCAGATCATCGACCCTCCGAAGCCTACCGCGTAAGCGAGCATGCCCCAATCATGACCACCTTGCTTTAGCGCAAGCGCGGTCAGCGGAATGTTGTCGAACACCGCCGAAATGTAACCGAGCCCAAGGGCCGTCTGCCACGAGGCGGCAGGCAGGGTTTCCACCGGCATCAGGGATGCGGCCAGCACCAGCGACAACAGAAACAGGCTTCCTTTTATCGCGTCCGGGACCTGCTTCCACGCCGGTCGCCGCAGTGGCGCGCTTGCCAGCAATGCGATCCAGATTGCCACGCCGATGAATGGAAAGCGGTCGGCCCATTGCGTGAATTCGGTATTGATAATGACGTTGACCGCGATTGCAGCCAACAGCATGAACCCGACGATACCGAGCCGGATCCAGTCCACGCGCACGTCGCCTGCGGGATCAGGTGCGATCGGCGCATGGCGATGTTGCTGGCGCGCGGCCAGCACGCCGAAAAAAAGCGTCGCGACGGCCGCGGCAACGTAGGCGTGCAACACGGCCGAAGGACTTACGCCGGCAATCCACATCATCGTTGTCGTGGTATCACCGACTACGCTGCCCGAACCCCCGGCGTTGGACGCCGCGACGATAGCAACGAGATAACCAAGGTGGACTTTGCCGCGGAAGACCGCCGAAGCCACCGTGCCGCCGATGACCGCAGCCGCAATGTTGTCCAGGAAACTGGACAGGACGAAAACCATGAGCAGCAGGACGAAGCCGCCCTTCCAGTCATCGGGCAAAAAGCGGGGCAAGACTTCGGGTGCGCGGCTGTCGTGAAAATGCGCGGCCAGCAGGGCGAATCCCACCAGCAGTCCAAACAGGTTGGCCAGCACAACCCATTCGTGGTCAAGATGGAGGGCCAGTCCGTGCAGGCCCGGACCGGTCGCAAAGCCGGTGACCACCAGTTTGAAAGCGACGATCACGCACAGTCCGGCCAGCGCGACAACCAGCGTGTGGCGATGAAACGCAGCAATGCCCGCCAGGGTCAGCGCGAACAGGATGAATTCGAGGGGAATGCCGGCAATCATGGATTGGGCGCAATGATAGCCGCGCGCGCCGCAGGGTCAAAACACGTTGGCAGGATTTTCACTGGCGGGCGGGGGAATCCGCCGCCTTATTCCCTGTCACCCACAAGTGGCTCTGGCGCCGGACCACGTCGTTTAACGTCTGCCCGGTTTTCAACTCGGCGCGCAGCCAGGAGGCATCGTTTTCCCCAGCTTCATTGCAACGCTGGATCACCTGCAACGCGGCGGTTGAGCCCAAGGCCTCTGCGTGGGGTGCGAGGCGCACCAGCGTCTCCGCAATGTCTTCCTTGAGCGCGCGGCGGGTGCGTGTCCCGGCGTCGATGAACCCGGCTTCCAGTCCATAGCGGCAGGCGGTAAAGCGGTTGAAGCTGTAGACGCGATAGACGTCCAGCGACGGCGCGCCCGGCCGGTCGAGCATCAGGTGGCGCGCAAGGGCCTGCGCATAGGCCGCCAATGCCGCGGCCTTCTCGATCGTCAGCGGGGTATCGCACACGCGGATTTCAATGGTGCCGAATTCCGGCTTCGGGCGGATGTCCCAGTAGAAATCCTTCATGCTCTCGACCACTTTGAGATCGCGCATGGTATCGAAATAGACGTTGAACTCGTTCCAGTCAGCGACAAATGGCATGGTGCCCGACAGCGGAAACGCGTTGATATTATTCAGCCGCGACGAGTCGAACGCCGTGTCCATGCCCTGCGAGAAAGGCGACGACGCCGACAGCGCGATGAAATGGGGGATGTAGCGCGACATCATGTGCAGCAGGTAGATCGCTTCGTCGCCGGAACTCACGCCGACATGGATGTGCTGGCCGAACACGGTGAACTGCTTGGCGAGATAGCCGTACATCTCGTGCAGGTGGAAGAAACGTTCCTTGGGGAAAATGCGCTGCTCGCTCCAATGCTGGAACGGATGTGTGCCTCCGCCCGCGATCGCCAGGTTCAGGCGTTTTGCATTGGCGACCAATGTGTCGCGAATCGCTGTCAGTTCCGCGAGCATGGTGAGGTAGTTCGTATTCACCCCGGTGCTGATCTCGATCATGCTTTCAGTGATTTCGGGCTTGATGTCGCCGGCGTCCTTTTCCTTATCGATCAGTGAGAGCAGGTCTCCCGCCCCGCGGATGAGGTTCCAGTCGTGGGTGCTGAGAATCATCAATTCCAGCTCGACGCCCATCGTCAAAGGTGCCGACCGGGTGAACTCGAGCGTCATGCGCCGACTCCGGTCATCGGTTCCGTTTCCCCTGCCCGGCGCAGCGCCCATTGCGTGGCCAGCGGCCCGACCAGTTCGAGTATCACCACGGCGGGCAACACAATCGAAGAGAGCGTCGCGCCGAACTCCGGATACAGCGCCGAGGCCCCCTGCACCATCACGACGGCGATGGCCGACATCGGCACCATGCCGATACCCAGCAGCAAGGCCTTCTTTTGTGAAATGCCGGACAAGGGCGCGAACAATCCGAGACCGATGAGTTTGCCGGCCAGCCGCGCGAGAACAAATGCGGCACCGACGACACCTGTAACGGCCAGTTCCGATGGGCGCAAACCCGCACCGGTGATGACGAATAGCATTACCAGGAAGAACTGGCCACCGGGACCGAATTCGACGGCCATCAAGTCATGATCCCGATCGAGATTCTTGGCGAACACACCAAAGGCCAGTAATGCCAGCAGCACCGACAGCTTGAATGAAATCGCGCAGCCCACCGTGCCAACAATCAACCCGAGTAGCATGACGAACTGGCTGTCCTCGCGCTTGCCAAGCCAGCGCGCGAGGGTGCGCGAGGCGAGGAACGCCAGGAATCCCAGGCCGGCGGAGCCCGCAATCAGATACATCGGATGAAGTGTCGCGCGCAACCAGTCGGCGCCATACTCCAGGTGCACGAAGCCGAACAGCAATGCGATCAGCAGGAAGGCAAATACGTTGTTCAGCGCGGTGAGGGCCAGCAGCCGCTCGGTCAGCGGCCCCTTGGCGCGCTGGTCGTGCACGATCATGATCAATACCGCGGGTGAGGTCGCCATGGCGATGGCCGCCGCCGTTGCTGAATAAACCGGTGCAACACTGAAAAAGCGCAGCGTTCCGTAAACGAACAGGAATGAAAGCAGGCTCTCGGCCACGCTGCTCGCCAGCAGCCAGCGATCGTGGGTGAACCAGCGAAAATCCAGGCGCCGCCCGAGTTCGAACAGAATCAGGCCCAGCGAGATATCGACGAAGATCGACAATTCGCCGAGCATCGCCTGGTCGAGCAGGCCGAGGACGCCCGGGCCGAGCACCAGCCCCGCGGCGACGAATCCGGTGATGCGAGGCAGCCTGAGCACGCGCACGAATACCTGGCCGACCGCGAGTCCGCACAGCAGGATCGCCCCGACCAGGATCATGTTGGCGGCGGCGAGCGGAAAGGAAGGTAGAAGGGCGATGTCGTCCATGCCGGGCTTTGACCAGCGAATAGCGGCCAGAATTCAGCGTTGCGGTGTCAAATAAGCGGCTTTTGCGCGGCCGACGAAACCGGCACTTTCAGCGAGGGGTCAAAGCCCAGCTGGCTACGACGACGACATGCCCCCGGAAAGCGCTCGGGACTCGTTAGCGACGCAGTCGCCCGTTTGCGGGAAGGCGCGCAGGCCGTTCAGCCCATTGCCCGGTCACTGATGCCGAGATAGTAAATTCACCTGCCAACAATGATGACATGGACGCGGAGCGCACTCCGGACTCGTTAGCGATGTAGTCGCCCGTTTGCGGGAAGGAGCGCAGGCGTTTTCGGGATGGACGCGGTAACTGATGTCTCCTCCCTCCGGCTAGGCGCTGACGACAATTACGTGAACCCGGAATGCGCTCCGGACCCGTTAGCGACGCAGTCGCCCGTTTGCGGGAAGGAGCGCAGGCCGTTCCGCCCCCTGCTCCGTCACTGACGGCCAGCACAGCAAACCTACGCGCCAACGATGATGACATGGACGCGAAACGGCCCATGCGCGCCCAGGACCAATGTCATTTCGATGTCGGCCGTGCGCGATGGACCGGATACGAAGTTCACCTGGCGCGGCAGGCTGGCGCGTTCGCGGCGCAGCAAGTCCCACGCGTCCTCCATCGAGCGCACGATGCGCGAGGCGTGCACGATCGCCACGTGATTTTCCGGCAACAGGCTGGTGGTGGCATGCGTATCCTCGCCGGACAACAACATCAGCGTGCCGTTCT
>JANXVW010000029.1 GCA_025351455.1 Betaproteobacteria bacterium | reverse complement strand
GGCGCAGGCAGAATCTGGTCGGAAAGCAGTGGTGCAGCATATAATCGAAGTCCGACTATGACGATCGATTCCGCAACGATGACCTTCGACGAGTATTACAACCGCACTTTTCTCGGCGGGTTTCGCAACGATCTACATCGCGTCATGGCGGCCCTTCCGATGTCGAGTTCCCATGCGCCAGAGATGGCCGTGCAGCCGCGATCCTTGAGTGGCCTGAACCCAGTCGTCCGTGACTGGAGCACGGAGCGTCGAATGCTGTTCGCGTCTGGCCTCTACCTTAGCGTGCTCGCAGATCAAGTCTGCTACACACATTTCAAGACAAGCTATTTTCGCTTCCGCAAACTGACCGAGTACCCCAAGTTGCTGGGGGACTGCCCCGGTGGGTGCGGACGCAACATCGAGCCATCCACCGTATTCGTCGCGATCGGGAACCCAGTGGGTTCGTTTGCCTCAATGTTTGACGTGCCGCTATCCACCCTTCCCGCTGACGTTTTTACCACGATGCGCCGCGAGATTGTCTCTTTTGTAGAGACCCATTTGCCCGAGATCGAACCGGAGGCATTCTGGCGGAAATTCAATGACAACATCCCGCTTGCCTTCAGGCTGCACTACCACGCAACTCACTAGCCTTCGGTCTAACCCGGCGTTGCTGCTTCTCGGGTTGATGTTTATTGCTGCAGCTGAGGTTGCGCTTGCGGGAAACTGTGAAATTGATCTGATTGAACCAGCCTCGTTTGTGCCTTCTCGCGACCGAACGCCAGGCATCGTCGGCCATCGCGTAATGCAAGCAAACATCACAAGCACGATCTGCGTGCCTGGCTGGACCGCGACGGTTCGCCCTTCGTCCTCGTACACCAGAGAGCTGAAGGCGCAGCAGATGCGCGCGTTTCACTTATCCGGCAAGGCATCGGAGTACGAAGAGGATCATTTAGTGCCGCTATGCATTGGCGGTCATCCGACCAAGCCTCGCAACCTGTGGCCGCAACCGCGCCGAGGGCAATGGTCAGCCAAGATCAAGGATCAGTTGGAAAATTCCGTCTGCCGTGCGGTCTGTCGCGGGGCTATGACGCTTGAAGAAGGACAGGCGATTTTCCTCCGGCCCAACTGGACAAAAGAGTACGAGAAGTTTTTCGAGCTTCAATAGTGGTTGCTTGCGGTTCGTAGTGATCAAACTATTTCACAGCGATTTAATGTGGCGCAATGACCGATTGGAGGTTCAATGGTTGGCTCAGTGGCGCGAAATCCTCATACCGGCAGTCGGTCCGAGATACTCGCAGACTATCTCTTCTCAGGCTGGGGAACGGTGACGCCGGTACGGCGCCAGGACGACTACGGCGTTGATCTGCAGTGCACCCTGACCGAGGCAATCGGCCAGCGGGCTGTAGTTACCGACTACTACTCTGTGCAAGTTAAAAGTGGGGACGGTCCGTGGGTCTTCGAGTCTCCTGATGACATTCGGTGGCTATTCGAGTACCCGACTCCGCTATTCCTCGCTTGCGTTGATAAGACTGGTGGGACGCTTGCGATCTACCATACGATGTCCCGGTTCCTTGCCGGGATGTGGCCGCCGCCGACACGGCTGAATTTGACACCTACAGGACTTGACGTTGGGAAATCTGTTGGGTGGACCGATGGGACGGAATTTTCGCTGTCGGCACCAATCTTGCGCGTATCGCTCAGTGATTTTGTGGCAGAGCGAAAGTTGGAAAATCTGCGGGGCGTCTTGAAATACTGGGTGACCCTGGATACCTTCAACTGCGATCTTCGCCGGATTGGATTATTGCGATTCCGAATGCCTTATCAGTACCGTGTAAACGAGGTTCCGGCGATCGGGGGTTTTGTCGAGCAAGGCATGACGCGGCCCACTGATTCTCAACTTGCACTCGCGGTTAGCATGATGGTCGAGGCTGTAGACTGCGTGGGGGATCAACTCAGAGTGCGCGGCGACCGAATCTCCGCGCTATACGCTGCGATGTTGCTACGACACTTAAAGGCGACACGCGCAGCAGAGCTAACCGCCGATCCACGTTGGAATTTATCTTCTCAATCGCCATTCGAATATGCCGTTTCGCACGAATTGGATTCTGCGGTGGAACCTAGACCCTCCTATGCCTTCGAGAAGATTGACAAGCTCATCGAAAGCCTTATCAAGGCGGAGGCCGTATCCG
>JANXVW010000197.1 GCA_025351455.1 Betaproteobacteria bacterium | reverse complement strand
GGTGACTGTGGCGGACGGTATTAACATTGTTAAGACCGAAAAGGACGCCCAGAAATGTCCTGATCGACCACCTGCTCAGGAAACTGCCCAGGCGCGAACCGCCGGGCAAGGCGCTGCCCCTTCCCAAGCTGCGCGACAAGCTTCACAAGGAACGCATCCCGCGCGGATTCCTCATCAAGGAAAGATTCTGATCGACCATGACAAGTCCGGAGCGACCTGCCTGCTTTTTTGATGAAATAAACAGGAACGGAATAACAGAATAAATAGGGGATCCACAGGGGTCACTCCTGGCATGTTGCATAAAGAACCCATGCGGAGGGTTCGACCGGGCCGCTTGTCTTCGCCTTAAAACCGCTATCTGCTTAACGTAACCGGATCACGCCTGCACAATTGCAAACGGTATACTTCGCAGTCGCGAGCACGTCTCGTGTGGTGCGTCGGGATCAACAACAGAAATTCCAGGCGGGAGGCAGAGATGGGCATTGCAGGTTTATTTGCGCGAGTGGGCGGGTGCTTTTCTGGTGGCCGTGGCGCTCGCCGGCGATGTGCTGGCGGCCGGGCCGGTCGAGATGCAGGTCGAGCCTCTGGTCAAGAATGCGTTCGGCCCGGCGATTTATTATTTCAACTCCGCGAGCGCCAGGGCGCTCGCGGACCTTGGCAAGTGAGTGTTCGGACATGAATAGCAAGTCCTTTGGAATGCAACACCGAGTCCTGCTGCTGCTGGCCGCCGTGGCCTTCGCGTGCTTTCTTTCCGGCGCACCGGTCCTTGCCGAGGACGGCGCATTCGTTTGCATGGAGGAGACGCAGGAGAAGTGCGACAGTGAGAACCGGAATATGGCCCTGTTCATCGAGGGACGCGATGCCTATGAGCGGGGCCGCGAAACGGGCGATCTCGGCGAGGCGCGCAAGTACGCGCTGGAGCTCATCGAACGCAAGGATGCCCGGCACGGCAAGGCGCTGATGAAGTACATCTACATGCAGGTGGCCCAGGGCATCCACAAGGATCCGGTGGAGGCTTATCGCTGGGTCGCCGCGGATATCGCGGCCGGTGCGAGCTATGCGCGGCTGAACCTCGATCGCGTCCTCGAGCAATTGGCCGCGAAGATGACGCCGGAGCAGCTTGCCGAAGCGAGGAAGTGAAAAAAACGGGGGCACCGCGTTTTGCATTCGGTGCCCCCGGGTGAGAGGGTTGTTGCTGGGGTAGGCAGGCTACCGCGTTACTTCAGACGCAGCTCTTCCTTGACGAAGGTCGCGAGCATCTGCAGCGTCTCGTCGTCGATCAGTCCCTTGAAGGGGGGCATGCCCTTGCCGGCGCGCCCGTTGGTGATGGTCTGAAGGACTTCCTGCTCGGTGAGCTTGGTCACTCGAAGATCCGCGCCGTAGCCGCCTTCATTCTGACCCCCGCGGCCATCGCCCATGTGACAGGTGATGCAGCCGAACTTCTCGAAGGCCGCGCGGCCTCCTCCGCGGGGCACCTTGATCTCGGGCCGGTCGCCGGTTTCCGTCTCCGCGAAGGCGGGGTCGGGCTGCACCGACCACAGGCCCAGCGCGCAGAGCGCAACGGCCGGCAGGATCGTTGATTTGCAGAAGCGATTCATGGATTTCTACCTTGCTGTCTGACTTTGGTTTGTGGCTGTGGCCGCGGGTGCGCGACTCGCAGCCGTGCCGGGAACCGCAAAGCCGGCGCGCAGCCGGCCCTGCGGTGGTCACACGGGACTTACTCGTCGAGCGCGAACACGTACAGCATGTTGCTCGGCACTTGGGACTTCAATTCCGGCGTAGCGCTGACGAACCACTGCGGCCAGGCACCGCCAAGGCCGACTTCGATGGCGATGTACTGCTTGCCATCGGCGGTGAAGCTCATCGGCGGCGCGTTGATGGCGGAGCCGGTCTCGAACTTCCACAGCTCTTCGAGGGTCTCGGCATCCAGCGCAACGAACTGGCCTTCCGCGTACCCGGCGAAGACCAGGCCGCCGGCAGTCGACATCAGGCCGCCCAGTTGCGGGTGTTTGGTGGTGTGTTTCTTCACCACCTTGCCCGTACCCACGTCGATCGCGGTGATCGAGCCCCAGATACGGCCGCAATCCGGATCCTCATAGGTCGTGAACGGCGCGCCGCCCAGGAATAGCTGGCGATGCTTGAATTCGCCCGGTATGGCGACTTCGGCAAACGCCTTGTTGCAGCCGTCGATGGTCGGGATGTAGTAGCGGTTGGTCTGCGGGCTGTAGGTCGTGGGCGGCCAGTTCTTGCCACCCATGTGCCCCGGGCGCAGCACGCCTTCCACGGTCCCGCGACCCTTGGTCGCAGTGCCACGGCCAGCGGCGGTGCCGGGAACGTAGGTCTGCACGTCTTTCTTCGGGTCGTAGGACTTCGGCTTGCACTTCGCATCGAGGCCGCCGGACCAGTTCAAGTCCGCCACGAACTGCGTGCACCACAGCGGTTCACCGGTCTTGCGGTCCAATGCGTAGGCATAACCGTTGCGGTTGGCGTGCAGGGTCGCGCGCGTGAACTTGCCGTTGATCTGGGTATCGACGAAAGTGTTTTCGTTGATCGAGTCATAGTCGTACGGATCGTTCGGGGTGTGCTGGAAGCCCCACTTGATCTTGCCGCTGTCTGCATCGAGGGCGATGGTCGAATCGGTCCAGAGGTTATCGCCGGGACGATAGGCGTTGTCCCAGTCCGGACCCGGGTTGGCGGTGCCCCAGATGATCACATTGAGTTCCGGATCGTAGGAACCGGTGACCCAAGTGGTTCCGCCGCCGGTCTTCCAGGCGTTGTTCTTGTCCTTCCAGGTTTCGGAGCCAGGCTCGCCGGGAGCGGGAATCGTGTACGTCCTCCAGCGACGCTTGCCTGTCTTGATGTCCAGCGCCTCCAGCCAGCCGCGCACGCCGTACTCGGCGCCCGCCATGCCGGTGACGACCATGTCCTTCACGATCAGCGGCGCGCCGGTGATGACTTCGCTCTTGCCCGGGTCGGCAACCTGCGCTTCCCAGATTTTCGTGCCGTCGGTCTTGTTCAGCGCGAGGATGCGCCCGTCGATGACCGGGGAGATCACCATGTTGCCGGCCAGCACGGCGCCCCGGTTGTTGATGCCGCAGCAGGCGACCGTGGTCGCGTAGTCGGGATCCGGAGCCGGGTTGTACTGCCACACCATGCGCGGCGTTCCTCCGCGGGTGTCGAGCTTGGTGACGACACCCCAGCCGGTGGTGAGGTAGAGAAACCCGTCTTCGGCGACCGGTGTGCCTTCCAGGCCTGCAAACGGCCACTTGATGATGTCCTTACCGCCGCCTTGCGTGCCCCCCATGGCCCAGGTGTAGGCGACCTTCAGCTTCTTCACGTTCTTCGTGTTGATCTGGTCAAGGCCCGAGAAGCGATGCGCTTCCAGGTTGCCGTGGTGGTTTAGCCAGTTCTGCGGCTCCTTCTCGCTGTTGACCAGACGGTCCCAGCTGACGTCGCCTGCGAGCACCGAGGCCGTGAGCATCGTTCCGGCCAGGATCGCTCCGAGCTTCGCGAGCGGCCTTCCCTGATTCCTCTTCATAAACTTCTCCCGAGAAAATTTTATTGTCATTTGCGATGGCCACCATTTCTGCCAAGTGGCCTGCCAAATCTACACGGCCAGGATTCGATGTCAACTGGGGCGGTCGGTCAGGCGAGGATAGTTCCGGATTATGAAAAAATGCGCCTCGCATTGCGCCTGTCAAGCCTTGCCTTGCGTTTTTCTGCCCACGGTCCGCCGCTGCCGATAAAAGCTCACTGACAATCCAGCACGTCGAGGGCGTAGAGCATCTGGTAATCGGCCTGTACCTGGGAAGCGGCAAAGCGCGATCGGGCCTGGCCGTTTTTTTCGACGCAGGCGGAAACCTTGCGGATTGCTTCCAGGCGCGGAGAAATCCATTGCTCCTGGCTGGTCGCAATCGGCGCGATGTAGGCATCTTTCTCGCGCGGCGTGAATCTTTCCTCATCTGTGGCATCGGGCTGGAACGGGACAACGAAGTCGGGGGTGATGCCCTGCAACTGCGTGGTGCGGCCGCTCGCCAGGAAGAACAACCCGGTCGTGTCGTTGCGCGTGAGGCCGGTTGCGCCGGGAATCCCGAATTCATGCACGCTCTGGGCCGTGCCTTTGCCGAAGGTCTGTTCGCCGACGATCCAGCCTCTTTTGTTGTCCTGGAGCGCGCCCGCGAGCAGCTCGGATCCGCTGGCCGACACGCCGTCCACCAGCACCGCCAGCGGCGAGCGCGTCGCCTGGTCGGAGGTGGTGACGTAGTCCTGGCGATGCTTGCTTTCGCTGTCGATCCGGTAGGCCGCGAGTTCCCCCGGGCCGAGGAAGAGGCCGGCCACGCACACCGCGATCGCGATCGAGCCGCCCGTATTGCCGCGCAGGTCGAGGATCCAGCCATGCGCGCCTTGTGCGCGCAATCTGCGGAGGGCGGCGGCGGTCTTGTCGCATCCCTGGTCCTGCATGAAATCGCGGAGGCGGACATAGCCGTAGGCCCGCTTGTCCGAGCGGGCGAGGCGCGCTTCGACCACTTCGCGCACCAGCGTCCGGCGTGGCACGACCCGTTGTAGCGATTGCCCGTTCCTCAGCAACGTCAAGGTCACGGCAGAATTTTCCGGTCCTCGCACGGAAGCGATGAGTTGTGCCAGCGGCAAGGCCCGGGTGGATTGCCCGTCGATATGGGTCAGGAAATCATTGACCCGGACCCCTTGCGCCTGGGCCGGCCCGTAGGCCTCGACCGCCGTGACCAGGTAGCGGGTGCCGAGTTTGTACACGCTGATGCCGACGCCGACAAAGGAGGAAGCCGCGCCATTCATGGAATCGGCCAGCGCGCGCCGCGTTGAGATCTGCGTATGCGGATCGAAGACGACGGCGAAGTATTCGTTGATGCCGCGGGCGGTGAGTTCGGCTTCCTTTTCCTTCGGCGTCACCGTCTTGAGGAAGGCGACGATCGCGGCGAAATCGATGCGCTCCGCCCGCGCCTCGCGAAAGTGCGCCTGCAGGTTGCGCACGTCACGGTCCCTGCGCGCTATCGTTGCCTGCCAGAACTGATACACGCTGGAAAGCGAGTCCTCTTCTCTGCTGCGTACCACATTCAGCATGCCGAAGGTTTTCACCGGCAGCTCGCCCTCCCGCCGTTCCGATGTGGTCAGCCTGAAGTCGCTGACAAGGCCCATCGCCCCGGCGATGGCGCGATAGCACCCGATCAATTCAAGGGGATTGTCGTAGCAGCGCGCAAGCGCCATGCGCTCAAGGTGGCCGAAGTCGAGCCCGGTCGCAGGCCAGTCATCCTGGGCCAGCAGCGGCACCGGGCAGGCAAGGGCAAGGCAAAAGAAAAAAACTCGCAATGCACGCTCCAAGCAGGCAGGGGAATTGTCGCTCCGACATGATGCAACGAAACGGCGCTGCAATGAATCGCGGCCGTGCATCGGGGCATGGCGCAAAATAAATGAAACTTGGGCCGCGGCGCCGGGTCATCCCGGCTTTCATGGAGGGCAGGGCGTGAACGCAGCCGAAGTGTCGTCGATGGTCACGGAATTGTTCGCCACGATCCACCTGCTGTCCGGCTATCCGGTGCCGGCGCACAACCCGGAGATCAGCTTCGTTCCCCTGGCGACGATGCAGGAGATGATTTGCAAGGGACGTCCCTGCGCGGTGAAGGCATTTTACAAGCCCGATGAGGGCGTATTCATCGACGAGAAAATCGACGTGAAGGACGACATTTATTCGCGCTCGGTGCTCCTGCACGAGCTCGTGCACCATTTGCAGCATGTCGACGGAAAATTCGAAACGCTCGATACCCCTTGCCATCGCTGGCAGGCGAAGGAAGTGGAAGCCTACGAAATCCAGCACAAGTATCTGAAGAAAATGCGCGTCACGCGCAGCTTCATCGGGCTCGACACCATGCCGATTACTTGTCCGGAGGATAAGACGGTGAACGGCGAACGGTGATCGGTGATCGGGGAACGGGGAACGGGGAACGTGAAACGGGAAACGGGGAACGGTGCGGAGGGCCCTGGAGTCGCCGCTCTGAGATACGTAACCCACTCGCGTTTAGGCGAGGGTAGTTCACCCCGGAAGCCGGAAGAGGAATTCGACCAGAAGACGCCCGAGTTCGCGCAAACGTTTGCGGCGCATCCTCCCTCCCTTTCAAGGGGAGGGCGGGGTGGGGATGGGTCAAATGTCGTAAGCGGGAGCGGTATACCCATCCCCATCCCGGCCTTCCCCTTGAAGGGGAAGGAGTGTTCGGGGAACAGTTGGAGGGTCAGGCTTGGTAAGTTGTGTAAACGATCGTGGATTTCTGCACCGCGCGGCAAAACAAAAGCAAAGCCTGTCGCCGAGGGATTGAAAGAGGCACCGATCCTTATCAATCATGTGGTTATACTAGGCGGGTGCTAATCTACGTATAACCCTATGCCTCGACATTCGGAGCTTTCGCTTTCCGCCCAGACCGCCTATGCGCAACTCTTTGACGCGACGCTGGCCGCGGAGCTGTCGCGCTCGGTTGGCAGCCTGCGCGGTTCGTTCGCGAAGAAGACGGTAAAGGGACGCGAATACTGGTATTTCCAGTTCACCGACCTCGGCGGCAGCCTGCGCCAGTTCTATGTCGGGCCCGATTCGGAGCCGGTTCGGGCATTGGTGGCGCAAGCAAGGCAATCCAGGGACGAACCGCTGGTGCCCCTGGTCCGCTCGGCAATAGCACTGGGATGCGCTCCGCTGCTGACCCGCCACTTCCGTGTCGTTCGGCGTCTCGCGGAACATGGTTTCTTCCGCGCGGGAGGTGTGCTGGTCGGCACGCACGCCTTCCTGGCGTACGGAAACATTCTCGGATTGAGATGGGCTGACAGTGCGCGAACTCAGGATGTGGACCTGGCTCACGCAGGCAAGCGCTTATCCCTGGCGCTGCCTTCCTCGTTACAGGTGAATACCCACAGCGCGATCGAATCGCTGCAGGCCGGGTTGTTGCCCATCGGAGGATTGTCAGGCAAGGCCGGACCGAGCTACCTCAACCCGAAAGACCCGGAATTCAGGATCGATTTCCTGACGACCCTGCACCGCGGAGGCGACGCACCTTTCGAGCATGCGCAGTTGAGGGTCGCGATGCAGCCGCTGAAATTCATGGAATATCTGTTGGAGAACGTCGGCCAGGCGGTCGTCTTTTGCGACGAAGGCGCCGTCGTCGTGAACATTCCGCATCCGGCCCGGTATGCCCTGCACAAGCTGATCGTCTTTGGCGAACGAAGCGCTTCGATGCTCCAGAAAGCCCGGAAGGACTTGTTGCAAGCTGTGGCGTTGCTCGACTATCTGAAGTCGGTGCGTGCGTGGGATGTCGAGGAAGCCTGGGCCGATCTGATCGGGCGAGGCCGGGGGTGGACGACGCGCGCGCGACAGGGCATCGCGGCGTTGGCGAAAACCGCACCGGAGCTTGGCGTGAAGGAATGGCTGCGGTTTAAGAAGCAGTGAACAGTAAAAGGTGAACGGTCGTCGAAGGTGAACGGTAAAAGCGTGTTCCCTTGTCCCGGGGGGGTAAGGGAGTTAGCGAGTCGGCAGGCCGACCCTTACCGGCTTGAGCCGTAATGTGAAGCCCTCGCCTTTACACGAGCGTAGTTCACCCCGGGGCCGCGGCAGCCGCGCGACGCTATAATCGCGGTCGTGTCCACTACCCCGTCCTTTCCCGAATGAAAATCGGCACCTTTTTCGCGCGCTTCATCATCGGCGGCTGGCGCAGGCTGGCCGAGCGCATGGCGCGCCGGCTGAGGAACAATTTTTATCTGTACCTGGCTGCCGCCATCAGCATCTTCGCGGTGGTGGACGTGTTCGCCCTGCACTCGGTGGTGGACATGCGCCAGAAGGCGTACGACCTCATGGTGCGCTACCGCGTCGTGCAGCCACCGGCCGACCAGCAAATCGTCATCGTCGACATCAACGAAGCGAGCCTCGCGGCGATGGCCGCGGACTACGGGCGCTGGCCCTGGCCGCGGCAGGTGTTGGGTGAGTTCGTGCAGCGCCTGGAGGCGCAGAAGCCGCAGGCCGTCGTGTTCGATATCCTGTTCTCGGACCCGGACGTCTATAACGCCGACAGCGACACCTACTTCAACGACGCCATTGCGGAAACCGGCAACACGTACTTCCCGTGGCTGCGGCTGCCCGCCGCAAGCGACAAGCTCTCGCAACTGAAACCGGCAATGATTCCGGGCGCGAAGCGCATGGAAGGCATGCCGGAAACCGACGCAACCGTTGCCGCCGTGCTGCCCTTCTTCAAGGCAGTGCGCGACAGCGGCCGCATCGGCACCCACAACATCTATCCCGACCAGGATGGCGTGGCGCGCAGTTATCGCCTGTTCCACGACGAGTACGGCTGGCGACTGCCGTCGCTGCCCCTGCGCGTGGCGGCGGATCTGGGTTACGCCCAGCCGCCGCAGGCCGATATGTTGCTCAACTGGCGCGGCCGTCCCTTCACCTATCGCTACGTGACTTTCAGCGACGTGTTCCTGGACATGCAGAGCAAGGAGCACACGCGCGCGCAGGATGAATTCGCCGGCAAGATCGTCATCCTCGGCTCGACCGCGCCGAGCCTGTTCGACATCAAGCCGACTTCCATGGCGCGCGAATTCCCCGGGGTGGAAATACTCGCCACCGCCATCGACAATCTCAAGCACGATGATTACATCCGCTCGCCCGCGTCGAGCCTGCCGAACCTGATCGTGGCCTTGCTCATCGTCTGGGCGACGGCGATCGCGCTCTACCGCGATCCGGATTCCGACCGCTTCAATCGCGTGTTCGGCCTGGCGCAGTTCGGTTTGCTGGGTTTCTCGTACGCCATGATCAACGTGACGCATTACCACCTGAATTTCGCCGGGCCGGTGTTCATCGGTTTCATTTATTTTTCCCTGGCGAAAGTTTATTCGACAGCCGCCGCGCGGGCGCTGGAAAAAAGCGCGGTGGCCACCACCGTGCGCGCCGGCCATGCCAACGGGGCGACGCTGGCGGTGTTCCAGTTCGACGGCGGCACTGAGCCGGTCAGCGCGATGTTCCTCAAGCGGTTGCGCAAGCAGGTGCTCAAGCTCGCGCGCGAACCGATGGACGTGGACGTCGTCAAGGGCAGGCAGAGCGGATTGTGGGGCCTGTTCGAAGCGACGGTGACACTGTCCTGGGCTTATCCGCTCGAGGACGCCTCGCACCGGGAGCGCGTTGAGTTGGACTTGCAGCGGCTGCGCGATGCGATGCCTGCGCTGGTGGAGAGCCTGCGCGTGCACAGCGAAAAGCTTGCGGGCGAGGCCGTGCGCTCGGCCTCGGTCGGTGCGGCGGGAACCGAAGCGGCGCGCACGGAATGGCGTGCCTTGTTCGCGGCCGCGCTCGAAGCGGCAAGCCAGGGGCGGAAATGACGCGGCGCCGTTCGGGCACCGCGATTTATCAGGAGGGCAAGGCAATGCGAAGAATTCTGTTTTTGGCGATGTGCCTGTTGTTGCCGTTAGGCGCGGGGACCGAGGTAGCCCAGGCGGTGCAAAAGAAAGCGACGGCGCAGGAAGAAGGCGTGGCCCTCAAGGCCGACAAGCTCGTGGCCGAGCCGTTTGCCGACGCAAAGCAGGTCGGTACGCTGGCCAAGGGCGACGCCCTGACCATCCTCAACAAGAAAGGCGGCTGGTTCCAGGTGAAAGCCGGCGGTGCGCAGGGCTGGGTTCGCATGCTCTCGGTGCGCCGCGGGACGGCGGGCAAGGGCAGCGCCGCGAAAGACGTCGCCGCGCTTTCCACCGGGCGCGCCGGCACCGGACAGATTGTCTCGACCACCGGTGTCAGGGGGCTCTCCGAGGAAGAACTCAAGATGGCCAAATACGACGAGAAAGAACTGACGAAGGCCGAGTCCTTCGCGGTGTCGAAGGCCGATGCCGCCAGGTTTGCGCAGAAGGGCAAGCTGCTGGCGCGCGCGTTCAATTATCTTCCGGCCAATTAATAAGGGGTGCCCATGAACAGATTCCTGCTATTTGCGCTGCTCGCCACCCTGGCCTCGGGAGCGGGCGCCATCGACCTGGACAAGCTGAAGAAATTCGAAGACAAGATCAAAGGGGCCACGGAACCGTCGAGCCCCGCGCCGAAGGCGCCAGCTTCCTCACAAGGCGCGCCAACCGCGCAGATGCCGGCCATCCCGCCTATCGGCAATGTGCCCGAGGCCGACGAAATCAAGATCGGCCGTCAGATCGCCGGCAACCTGCTCGGTGCGGCGCCGCTGGTGAAGAACCCGGCGTTGCAGGGCTATGTCAATCGCGTCGGCCGCTGGGTGGCCAGCGCGAGCGAGCGGCCCGACCTGAAGTGGACGTTCGGCGTGATCGAGTCGAACGACGTCAATGCGTTTGCGGCGCCCGGCGGTTATGTCTTCCTCACGCGCGGCCTCTACCGGCTGCTGCGCGATGAATCCGAATTGGCTGGCGTGCTCGGGCATGAAATCGCGCACGTGGTCAAAAAGCATCACCTGAAGCTGCTGCAGAAAAGCCAGGCGATCGACGTCGGCAGCAATCTGCTGAAGAAACAGATCGGCGACGAGAAGGTCGCCAGGACGCTGATCGGCAGCGGCGCTGAAATCCTGGCGCGCGGCCTGGACAAGGATGCCGAGTTCGAAGCCGATCGCATGGGCGTGGTGCTGGCCGCGCGCGCCGGCTACGAGCCGTTCGGCCTGCCCGCCGTGCTGCAGGAGATCAGCGCCGCGTCGGCGGACAGTTCGAGCGTGGCCTTGCTGTTCAAGACCCATCCGCATCCCGACGAGCGGCTCGCGCGCCTGGGCGATGCGATGGGGGCGAACTTCGACAAACTGAAAAATTCGAAAAGCCTGCAGGAAAGGCTGGTCCGGTTGCCGAAGGGGTGAGTGGGGGCGGGGGACGGTGAATGGTGAATGGTGAATGGTGAACAGCGAACGGTAAATAGTGAACAGTAAACGGTGAACGGTTTGGAGGGCCTTTTGCCTTCGTGATTGATCACCAATCACCAATCACCAATCACCGATCACCGATCACCGTTCGCTCATCACCGTTCACCG
>JANXVW010000115.1 GCA_025351455.1 Betaproteobacteria bacterium | reverse complement strand
GTCAGCGGTCAGGCGCACGCCCTCGAGCATTCGCTCGAAGTGCACCTGCCGTTTCTGCAACAAACCCTGGCGGGGTTCACGCTCGTGCCGCTGACCGTGGGCACAGCCTCCTTGCAGGACGTCACCGAGGTATTGGACCTGCTATGGGGCAACGACGAGACCCTGATCGTGGTCAGTTCGGACCTGTCGCATTACCTGCCCTACTCGCAGGCACAGCAGGTAGACGGACAAACGACGCGCATGATCCTCGCCCTCGCCCCTGGACTGACCCACGAACAGGCGTGCGGAGCGACGCCGGTCAACGGCTTGCTGCGCGCCGCGGCGCGGCGCGGACTACGCCCGCAAATGCTGGACCTGCGCAATTCCGGCGACACCGCGGGCGACAAGGATCGCGTGGTCGGCTATGCGTCGTTCGCGTTTTATCCCGACACAGCCCCTGGCGCGGATGAGCTTTCCGCCGCATCGGAAAGTGTCGACGGCACACTACTGGTTGCCCTTGCCCGCGCCGCCATCTCCAGCCAGTTCGGCCTGAATTTTTCGGTAAACAGCGATGCTGCGTTTTTGCAACGACCGGGAGCGACTTTCATCACACTGAAAAACAACGGCCAGTTGCGCGGCTGCATCGGCAGCCTCAGCGTCCACCGCAGCCTGCTCGACGACGTCCGCACCAATGCCCGTGCCGCCGCCTTCAAGGACCCGCGCTTCGGGCCGCTGCGCTTCGAGGAACTCGATTCGATTCGCATCGAGGTCTCATTGCTCTCCGCGCTGCAGCCGATGGTTTACACCGATGAGGCCGATGCCTTGTCGCAGTTGCGTCCGGGCATCGATGGCCTCGTCCTGGAATGCGGGGATAAGCGCGGAACCTTCCTGCCCCAGGTCTGGGAAATCCTGCCCGAACGGCGCGCTTTCCTGGGGGAACTCAAGCGCAAGGCCGGACTTGCCGCGGATTTCTGGGATGCAGGATTACGCCTGTCGCGCTACACCGTGACCAAGTGGGCGGAACCGGAAACCAGGTGAGTGCGGCCTCCGCGTATCCGGGACGATGGTGGCACCTGATCGCAGACGGCAGGCTGCAGTGCGACCTGTGTCCGCGCGATTGCAAGCTGCATGAAGGCCAGCGCGGCGCCTGTTTCGTGCGCCAGCGCATCGACGATCGCATGGTGCTCACCACCTACGGCCGGTCATCGGGATTCTGCCTCGACCCGATCGAGAAAAAGCCGCTGAACCATTTCTTCCCCGGATCGAGCGTGTTGTCCTTCGGCACCGCGGGCTGCAACCTCGCCTGCAAGTTCTGCCAGAACTGGGACATCTCCAAATCGCGCGACATGGACCGGTTGATGGACCTTGCCGGCCCGGACCAGATTGCCGCTGCCGCCGAAGCCTCCGGCGGCAAGAGCGTGGCCTTCACCTATAACGATCCGGTCATCTTTGCCGAGTATGCAATGGACGTCGCCGACGCATGCCATGAGCGGGGAATCAAAACCGTGGCCGTTACTGCGGGCTATATGCACGACGCTCCGAGGCGCGAGTTCTACGCCAAAATGGATGCGGCCAACGTGGACCTCAAGGGATTCACCGACGAGTTCTACGTCAAGCTCACCGGCTCGACCCTGCAACCGGTGCTCGACACGCTGAAATACCTGCGCCACGAGACCGACGTCTGGTTCGAGATTACAACCCTGCTGATCCCGACGAAAAACGACTCGGACGAAGAGTTGTACCAGCTATCGAAGTGGGTGGCCGCCGAGCTTGGCGCGGACGTGCCGCTGCATTTCACAGCCTTCCATCCCGATTACAAGATGAACGACCTGCCTCCCACGCCGCCCACGAGCCTGACGCGCGCGCGGAAAATTGCGATGGGGGAGGGATTGCGCTACGTCTACACCGGAAACGTGCATGACAGCGAGGGCGGCACCACGTTCTGTCCCGGTTGCGGCACCAGCCTGATCGTGCGCGACTGGTACAAGATTCTCATCTACCGGATTTCCGCTGAGGGACGTTGCATCCACTGCGGCTCGGAAGTCGCCGGCCGCTTCGGCAAATTCGAAAAACCTTTTGGCCCGCGCCGCATCCCTGTCTCGATTGGTGCTTCGTAAAGTTGATTCTCACCGCAAAGACGCAAAGATCGCGAAGGAAACCGAGGCGAACTCTGAACGGTAAATTTGATAAACGTGACGGGCCCGCTTGCGGAGATTGCCCCTTCATCACACGGCACGTTCTCTCGCCCTTCCTTGCGCCCTTTGCGTCTTTGCGGTGAAGGTTTACGTTTAAAGAGCGGCGACGCGGGGCCTGGGCGATTTGGCGACGAAGCGCTCGGCGGCCTGAACGGTATTCGCGAGCAGCATGGTGATGGTCATCGGGCCGACGCCGCCCGGAACCGGCGTGATGTAAGAAGCCTTTTCCTTCGCGCTGTCGAAATCCACGTCACCGACGAGCTTCCCGTCCGCCGTCCGGTTGATGCCGACGTCGATGACCACTGCGCCCGGCTTGATCATGTCGCCGGTAACCATCTTCGGCTTGCCGGTCGCAACGACCAGGATGTCGGCCATCGACGTATATTGCCGCAGGTCACGCGTCTTCGACGTACAGATCGACACCGTCGCGCTGCGCGCAAGCAGCATCAGCGCCATCGGCTTGCCGACGATGTTGCTGCGCCCGACCACCACCGCATTGCAGCCTTCGATCGGAATCCGGTAATGGTCGAGCAATGCCATGACGCCGTAAGGCGTGCACGGCGGAAACACCGTTCCGCCGGTGACCAGCGCGCCGAGGTTGTAGAGATGGAAACCGTCCGCATCCTTCTCGACCGAGATCGCTTCAAGCACCTTGTTGTTGTCGATCTGTGGCGGCAGCGGCAACTGCACCAGGATCCCGTGGATCTTCGCGTTGGCGTTGAGTTCCGCGATCC
>JANXVW010000111.1 GCA_025351455.1 Betaproteobacteria bacterium | reverse complement strand
GGACACGACGGAGTAGGGGTTGATCAGGTCGGTCGGGGAGTAGGTCTTGCCGCAGACTTCGCAGGAATCGCCGTACTGGTCCTTCGAGTGGCAGTTCGGGCATTCGCCCTTGATATAGCGATCCGGCAGGAACATGGCCTTCACTGGATCGTAGAACTGCTCGACCGAGCGCTTTGCGATCAGGTCTTTGGCCTGCAGTTGCCCGTAGATGTCTTCGCAGAAGGCCTGGTTCTCTGGCGAATTGGTGGTGTAGTAGTGGTCGAAGGCGACGCCAAAGCCGGCGAAGTCGCGGGTGTGCTCACCGTAGACCCGGTCGATGAGCTGCTCGGGCGTGATCCCCTCCTTGTCGGCCCGCAGCATGATCGGCGTGCCGTGGGTATCGTCGGCGCAGACGTAATGCACCTCGTGGCCTTGCATCTTCTGGAAGCGTACCCAGATGTCGGTCTGGATGTATTCCACAAGGTGGCCGAGGTGGATACTGCCGTTGGCGTACGGCAGCGCCGAGGTGACGAGAATCCTGCGCTTCATTTGTGGCGAGCCGGAAAAGCGTGGATTCTAGCAAATGGACCTGTGTAAAAACCCTTTACTGTCCGGAGATTCGGAATAAAATTCGGCCCTCCGATTCTCCCACGGCAGGCATGGCGATCACCGAAGAGCAGGTCAAGGCGGCACTCCAGACGTATACCGATCCGGCTACCGGCAAGGATTACGTCGCCGGCAAGGAGGCCCGGAATATCCGCATCGTCGGCAATGATGTTTCCCTGGAAGTCGTGCTCGGCTACCCGGCGAAGAGCGTCATCGATGCGATTAGCCGGGAATTGACCCAGCGCATTGGCAAAGTCGCCGGGGTGGGCAAGGTCAGCGTCGACGTCCAGGTCAAGATCGTTCCCCATGCCGTGCAGCGCGGGCTCAAGTTGCTGGGCGGGGTCAAGAATGTCATCGCGGTCGCTTCCGGCAAAGGCGGGGTCGGTAAGTCCACGACCGCCGTGAACCTTGCCCTTGCACTGGCAGCCGAAGGCGCTACCGTCGGGATCCTGGACGCGGACATCTATGGGCCGTCCCAGCAGGTCATGATGGGCCTGTCCGGCAAACCGATGTCGCCGGACGGCAAGGCCATCGAGCCGATGGTGAATTACGGCGTGCAGGCGATGTCCATCGGGCTGCTGATCGACGTCGACACACCGATGGTCTGGCGCGGGCCGATGGTGACCCAGGCGCTGGAGCAGCTATTGCGCGATACGCGATGGAAGGATCTGGACTATCTGGTAGTAGACCTGCCGCCTGGCACCGGCGACATCCAGCTGACCTTGTCGCAGAAAGTTCCGGTGACCGGCGCCGTTATCGTGACCACGCCACAGGACATTGCGCTGATCGATGCCCGCAAGGGCCTCAAGATGTTCGAGAAGGTCGGTGTGCCCATTCTCGGCCTGGTGGAGAACATGAGCACCCACATCTGTTCGAATTGCGGCCACGAGGAGCACATCTTCGGCGAGGGCGGCGCGGCTAAAATGAGTGAGGACTACAAGGTGGATGTGCTGGGCAGCCTGCCGCTGGATATCAAGATCCGCGAACACGCGGATTCCGGCAAGCCGACGGTGGTTGCCGAGCCGGACAGCCGCTCGGCGCAGATCTACAAGGAGATCGCCCGCAAGGTCGCCGCCCGCATTGCGGAACTGGCGAAGGACCACAGCGCCGTGTTTCCGAAGATCGTTATCCAGAATACGTGAGGAGAAGGCGTGAGGCGTGAGGCAAGGGGTGAGGCGAGAGGCGTGAGGCGTGAACAAAACGGGGGCGCCGAGCGCGACCTGTCGCCGTGCTTTTTACCCCTCCCGCCTCACCCCTCACGCCTCACCCCTCACGCCTCACCCCTCGCCCCTCACGCAAAGCCATGAGCATCAAATCCGACAAATGGATCCGCCGCATGGCGCGGGAGCACAGCATGATCGAGCCTTTCGAGCCCGGCCAGGTGCGGGAGGTCAACGGCAAGAGGATCGTTTCTTACGGCACCTCGAGCTACGGCTACGACATCCGCTGCTCGAAGGATTTCAAGATTTTCACGAACATCAATTCGACGATGGTGGACCCGAAAAACTTCGACGAGAAGTCTTTCGTCGATGTCAGCGGCGACGTGTGCATCATCCCGCCGAATTCCTTTGCATTGGCGCGCACCGTGGAATATTTCCGCATCCCGCGCAACGTGCTGACCATCTGCCTTGGAAAATCGACTTACGCGCGGTGCGGCATCATTGTCAACGTGACACCGTTCGAACCGGAATGGGAGGGCTATGTGACACTCGAGTTCTCCAATACCACGCCGCTGCCCGCCAAGATTTACGCCAACGAAGGCGTCGCGCAAGTCGTCTTCTTCGAGTCCGACCCGGATGACGTCTGCGAAACTTCCTACCGCGACCGCGGCGGGAAGTATCAGGGTCAGCAGGGCGTCACGTTGCCCAAGATCTAGACCGACATTCCCCACGTGGCCACGCCACATCACGCAAGCATTCGTTCCCGCGGGCCGTCCAAGCCTGCGGTTCCTGCTGGGAGATCCGCATGAAGTTTCGTTTCCCCGTCGTCATCATCGACGAAGACTACCGCTCGGAAAATACCAGCGGCCTGGGCGTCAGGGCACTGGCCAAGGCACTTGAGGACGAGGGCATGGAGGTGCTCGGCGTCACCAGCTATGGCGACCTGTCCTCCTTCGCGCAGCAGCAAAGCCGTGCGTCGGCGTTCATCCTGTCAATCGACGATGAGGAATTCGGAGCGGGCTCGGAGGAAGAAACCAACAAGGCGCTGAAGACGCTGCGCGCCTTCGTGCAGGAGCTGCGTTTCCGCAACGCCGACATCCCGATCTACCTGTACGGTGAGACGCGCACCTCGCGCCACATCCCGAACGACATCCTGCGCGAGTTGCATGGCTTCATCCATATGTTCGAGGATACGCCGGAGTTCGTCGCGCGCCACATCATCCGTGAAGCGCGCGCCTACCTGGATGGGCTGTCGCCGCCATTTTTCCGCGCGCTGGTGCATTACGCGCAGGATGGTTCGTATTCCTGGCACTGCCCGGGGCACTCGGGGGGCGTCGCTTTCCTGAAGAGCCCGGTCGGACAGATGTTCCACCAGTTCTTCGGCGAGAACATGTTGCGCGCGGACGTGTGCAACGCGGTCGACGAACTCGGCCAGTTGCTCGACCATTCCGGGCCGGTTGCCGCTTCCGAGCGCAACGCGGCGCGTATCTTCAATGCCGACCACTGCTTCTTCGTGACCAATGGCACATCAACGTCGAACAAGATGGTGTGGCATGCAAACGTTGCACCCGACGACATCGTTGTTGTCGACCGCAATTGTCACGTTTCCATCCTGCACGCCATCACCATGACGGGGGCGATTCCGGTCTTTCTGCCGCCGACGCGCAACCACCTCGGCATCATCGGTCCGATTCCGCTCGACGAGTTCAAGCCCGAGAGCATCCAGAAACGAATCGAGGCCAATCCGTTCGCGCGGGCGGTCAAGCGCAAGAAGCCGCGCATTCTGACCATCACCCAGAGCACTTACGACGGCGTGCTCTACAACGTCGAAATGCTCAAGGAAACGCTGAATTCGTCGATAGACACGCTGCATTTCGACGAAGCCTGGCTGCCGCATGCAACCTTCCACGATTTCTACAAGAACATGCATGCGATCGGCAAGGACCGGCCGCGCACCAAAGAGGCGATCGTTTACGCCACGCACTCGACGCACAAACTGCTCGCGGGTATTTCGCAGGCTTCGCAGATCCTCGTGCAGGAGTCGCAGACCAGGAAGCTCGACCGCCACGCATTCAACGAGGCCTACCTGATGCACACCTCGACCTCGCCGCAGTACGCGATTATCGCTTCCTGTGACGTGGCGGCGGCCATGATGGAACCCCCCGGCGGCACAGCGCTGGTCGAGGAATCGATCATCGAGGCGCTGGATTTCCGCCGCGCAATGCGCAAGGTCGACGAAGAATTCGGCAAGGACTGGTGGTTCAAGGTATGGGGCCCGGAAAAGCTTGCCGCGGAAGGCATCGGTTCACGGGAAGACTGGATTCTCAAGTCGGGCGAGAAATGGCACGGTTTCGGCAATCTTGCGACCGGATTCAACATGCTCGACCCGATCAAGGCCACGGTCATCACCCCGGGCTTGGATGTGTCCGGCAAGTTCGCCAAAACCGGCATCCCCGCGGCGATCGTGACGCGTTACCTCGCCGAACACGGCGTTATCGTCGAGAAGACCGGTCTGTATTCGTTCTTCATCATGTTCACCATCGGCATCACCAAGGGACGCTGGAATACGCTGGTGACCGCTTTGCAGCAGTTCAAGGACGACTACGACAAGAACCAGCCGCTGTGGCGCATCCTGCCGGAGTTCTGCCAGGCGCATCCGCGTTATGAACGACTCGGCATGCGCGACCTGTGTGAACAGATCCACGGCATGTACAAGGCGAACGACGTCGCGCGCCTGACCACCGAGATGTATCTCTCTGATATGCAACCTTCGATGAAGCCCTCGGATGCGTTTGCCGCGATGGCGCACCGGGAAATCGACCGGGTGGAGATCGACAAGCTGGAAGGGCGCGTGACCAGCGTGCTGCTGACCCCTTATCCTCCCGGCATCCCACTGCTCGTTCCCGGCGAGCGATTCAACCAGACCATCGTGCGTTATTTGCAATTCGCGCGCGAATTCAACAAGACTTTCCCCGGGTTCGATACCGACATCCACGGCCTGGTCGAGGAGACCACCGGCGGGGAACTGCGCTATTTCGTGGATTGCGTGCGGCAAAGCTGAACCGGAAGGGTCCCGATATCCGGATCGAGTGCAGGCCTCTCGCGTGCCGCCTCCTGGCAAATCCACGCGTTTCAATTACTCGCTTCGATTTTCCACGCGGTGTGGCTGGGCATTTCCTGCGCGAGTTTCGATTCCTCGCGCGCAATCTGGCTGTCCGTACGGGCGTCGTAGGGTGCAAAAGCGTCATGATCGCGCATTGCGCTTCCAAAAGGTTTGACGCGACGCCACCAGTTCGGTAATGTTTGCGCCATAAAAAGCCTTTTAAACTCGCAGTTTACGTTGCACATTGCACATAAGGGGGGTTGTTCATGCGGCATCTCAGGCTGTTAGCGCTGTTGCTGGTGTTCATCACTGCCTATCCGCTGTCAGGAGTGGCCGCTGACGATCTTCTGATACAAGCCAAGCAACGACTCGATAACGGTGATGCGCAAGGCGCCTACAACCTTCTCATTCCGGTCCAGTCGACGCGTGCCGGAGATCCGGAGTTTGATTTTCTGCTGGGTTCCGCGGCGCTGGCGGTGGGGAAAAACACCGAAGCGGTGTTCGCCCTGGAGAGGGTGCTTGCGGTAGAGCCCAACAGCGCTCCGGCCCGTGCCCAGATCGCGCGGGCGTATTTCAATCTCAAGGAAACGGAAACCGCCAAGCGCGAATTCGAGAGCGTGAAGAAGCAGGACGTCCCGCCGGAAGTCTCCGCCACCATCGATCGCTTCCTGGATGCGATAACCCGCCTCGAGGAAGCAGACCATACGACCATCCACGGTTTTTTTGAGTTCGGCATTGGCTATGACACCAATGTCAACAGCGCGACTGCGGACAACCAGGTTGCGATTCCGGCTTTTGGCGGTCTGGTGTTCGCACTCGCGCCCGCGGCCACGAAACTCGATGACACGTTCATCAGTTTCGGTGGTGGAGTGAATATCCAGCATCCGATTTCCAAGCGGTTGTCCATCTTCGGCGGTATCGCGTATCAGAACAAGACGAATTTGCACGAAGACAACTTCTCGACGTACTACTACGACGCGAATTTGGGCATGAGCTATCGCTTCGATCGGGATACCTTCGCGCTTGTCGGACAGTACAACTCGTTCTGGGTCGACAATACCCAGCTTTATAACGATGCGTATCGTAATGCGGCCGGGGCAACCGCCCAGTGGCAGCATGATTTCGATTCGCGCAATCAGGTCAGCGTCTTTCTGCAGTACAGCGATCTCACCTATCCCGAGCAGGAAATTCGCGATGCGAACCGCTACATAAGCGGCTTGGGGTACGCCCACGCATTCGGGCGCGGAAGCGTGATCACCTATACCGGCGTGTATGGTGGAACGGAAAAGGAAAAAGCGGAGGGTGTTCCGCAACTGGGGAACGACGTCTATGGCGTGCGCCTCGGGTTACAGTGGAAATTGAATGAGAAATACTCGATCTATGCCAATGCCAGCGGCGAACGGCGCAAGTATGGCGGGCCGGACCCGTTCTTCCTGGTCGATCGCAAGGACACGCAATACAGCGCCTCGGGTGGTCTGATCTTCGTTCCCAAGAAAAACCTGCATATCACGCCGCAGGTCAGCTGGACCGACAACAGATCCAATATCAAGGTCAACGAGTTCGACCGGGTGATTTATCAGATCGTTCTGCGGCAGGACATGTGACCGACGATAACGGGAGGTCGGCGGGATTCAGGATGCAGTTGCGTTTGCCCAGAGGTTCTGACATCGCTCGCGGTTCCAGGTTAGAAATCGACCGGCCCGCGCACCGCAATGGCATGTGTTTCGCTTTGGAGTTGTCCGCAATGGGCGACGAATGCGAATTGGCGCATGCACGACGGCATGGATGAACCTTCGCGTGGCCCGCAGGAGATTGATGTTGGACGCTAAACGTCACTGAAGTGACAGGTGATGGCGCAATTCAGGGTCAGAAAGAACCAGAGCCATCGGATTGAACGCTGAGTAACCCATTAAGGGAGAGGTCGATATGCCCCAGAATCGTTTTGCGTTGAATAGCCGGGCCGCGCTGCTCGCGGTGATTTCCTCGGCTTATCCCGTGATCGGCTATTCAGCCCCTGCGGCGCAGGTGGATTTTGCGGTGGGGAACGTGACAGCAACGGGGCCCGGCGGCCAAAGCCGCGCGCTGGGCAAGGGTGCGCAGATCGAGCAGGGTGACACGGTGAACACGAACGGCGGGCGCGCCCAGCTGCGCTTCACCGACGGTGCTTACGTTTCCCTGCAACCCGAATCCCAGTTCCGAATCGACCAGTACCGCTACGACGGCAAGCAGGACGGCAACGAAAAAGGCATCTTCAGCCTGCTTAAAGGCGGGTTGCGTACCATCACCGGGCTGGTGGGCCGCAGCAACAAGCAGAACTATCAGGTCACCACCTCCGTGGCGACCATTGGTATCCGCGGCACCGAATACACGATTCAGTATGGCAAATCGATCACGGGCACGGTAGGCGAAGGCCAGATCGAGGTGTGTAATGGCGGGGGCTGCCTGAGCGTGACCAATGGCGAGTCGTATTATGTGCAGGGGCAGGAAGTAAAACCGATCCTGACCAACAAGCGCACTGATTTGCCGCCGCCGGAGCCAACGCAGCCGCCAACCAACTTCAGGCAGGGCGACCAAGTGAATCCGGGTTTTATCTTTACCGGGATCCAATCCCCCGTCAGCATTGGGCGGGTCTCTGATTCTTGCGGCTTGTTCTGCAGCCCGGATACCGGATCGGCCACATTCGACAGCAACGGCGTCCTTACGGACTTGAACGGGGAGACCCTCAGCAAAGTCTTGATGAGCGGGAACGACGGGATCATCGCCTGGGGGACCGGAATCAGCTCCTCGGGTGCGGAATCGGTCCACTTCATCGTGGGCTTTCCCACACCGGCAAGCGATCTCGCCAACCTCGCAATCAGCAACCCGGTCGCGACCTATACCCTCACAGGGGGAACTTCACCCACGTTCAGAGTGTTTGATGGCAATTTCAGCACGACTGGTACCGGAACGCTGACGGGAGGCACTCTTACCGCCAATTTCGCGACCATGCTTGTCGATGCGTCGGTATCGGCTAAACTCAATACGAGCGTGGGAGTTGTCGGCATCACCGGAGCGGTGACCGGAATGTCATTTTCGGGTTCTTCGTTTTCCGGCTCATTCTTCTCAGCATCCGGGGGTTGTACGATTGCCGGAGGCACCTGTGACACCACCAATGGTTCAATGCGCGGATTTGTGGCCGGGCCGAACGCGATCCGGGCAGGCGTGGTTTATGACCTCAGCTTCAATGGTTCCACTGCAGGCGGCACGACCTTCAGTGGAGGGTCGATCGGCGCGGCGGTGTTCGCCAAGAGGTAGGTGGTTCGGCGCGCCACGGCCTGCGACCATTTGATTAACGTCAACACTGTGGTCCCGGGGATTGCGTGGCCCGCGATTCCCTCTTCCGCCGCCAGCGCAATGCTGGCTATGCAGTTCCAGCTAAACCAATCGCAATGGCTGAAAGCGGATGACCTCCGACGCAATCAATTTCGCCAGCTACACGCACTGCTGACGCATGCGCAAGCGACTGTGCCGTTCTATCAGGATCGTCTCGAGGCGGCGGGATTCCACGCAAAGCGAGAGCTGACGCCGCAGCTATTCCAGAATCTGCCATTGCTCTCGCGTCGCGAAGTGCAGGATCACGGTCCCGATCTGTACAGCCGCGCTGTGCCGCCAACGCATGGACGCATCACGGAAGGCACGACATCCGGCTCGGTGGGCAATCCCCTCAGATTCAAGTCGACGGACCTCGCCTATTTTTTCTGGCACGCCTTCAACCTGCGGGATCATCTCTGGCACAACAACGACTTTTCCAGAAAGATGGTGGCGATCCGCGTCGGGGAGAGCATGAATCTGCCGAACTGGTTCCACGGCGTCGAGCCCGAGCCGTTTTCTACCGGTCCCCTCGTCGTCGTGTCCAGTTCCGCAGGAACCGAGGATCAGATCCGCCAGATAATCGAGCACCAGCCGACCTACTTGCTGGGGCACGCTACCCAGGTCACGCTGATCGCCGGGGAATGCCTGCGCAGAAACATCCGCTTTCCTTGGCTTCGCGAAGCCCGGGTGTTCGCCGAAATGCTGACCCCGGATGCCAGGGCGCTGATCAAGCGAGCCTGGGGCGCCAAGGTCGTGGATATCTATTCGACCCGCGAATGCGGCTATCTCGCCGTGCAATGTCCGCTGCACGAACATTTCCATGTACAGGAAGGCGCGATCCTCGAAGTGCTGGATGCAGAGGGGATCGCCTGTAAACCCGGGGAAGTCGGAAGGGTGGTCGTTACTCCCCTGCATAATTTTGCGATGCCCTTCATCCGGTACGACCTCGGAGACTTCGCTGAAGTCGGAGAACCTTGCGATTGCGGACGCGGACTGCCGGTGCTGAAAGCCATCGCGGGGCGGGTGCGCAACATGCTGGTTCTGCCTTCGGGAAGAAAAATCTGGCCATTCCTGGGGTTCTACCGGGACACGCTGCCGGTGCGACAGCGTCAGGTCATCCAGCACAGTGTCGAGCACGTCGAACTCAAACTCGTGGTCGACCGCAGGCTCACGCCTGCCGAAGAGGACGAAGCCCGCTCGCATTTCTGCGAGACCGTCGGACACAGGTTCCGGGTGACTCTGTCCTACCTGGACCAGATCCCTCGATCGGCCGGCGGAAAATTCGAGGAGTTCATTTCGCTCGTGAGCTCTTGAGGGCGCACATGCCTCTGCGGCGCACGACCCTGCGGACGACGCTCAACGAGCTTCGAACAACAGCGTGGGGCAGCGCTCTCCCATTTCGTAGTCGGGAAATTCGCAGGCGATTTCCGTAAAGCGGGCCGACAATTCCCCGCGCAATTCCGACAGCGTCGGATACGTGTAACGAGCCTCCATATTGCGGTAGGCGTGAATGGTCTCCACGTCTGCGAACGGCCAATTGGTTTGCGCGGCCAGCGAGGTTGGGTCGCCGAACAAATCCATGAAGGCTGCCCAGATATCATTCAGACGCACGCCGGTGGCCGTGTCAGGCTGCAGTGCCATGTTCAGGCGCCATTTGAAAGCGTGGAAGCTGCGAATCCTTCCGGCATTCATTTCCAATAACAATTCCTGCATGGATTCAGACGGCTCCGGCCGCACGAATGCGCGCATGGCGAACAGCCCCCCGCGGCTGAGCACGCGCGCCAGTTCCCTCGCGAGATCGTCGTAACCCTGCGGATAGGGCAATTGAGAGAAACATCCGTCGCCAGTAACGATGTCGCATGACCCGGCCGCGATCGGCAGCGCGCCCCATTCCCCCGACAACACCTGGGCACCTTCGATGGCGTCCCTGGGCCAGATGTTTTCAATCATCCCCTTGCTACGGTCGACAGCGACGAGCCTCGTACCTTCGGGCCAGTGCATGCTTGCAATCTCGGGCGTGACGCCCAGCAGCAAGGCCGCGGGCCGTTCGCACCCGCGCGTGTCGCACCATTGCGCTATGAGCCTGACTAGGGTCTCGATGTCCTGCGCGGCGGGACGCAGCGGCGGCGCGATTCGATGCCACCATAACCATTGTTGTTCCCAGAATCGTACGGATTGTCCGGCAGCCGGAATGGTCGCGTTGCTCATGTCCGCACCCTGTTCGCGCGATCCCGCGTGTCCCCCTGCAACGGCCGGGCAATTAAATCCATGGTTTCGTATCGGTTGGTTAAAATCAGGATTCTAAAGCCATCGCTGGCGGCGACACAGGCAATGGATCAAGAAAACGCAGGTTTGCAGGAAGCCAGCCAACTACTTCAGGCGGGCCGATTCGTCGAGGCCGAACGACTATTGGTAGCTCTCTTGGCCACTCGTTCACAATGTCCCGACGCGTGGTTCCTGCTTGGGGCGGCCCGGCACCAATCCGGCAATGCGGATGGCGCGCTGATCGCATTTGCCAAGGCGCGCCGGCTGGCGCCGGGACATCGCCAGGCGTTCAGCGCTCACGCCTCGGTACTTTTCGACCTCGAGCGGTACGAGGAAGCGCTCTTGGAATATCGGGCGCTCGTCGACGGATTTCCGGGCGATGCACAGTTGCATGTCAATCTCGGCATCGTGCTGGAGCGCCTCGGCCGGCAGGAAGAAGCACTGAAAGCGTACGAGCAGTCCCTGGTTTGCGCGCCCGGATTTCCCTCGGCGCTCAACAATCGCGCGATTGTCCTGGCGGCACTCGGCCGGGGGGCGGAAGCTCTCGCCGCGTACGACGAATTAGTTGCCGAGCATCCCGCAAGCGCCGACTATCATTTCAACCGTGCGGAACTGCTGCATGGTCTCGGCCGGTTCGATGAAAGCGTAGCCGCAATCGACTGCGCTCTCCGCCTTGACCAGCGTCACGTCAATGCGCTCATACAGCAAGCGCTCAACCTTTCGGTGCTGGGTCGGATCGAGGAAGCCCGCGAATTTCTCGTGCAGGCCCGCAGCGTTGACGCGCAAAAATTCCACAAATTCCGCAATCCCTACGACACCGTTTTCGGCGACAACGACAAAGGACTCGATCCTAGGCTCGTGTACCTGCAGTATCTTTACAGCCGGCAGACACTTTGCGACTGGTCGCGCCATGACGAATATCTGGAGAAATTCGAGGGCCTGGTTGCGGCGAGTCGCGGCAAGCCAAACGAGATTCGCGATCCGCGGCTGCCCTTCCGGTCGCTTGCGTTTCCGATGGCCGAGGCGGTGCGGACCAGCCTGGCGACGGGGGTAGCGCGAGCAGTCCGCGAACATGCGAACGTCAGGGAGGAAGAACGGCGGCCCGCAAGACGCGTATCCGAGGGTCGCCGGCTGCGCGTCGGTTACGTGTCGCCCGATTTCCGCGTGCACCCGACGGCCTTTCTCATACAGCCGGTTTTCGAATTGCATGACCGGGCGCGCTTCGAAATCTATGGTTACTCGCTGATGCCGGACGACCAAAGCGAAATTCGCCGGCGGATTGAAAATTCCATCGATGTTTTCCGGGACGTCGCGGACATGGAGGACGCGAGAATCGCCGAGCGCATAAGCATGGATCAAATAGACGTGCTGGTCGACCTGGCCGGCTATACCGATTTTTCGCGTCCCGGCGTTTTCACGAGGCGACCCGGTTCCGTCCAGGTAAATTATCTCGGCTACCCGGGTACGCTTGGTGCCGGCTGCATCGATTATGCGATCGTCGACCATGAAGTTTGTCCTGCAGGAGCGGAAAGATTCTGGACGGAAACCCTGGTTTACATGCCCTGCTGCTATTTCGCTGCGAGCAGACGAGACTTCCTTGCCGCCAAGCGCTCGAGCCGGGCGAGCACCGGTTTGCCGGCGACCGCGTTCGTGATCTGCTGCTTTAACAATGCGCACAAGGTTGAGCCCATCGCTTTTTCCATCTGGATGCGCGTGCTGCTTGCGGTTCCCGACGCGGTCTTGTGGATTTACGCCGACGATCCCCGCGTTAGGGAGAATCTTGCGCGCGAAGCCACCTCCCGCGGGATCGAGCATGGAAGGTTGGTGTTCGCCCCTTACTGGACCCACGAGCGGCATTTGGGACGATTGACCCATGCTGATCTCATGGTCGATACGTTCCACTACAACGCGCACACCACTACCTTGGACGCGCTGGCTGCGGGAGTGCCAGTTCTGACTTGCACCGGAACGACGATGCCCTCCCGAGCTGCGACCAGCATGCTCAAGGCTTTCGGGTTAACGGAACTGGTTGCTCCCGACTTCGCGCAATACGAGGAGCGGCTGCTATTCTTCTGCCGGAATCGCTCCGAGTTGCAGAAAATCCGGACGAAGATGATACAGAACTACGACAAGGCGCCGTTTTTCGATACACCGGGGCTGGTTCGTGACCTCGAGTTCGCTTTAGAGATCATGGTGGGTCGGGATCGTGCCGGATTGCCCCCAGTGGCTTTAGACATGTCCACCGAAAAACGAAAAGCTGCCGGCAATTAAGGGTCACATTGCACGCAAATACCGGTTGACGACGTCTCCCCGGCTGTCGATGAGCGCATCGATTGCCGCGTGGTACAGATCATCGGCCATCAGGATGTCGTCGATCCGGTTGCCCGCCCCGGAGCCGCACAGATTGGCGGCGAGGACCCTGCGTCCGAAATCGATCGCGTATCGTTCGACCCACCTGACGTCGTTGTTGGCGATACCGTGCATCACTAAAGGGCTGAAAAGGCCGACTCCCTCGATGCGCGGCAGCGGCAGGATCTCGTTCAACGGGGTCAGGAATTCGGGACCGCCCACCCAGTCCGATAGCGCGGCGGTATTCTGCCGGACGCGCTCCTGCGTCGCGTGAATGTAGAATTCCAGGAACGGGTTGCCGCGCTCGAACATCATGACGGCGTTGTTGAACCTGTACTCGCTGAACGGCGCACCCCATCGTTTCCGTACCCAGACCTCTGGACAAACGGCGAAGCTGGCAGATCCCCCGATATGCAGCGTATCGGGATCGAACACGAGCACGTCGGCGTCGACCCAGATGACTCGATCATTCGTTTCCAGCAGGGCGCGCACAGTTATCAGCCGCGCGAGGTCGGACATCGGCAATATCCGGCCCTTCACGGCATCGCGATACCAGGACGGCACTTGTTCGAAAATGGCGTCATCGTAGAAACGGTATTCGTGCGCGCGCATGTCCGCCCACTGCTTCACCGATTCCAGGCAACGCACTATCCAGTGCGGCACATCGACGGTACGGTACGACTGGAAGACTATGGTCTTCACCCGGATGCCCTACATGCGGTCGTAGGTCACGAAGGCGTAGCCCAGATTCTGCTGCAGATCATGGTGTGGTTCGCGTGCCGCGACCTTCCACTGACCGAAGTCGACGGCAGGAAAACGGACGTCGCCCTCGAAATCCCGGTCGATCTCGGTCAGATAGACCCGGTCGGCGATCGGCAACGCGGCCGCGAACAAGGCTTCCCCGCCGGTTATGAATACCTCGTTGTCGCCGCGGCAGGTAGCGATGGCGGCGTCGAAGTCATGCACGACGACGGCACCGTCCGCTCGGAACGCCGGATTGCGGGTAACAACCACCATGGTCCGGCCCGGCAGGAGGCGCCCGATCGATTCGAAAGTCTTGCGCCCCATGATGATGTGATGACCCATCGTCAGCGCCTTGAAACGCTTGAGATCGGAGGAGAGATGCCAGGGCAGGGTATTGTTCACGCCGATGACGCGATTCTTCGCCATCGCCACGATGATCGACACCCGCGGCTTCATACCGCCACGGGCGCTTTGATGGCGGGATACGGGTCGTAGGCTTCGAGCGTGAAGTCTTCGTACTTGAAATCGAAGATGTTCGTGACCGCCGGATTGAGCTTCATTGCCGGCAGCTTGCGCGGCGTGCGCGAGAGTTGTTCGCGTGCCTGGTCGAGGTGATTGAGGTAGAGGTGGGTGTCGCCGAGCGCGTGGACGAACTCGCCGGGCTGCAGTCTGCAGACCTGGGCGACCATCAGGGTCAGCAGGGCGTACGAAGCGATGTTGAACGGCACGCCGAGGAATAAGTCGGCACTGCGCTGATAGAGCTGGCAGGAAAGCTTTCCGTCCGCCACGTAGAACTGGAAGAAAGCATGGCACGGCATCAAGGCCATTTTGTCGAGATCGGAAACATTCCATGCCGAGACGATCAGGCGCCGCGAGTTCGGATTGCTCTTGATATCCGCGATGACTTTTGCAATCTGGTCGATGTGCCTGCCGTCCGCGGCGGGCCAGGAACGCCACTGGTAACCGTAGACCGGGCCGAGTTCACCCTTATCGTCAGCCCATTCGTCCCAGATGCTCACGCCGTTTTCCTTCAGATAGCGCGTGTTTGTTTCGCCCTTCAGGAACCAGAGCAGTTCATGGATGATCGACTTCAGGTGGACCTTCTTCGTCGTCAGCAATGGAAATCCGGCCTGCAGATCGAAGCGCAACTGCGGTCCGAAGATGCTGAGCGTGCCGGTCCCGGTACGGTCCTGCTTCCGGTTTCCGTGTTCGAGGATGTGACGCATGAGATCGAGGTACTGGCGCATCGTGGTCGCAATCGAAAAGGGCAGATCGAAACCGCGATTCTAATGCACCAGACTCACGGGCGCATGGCGCAGCAGCGGATTGCCGCGCCGGAACGTGCTTCAGCGGGAAAGTTTCGGCAAGCCGTTCGCAAGCAACACCGACAACTGATCGGCCGGCAGCGCGCGGCTGAAAAGGAAGCCTTGCACGTACCGGCAGCCGCGCTCGCGCAGGAAGGCAAGTTGTTCGGGTGTTTCGACGCCTTCCGCGACCAGGGTAAGGCGCAAGCGCTGCCCCATCGCGATGATGGCGCTGGCGATCGCGGCATTGTCTTCGTCTGCCGGGATGTCCCTGACGAAAGATTGATCGATCTTGAGCGCGTTGATCGGAAATCGCTTGAGCTGTGACAACGACGAATAACCCGTGCCGAAATCGTCGATGGAAAGATGCACGCCCATTTCCTTGAGCGCATGCAGCGTGCGTACCGCGGCTTCGGGGTTTTCCATCATGCTGCTCTCGGTGATCTCGAGCTCGAGATGCCGCGCTGCAAGTCCCGTTTTCGCCAGCGTGTCCGCGATGGCCTGGGCCATGTCGCGGCGGCGGAACTGTCTGGGCGACAGGTTAACCGCGATTCGCAATCCGGCGTGACCGTTATCGTGCAGTGCATGGACTTGTCGGCAGGCGGCTTCGAGCACCCAGTCGCCTATGGGTACGATCAATCCGGTTTCCTCCGCGATCGGAATGAAGGTGGCTGGCGAAATGAGGCCGGTATCCGGACGATTCCAGCGCACCAGCGATTCCATGCCGACAATCCGGTTGTTTTCGATGTCCACGATCGGCTGGTGGTGCAGCACGAATTCGCTGCGGTCGATGGCGCGCCGCAGGCTGCTCTCGAGGCTCAGGCGCTGCATCGAGGCTTCGGTGGCTTCGCGGGAGAAGAACTGGAATATGTTCTTGCCCATGTCCTTGGCGCGGTACATGGCCATGTCGGCGTTGCGCAACAACGTGGTGACATCCACGCCGTCGTCAGGATAGATGCTGATCCCGATGCTGGCGCTGACGAATAGTTCCTGATTCTGCACCACGAACGGTAGCGCTAGCGTGGTCAGCAGACGCTGGGCGGACGCCGCCGCCTCCTCCAGGCTGCCGATCTCGCTGAGGATGACGGTGAATTCGTCGCCGCCCAGGCGCGCCACGGTGTCGGTAGCGCGCACGGTTTCGCTGAAGCGGCCGGCGACCGCGACCAGGAGGGCGTCACCACCTTCATGGCCCAATGTGTCGTTGACGTTCTTGAACCGGTCCAAGTCGATGAACAGCACGCCCACGCGGTTGCCGTAACGCGCAGCCCGCACCACGGCCTCGCCCAGGCGGCGTGAAAACTGGTTGCGGTTCGGCAGTTGCGTCAGGTGGTCATGATTGGCCAGGAATTGCACCAGTGCCTCGTCGCGCTTGCGCTCGGTAATGTCGTGGACGATGCCGAAATGGCCCTGCACGGCCCCATCCTCGCCGATCAATGGCAGGTATTGCACTTCCATGTGGCGGTCATTGCCGCTTTCGTCTGTGCTTTCGCGCTCGTACTTGACCTCTTCGCCCAGCATCACCCGGTCCATGTGCGGCTTGATCCGGTCGAACAGATCCTGTCCGATGACCTCCCAGGTTTGCTTGCCGATGACCTGTTCGCGGGAGCGGCCGAAGAGCTCCTCGAAACGGCGATTGACCACCACGTAGCGAAAATTCCGGTCGGCGAAGGCGATCGAGAACGGCATTGCGTCCATGACCATTTGCAACTGCTCGCTGCGGGTGCGCAAGGCCTGGATCGCGCGGTCACGGTCAACCGCAACGCCGGCGATATGCCGTCCCGTTTCGAGCAGTTCCATTTCCCGCCCGCTTGGCGCGCGTGGCAGCCGGTAATAGGCGGCGAAGGAGCCGAGCACCTGCCCCGATGATGACCGGATGGGTACCGACCAGCACGCGCGCAACTCGTGCGCCGCGGCGAGCGCGCGGTAATCCTCCCACAGCGGATCGTTGGCGAATTCGGACACGATCACCGTTTCGCGCCGGTGCATGGCCACCCCGCAGGCTCCCATGCGTGGGCCGATGGCCGATCCGTCAATGGCCTTTCGATATGCCTCCGGCAGACTGGGTGCCGCGATGTGGCGGAAATGCACGCCGTCGTCGTCGAGAAGCAGCACCGAGCAGCGCATGTCCGGGCTGAGGTCTTCGACTTCCCGGGTCAGTGCGTCCAGGACATCCACCAGCGGCTTGCCGGTCGAGATCATCTCCAGCAGATGCTTCTCCGCTGCGAGGCGCTGCTCGGCGAGCTGGGCGGCGGTCACATCCTGGGCGCTGAACAGGATGGATTCGCGCCCGGTCAGCGGGTCCGGCATGTGGCGCAGTTCGACGTCGAACCAGCACAATCCGATCCGGGTTTCGACTTTGACACGCTGGCGTTGCACCTGTTGCTGTGCGAGCATCGCGCGCGCCTTGGCCGCCTCGACTGTGCCGCCGAGCTGCTGCGCAAGATCGTCCCGTGCCGCGTCCTCGTCGAGCGGACCAAACGCGCGGATCGCGGCGGGGTTGCGCATGAACGCAGTGCCATCCGGGGTGTGCAGCGAAATGGGCGAGGGTGCGTGACGGTAGCTTTCGACCCGGCGTTTCAGTTCGCCCGGGAATTCGCGCTCTCCGGCCGGGCGGCCCTGCACCAGCACGCCAAGCCTGCGGTCCGCCAGAATCATTCCGGAACAACTGGCCTCGAAAGTGACCGGATTGCCGTTCGGATACGCCGTCCAGAAATCGTCCAGTGTCTGTCCGGCGCGCACCATTTCCAGCGTGGCGTTCAGGCGCGCCCGCGCGGCTTCGGAGCGATCCGCTTCGAATGCCGACTGCATATCCGCGAGCGAGGATGCCTGCCACAACGCGAGCGCAGCCGCGTTGGCCCAGAGCATGCGGCCGCGTTCCACATCCAGCACCCATACCGGTACTTTGATGACTTCGAAGGCGCCCACGCTGCTCCAGTCGAGATGACGAGGGGCGGACTCGTTCATGAGGACGTGGGCCGTCGCATGCTGGCGCGCCGCATAGCGGCGCACTGTTCACGGCACGCAGGAGCGCGGGCGGCGGGGGACTTTCGCAACACTTGAATTCCGGGAAAATTTCCCGGTTCGTGCAAACCAATCAGCATCGCATCCCCGGTTCAAGCTGCGAGAGTCGCTTCCCCCGGCAATCCTGATACCGGGGGGACGAGGCGGCCTATGTTACACTCCGGCAAGAATTTTCAAGTGCAATCTCATGTCCGGCAATACCCTCGGAAAGTTATTCTGCGTTACCTCTTTCGGGGAAAGCCACGGACCCGCGATCGGCTGCGTCGTGGACGGATGTCCACCTGGACTTGCGCTATCCGAAGACGACATCCAGAAAGACCTCGATCGCCGCAAGCCCGGTACATCCCGCCATGTCACGCAGCGCCGCGAACCCGATTCGGTGGAAATTCTCTCCGGTGTGTTTGAAGGCCATACCACTGGCACGCCAATCGCACTGCTCATTCGCAACGAGGATCAGCGCAGCAAGGACTACGGCAAGATCGCGGAGACTTTTCGTCCCGGCCACGCGGACTACACCTACTGGCAGAAATACGGCATCCGCGACTATCGCGGTGGCGGGCGCCAATCGGCCCGCGAAACCGCGGTACGGGTTGCCGCCGCAGCGATTGCGCGCAAATGGTTGCACGAGCATCACGGCGTGGAAATCCGCGGCTACATGTCGCAACTCGGCCCGATCCGGATTGATTTCAAGACCTGGGATTCGGTCGACAAAAACCCGTTTTTCTCCCCCGATCCGGACATCGTGCCGCAGCTCGAGGAGTTCATGGACAAGCTGCGCAAATCCGGCGACTCCTGTGGCGCGCGCATTACCGCCATCGCGCAGGGCGTTCCCGTGGGCTGGGGCGAGCCGGTATACGACAAGCTCGATTCCGATATCGCCTACGCCATGATGGGGATCAACGCCGTCAAGGGCGTGGAAATCGGCGCCGGCTTTGCGTCGGTCGAACAGAAGGGCACCGAGCACGGCGACGAAATGACGCCGCAGGGATTCCTGTCCAACAACGCCGGCGGCATCCTCGGCGGCATTTCCACGGGCCAAGACGTCGTCGTGAACATTGCCGTCAAACCGACGTCGAGCATCCGGCTGCCGCGCCGTTCCATCGACAAAAGCGGCGCGCCGACCATCGTTGAGACCACCGGCCGCCACGATCCCTGCGTGGGCATTCGCGCCACACCGATCGCCGAAGCGATGCTGGCGCTGGTGCTGATGGACCACGCACTGCGCCATCGTGCGCAGAACGCCGATGTGCGTACCGCGACCCCCAGAATTGCCGCACAGGCGCCCGCGGGGGCCGCAGGTAAAAATGCGCCGGCCGCCAACGATCCCGATCCCGACGAAGCCTGATCGCCCGAACACGTGCCTTGGCTGGAGCGCCTAGTCGAAGTCTACGAGCAGGAATGGCGTCCGGTCGGCGCGCCTGCATTCATTGCCGCTTCGCTGATGGTCGCAGGGGTCTGCTATCTCGCCAATACGGGAGAGCGCTGGGTCTATGTGCTCGACAGTGCCAACCTCGCATTTCATGAAGCCGGTCATCCGTTTTTCGGACTGCTGTTCGGAAGCCGCATCACGGTCTACGGCGGCACGCTCGGCCAACTGGTATTTCCGATCGTCGCAACGGCAAGTTTCTGGTGGCGGCGCGAAACGCTGTCGTTTGCCCTGTGCCTGGCCTGGCTGTTCGAGAACTTCTGGAACATTGCACGCTACATGGCGGACGCGCGCGAGCAGGTGTTGCCGCTGGTGGGCAACGGCGAGTACGACTGGACCGAGATTTTCTCGCGCTGGCACGTGCTGCACCGGGATACCGGCATCGCCGGATTCGTCTCATTGTTGGCCTGGATTGGGCTTCTGACTGTGTGGGGCTGGCTGGCATGGCGCTGGTGGCAAGACCGCGAAGCCGAACGTAGCGCTGACTAGCGACGGCCATGGTGCGCGGATCCTTCTATCAAAGGCTGTCCGGCTTCTATTTCTGCTATTTCGCCTTCATCGGCGCATTCGCGCCGTATTTCGCGCTCTATCTCAAATCCCTGGGCTATTCCGCGGCGCAAATCGGCATGCTGCTGGCGGTCAATCCGGTGGCACGGATATTCGGGCCGAATCTCTGGGGCTGGCTGTCCGATCACTACCGCGCCCGCGGGCAATTGATCCGGCTGACGGCGGTGGGCACTGCGGTGGTATTCATTGCCGTGTTCTTCAATCGCGGCTTTGCCTGGATGTTCGCGGCGTTGCTGTTGCTGAACGTGTTCTGGTGCGGGGTGTTGCCGCTCGCTGAATCCGCCACGTTGAGCCTGGTCGGATCAAGGGTCGGCGCCTATGGACGCGTGAGGCTGTGGGGCTCGGTCGGCTTCGTCGCAGTGGTGATTGCCGGCGGCTATACGCTCGATTTTTTCGGCATCGGCGCGCTTGCGCCCATGGTGCTCACGCTACTGGTGCTCATGTCGACCAGCACGTTTCTGCTGCCGCGCGACCGCGAACCGTCTCATCACGCGGAACACGCGTCCATCCTGAGCATCGTCAAACGCCCTGAGGTCATCGCATTGATGGCTGGATTTTTCCTCATGCAGGTCGCCCACGGCCCCTACAACGCTTTTTATTCGATCCACCTTGTCGAGGCGGGCTATACGAAGAAAGCCGTCGGCTGGCTGTGGTCGTTCGGCGTGCTCGCCGAAATCGGGCTGTTCATGCTGCTGCCGCGGTTGATGCGCGCGTACACCCTGAATCAGATCCTGTTGTTCAGTTTCGGCTGCGCCTTCGTGCGCCTCCTGATGATCGCCTGGGGCGTTGGGTCGCTGCCGATCCTGCTGGCGGCGCAGTTATTGCACGCCATCACCTTCGGCGCGTTCCACTCGGCGGGCGTGGCGATGATGCACCAGATATTCCGCGGCCGTAATCAGGCACGCGGCCAGGCGATCTACACCAGCCTGGGATATGGATTGGGCGGCACCTTGGGGACGTTGATGGCCGGGTACTCCTGGGAGACCCTGGGGTCCGAATGGACTTTCACTTTTGCCGCCATCGCGGCGCTGCTCGCGCTGGTCGTGGTGGCGTCGAAGCCGGTTTCCCTGCCGGTCCGACCCGGTTCCTAGTGTGAGGCACTGCCGTGCGGCATGCGGCTTGTGTCATAATTTCCGTTCGCTTCGAGCGATCCCATGAATCCGCAAACTCTCTACGACAAATTGTGGTCCAGCCACCTGGTGCGTCAGGAACCTGACGGCACCGCGTTGATCTACATCGACCGCCACCTGGTGCATGAAGTCACCAGCCCGCAGGCGTACGAGGGCCTGCGCCAGGCCGGCCGCAAGGTCTGGCGCCTCAGCTCAATCGTAGCCACTGCCGACCACAACACGCCCACCACCCATTGGGAACAGGGCTACGACGGC
>JANXVW010000109.1 GCA_025351455.1 Betaproteobacteria bacterium | reverse complement strand
GTTGATCGACGCCAATCATGGTGGGGACGTTGTGGCCCATCGCGTTCATCGTGTGGTGTGACTTGTGGCAGTGGAACGCCCAGTCGCCGGGGTCGGAAGCGTCGAATTCGATGGCCCGCATTTGGCCGACTGCAATGTCGGCAGTTACCTCGGGCCAACGCGCCGACTTAGGCACCCAACCTCCATCCGTGCCCGCCACCTCGAACTCATGTCCGTGTATATGGATCGGGTGATTGGTCATCGTCAGGTTGCCAATACGCATGCGTACGCGATCGCCCTGGCGTACCACGATCGGGTCGATGCCCGGGAACGCCCGGCTGTTGAATGTCCATATGTTGAAGTTAAGCATCTCGGCGACCCGCGGCGTGAAACTGCCGGGATCGATGTCGTAGGAATTCAACAGGAAGACAAAATCGCGATCGACGCGATACAGACTGGGATCCTTGGGATGGGTCACCCAGAATCCCATCATGCCCATCGCCATCTGAGTCATTTCGTCGGCGTGAGGGTGGTACATGAAGGTGCCGGGACGCTTGGCGACGAATTCATAGACGAAGGTCTTGCCCGGCTGAATCGCCGGCTGGGTCAGACCGGCAACCCCATCCATGCCATTGGGCAGTCGCTGGCCATGCCAGTGAATACTCGTATGCTCGGGCAGATGGTTGGTGACGAAGAGGCGCACCTTGTCGCCTTCGACAACCTCGATGGTGGGCCCAGGCGACTGGCCGTTATAGCCCCACAGATTCGCTTTCATGCCGGGTGCGATTTCGCGAACTACCGGCTCCGCAATCAAGTGGAATTCCTTGACGCCGTCTTTCATGCGCCAGGGCAGCGTCCAGCCGTTGAGCGTGACGACCGGGTTGTAGGGCTGGCCATTGGGAGGTGCGAGCGGCGGTTGGGTAAGAGGTGACGCCTGCATGGGCGCCTCGGGCAGCGAAGCGGCTTGCACCCTGCTCACCAGACTCGCCCCCAGCAGGGCCGCCCCGGAGGAGCGCAGGAATTGTCTACGCGTGGACATGATCAGTTTCCTTTTTTGTGCTGTTGATGGGGGTCGGCTGCTTTTTCTGCGTCGGGTGCGGTTGGCGTTTTGGCGTCCGTCGGTGATTTTGCGTCCGCCATGCTCACAGGAAGCTTGCCGCCGACGGCCTTCTGAAGATCGGTCTCGGCGAGCCAGAAGCCTCTGAGCGCATCGATATAGGCGTTGACGCTAACCACCTGCTCGCGCGCATCGGCGAGCAGTTCGAACACGCTGATCAGCATGCCGTTGTAGCGGAGTTGATTTTCTTCGGCGATGGTTTTCCTCAGCGGCACGATCTCGTCCCGGTAGTGTTTGGCGAGTTCGTAGGAAGTGAGATAGCCGGCGTAAGACTCGCGCACTTCCGAACGGGCGTTGACCGCGGTTTCGGCGAAGCGGTCGACGGCCTGCATGTAGATGGCTTGCGCCTTGGCAACGCGGGCGCCGCCCCAGTCGAACAGCGGGATCTCGACACTGATTTCATAACCGGTTTCGCGCACGCCGTTGGGCTCGCTGTTTCGCAAGTAGCTCAGGTCGAGCACATTGAGAAAACGTGTAGTCCTGGTCAACCCCAGCGCAGCAGCTACCCCTTCGGTCTCCCGCCGGGACGCCTGGATATCCAGCCGCTCTCTCATGGCGAACGGCTCCAGGTCGTTGAACTCGATCATGGCGGCGGGCAGCGCAGGCAGCCGTTCGGGCAACTGAAACCGGATGTCCTCACCCCACAAGCCCATCAGGCGGGTGAGTTTCTCGCGCTGCATGACGGCGGTCTGTCCGCCTCGGGCAAGCTGCGCCACGGCGTCGGCATAAAACAACTGTTCGCGCGCCTGGTCGAGCTTGCTCCAGTTTCCGGCACGGGCCATGCGGCGGCCGAGATCGGCACCGGCTTCGGCGGTAACCTTCACCTGCTCGAAGTAGCGCAGGCTCTCCTGCGCAGCGACGGACTCGAAATAGGCGCGCCGGGTTTCCACGGCAACACGCAGCACTTCATCGGTGACCTGCAGTTTGGTCTGTTCGAAGCGGCGGCCTTCGATGCGCGTTGCCAGCGGGGCCAGGATCAGGCTAACGAAGTCGAAGGTATAGGTGCGTTCGATACGCTTCTCTCCACCGCCCTGCGCCCGCACGAAGGAGAATCCCGGATTGCGCAGCCGGCCGGCCTGCACCAGATTGGCTTCCGCGATGCCCAGTTCGGCATAAGTGGCTTGCAAGCCGCGGTTATTAAGCAAGGCGACCCGCACGGCATCGTCCACCGACAATGGCGAAGCAAGCAGTTTTTTTACGGTGGTGTGGACCGTTTCCGCATCGCTGTCGGTGCGTACCCAGGTGACGTCTTTGTCGATGCGGTCCTTTGTGGCCGTCGTGACGGTATTGAATCCGCCGTCTTTGGAAAAAGTGGCGCAGCCGCCGAGCAGCAGGACACTCATTGCGACTACGAACATCTTCGTTCGATTCGAGCGCAAGCTGTTTGCGTAATTCATCATCGGTTCCCCTTATTTCTTCAGCTGTTTCATGTCATGGCGCGCCGCGCCCTTTTGGAAACCCGAGATGACGTAACCCGAACCCGCTTTCTCCAGGTAGAACTCGACCTTTTCGCCCTCCTTCACCTGGTCCGCGAGCGCGCTGTCTTTTAAGCGGAAGAACATGGTCATCTTCGGCCAGCCCAATGCCGCGATCGGTTCGTGCGTGAGTTTGACTTTGCCGTTGGCCTTGTCGATGCCCAGCACGACGCCGGTCCCGATAATGCCAGCCGCCTGAGCGTTGGCGACTGGACCAGGTGCGCTGTCCGGCTTGGCCATCGCCATCTCGTCGGCGTTTTTCCGCTTCACTGGCGCGGCGGCAGCTTGCTTATCCATACCGGGCATATCTTTCATGGAGTCCATGTCGTGTCCGCCGCCTTGCTTCCTCATCGTCTGCTCCGCGGTTTTGGAATCCATGCCAGGCATGGTCTTGCCCGGCATGTCTTTCATCGAACCCATGCCCGGGTTGTCCGCCACTTCCTGGTTGACTTGCTTCCAGGAATTACTCTGCTGCTCCTGGAATGGCTGGTAATCAGAAAAAGCCGATTCGTACTTCACTGCAGGCGCCGCGGAATCCGGGTCTGCAGGGTCGGGAAGTTTGCTGGTCTGCGCTGACGCTGTCGCAGCGCCAATAGTCAGTACAAGAATCGCGAAGCCGCCGCGGGCCAACCTTGGGAAATCCGGCACACACCAAGGCAATACCCCTGCGAATGCGGTCTTCGTGGGATGCTCACTAGCGAGCAGCGGGACGAAACACGCGTCAATTGATACAGCGTTCATGGAACAAGCCCTCCGATTTGCAACTACTTGGCTCCGGTCACCTCGACATCCGGTGATCGAAGGACGAAGTGGCCCGATGCATGACAGCCGCGTGTGGCGGTGTCACGATTTCTTGCGGAGGGAAAGCAGATGATCCGGCAGGAACTACCGGCCCGTCAGGCGATTACCCCGCGTTCAGACGAACGCAGGTACAGGGGGGCGCTGCAGTTGCTCGGGAGAAAAGGAGGCAAGAGACGCGATGGGCAGCGGATCGTAAACCGGGCTTCCCGCGGACGATATATGCGGCGCGGTTGAGAAAATCAGCGGCGCGCAGGCCAATTGGCAAGGGCCGCAGTCATTGCAGCCCAAACCTGCATGTTTTTGCGACGACTTGTCCGATTTGGACGAATCCTGGCTAGTCGCGTGGTCATGGGTCGCGTGGTCACGGGTCGGCTTGGCGACATGCCCTTGATTCCCGTCGTGCGCATTTGCATGAGCGGAAACCGCGGCAAAAGAATCAGGCATCGACGGGCCGTGGTCGCAAAATGGCATCGCCACTGCGCCATAGCCTTGTAAAGGCAGCCATAGCGCAATGAAGACAGTGGTCAGTTTTTTCCAGCGACTCATAGAACCCAAGTATAAGCAAAGCTCACGGAAGTATGCAAACCTGTGATTGCAACCTTCGAAATAAGTTCCTCATGCATTCTTGATTTGGAAAACCTGGATTCTCCTCGCCACGCATCCGTCTCGCGCGAATCAAGCCTCGAATCTTAGAGATCGACGGGGTGCGAGCGACTCGTCTCGACGGGCGTGGGACGTAGCATTGCCATCCCGCCCTTAGACGACGTGCTCCGGCGCCAACTCACATGGATGTGCAGGATCAGTCTCCACTTGAATGGTCGTGTGCCCGATACGAAATGCATCACGTACATGCTGGCAGACGTTCGCGACAAACGGATCGCCTGGATGGCCTTCCGGCATGACCAAGTGAACGGTCAACGCGTTTTCCGTCGTGCTCATGCCCCAAATGTGGAGATCATGCAGTTCTGTAACCCCGGGCAATGCGGCGAGGTAGGAACGCACCCGGTCAATCTCGATTCCCTCGGGCACCGCGTCAAGGGCCAGTCGCACCGAATCGCGCAACAGGCCCCACGTTCCGAAGACGATAACGGCGCCAACAATCAAACTCACCGTGGGGTCCAGCCATAGCCAACCCGTGAACACAATGCCGATGCCGGCCAGGACCACTCCGAGGGAGACAGCGGCATCCGCGGCCATGTGCAAGTACGCGCCTCGAATGTTAAGGTCGTCTTTGCGTCCCGCCCGGAACAGCAACGCCGTCCCCAGATTTATGACTATCCCCAGGGCGGCTATGGCGATCACGGTTTTTCCGGACACTGGCGCAGGATCGAAGAGCCGCTGCACCGCTTCCCATACGATCCCTCCAGTCACCAGCAGCAAAAACGCGCCATTGGCGAGAGCCGCGAGTATGGAAGAGCCTCGCAGGCCGTAGGTGAAGCGCTGGGTGGGTCTGCGCTTGGCAAGGACGATGGCACCCCACGCGAGGGCCAGTCCGAGTACGTCACTGAGGTTGTGCGCGGCGTCAGCCAGCAACGCGACTGAATTGGCGCGGATTCCAAACACGACTTGAACGATGACGTAGGCCAGGTTCAAGCTCACGCCGATGGCAAAGGCCTTGCCGTAATCGATCGTCCCATGGCTGTGTCCGGCGTGATCGTGGTGATTGTGGTCCCGACTCATTGCTTCGGCCCGCTACAGCGATAACGCCGGTTGGCGCTGCGCGGGGCTTGCCAACTGCCAAATGATGTGCGCGACCGCAAAGATTTCATGGTGCGTCTAATGGTGATCGTCGGGCTCGATAACGTGGAACGGCAGCACCTCGGTTCGTCCCGCAACGCAAAGCGCGAGTTCCGCATGAAATGTATGGGGTTCCGCTGGCGCCGCGTTGCTCACGAATTTTGTCAGGTCATCAAGCGACGCAATCAGTGCCAACGTTTCGACTGCTCCTGCATCTCGGGCGATGCATACAACCGCAGTCAATCCCGCTATCGCGCGTTTTGTTGCGAACTGGATCCGTTCTCCTTGCGGCGTATCGATGATCTCCAGTGCGCCTTCTGCCAGTTCTCCGTGAATGGCGACCGGCGCCGGCGCATGGTGATGCGCGCCAATTCTGCGACCGTCAGCCTCCGTGGTCGGGCCGCCAAAAGACTTGATCATGATGCGTATGGTCGCCAGCGCGGGAAGATGTGCCAGCAACTGTTCGCGAACTGCAGCGCGAATGGTATCCGCGTCCCGCAATGTCGCCGTGCCATCAATGGCAACGTCCAGGTCAGCGGTCAAGCGATGGCCTAACCAGCGGGCCCTCACGGTTTCGATTGCTCGTATCCCGGGCACGTGCTCGATGGCATGGCGAATCTCTTTCGGAATGTCCGGATCTACCCCATCCAGCGCTCGTGTCAAAACCGCCTTCGCGGATTGCCAGACAATGCCGAAGATGGCGATCGTGATGAGCAAGCCAACAACAGGATCGGCCAATGGATAGCCGAGCCATACGCCGATTGCACCAAACACCACGGCAAGGCTCGTTAGTCCATCCGTGCGCGCGTGATAACCATCCGCGATGAGCGCTGCGCTGTTTATTTTTCGGCCTACGCGCAGGCGCAGGATGGCGACCGCCTCATTGCCGATGAATCCCAATGCTCCTGCGACGGCGATCCAGCCAAGCATCGAAACAGGCTGGGGGTGCAGGAGACGATCAATTGCCTCATACGCGGCGACCAAAGCACTCAGAAGGATAATCAAGACGATCGCGATGCCGGCCAGGTCCTCGGCACGGCCGTAACCGTAAGCGAAACGTTCGCTCGGCCTGCGCCTGGCCAACATGAACGCAATCCAGAGCGGAACGGCCGTGGCGGAATCGCCTACGTTATGGATTGCATCGGCGAGCAACGCGACGCTGCTCGAACCGTATACAACGGCAAGTTGCAGCACCGCCGTCACTCCCAGAATGGCGAAGCTCCATTTGATTGCCCGAATACCCTCGGTGGTAGTCGCAATGGTGGAATCGATAACCCCGTGGGTATGACCATGACTTTTTGCATGGTCGTGTGCGTCGTCATCTTTTGGCTGGGCAAATCCAAGCCAGACGAGAATTGAATGGAGCATCGGAGCCTTAGAGATATTTTGTTATAGCCTTGAACTCATCCACCGGTGCGCGCTGTTCGCGCGAGGTCGGACCCATTGCGGTTTCAAGGCAATTATCGATGTGGTCGTGTATGAGCGCTTTTTTGGCGGCATTGACCGCTTTTTCCACTGCATGGATTTGCTGCGCGATTTCAAGACAGCCCCGCTCCGCTTCCAGCATTTTTATGATGGTTTGCAGATGGCCATCCGCGCGCTTGAGGCGCTTCATGATTTCCGGATGGGAACTGTGAACTGACTGCTTTTTCATGCGGGCGCATCGTATCCCCCTGGAGAGGATATGTCAACGTCGAACCGAAGCTATTCGCGGGCTTCGGGGACCTGCAGGGCGAGGCCCGCGCGCTGCGAATGGCAGCGCGGTCTCAAGTGTAGCGAGGACTGATCGTTACGCTGGATATGCGCCGTGCTCCTCGAAGCCAACAAAATTTGTTGACGGCGGATATATGATTCCATAATACTGGAAATATGGAAATCATGCACGCCCTCCGCTCGCTCGCGGCCCTTGCGCACAACTCGCGCCTGGAGATCTTCCGTCTTCTCGTGCAGAAGGGTCCCGAGGGCATGGCCGCTTCCGCTATTGCGGAAAAGGTGGGACTGCCGAATGCCACGCTGTCTTTTCACATCAAGGGACTCAGGCACGCGGGACTGGTGAGCGCCAGGCAGGACGGCCGCTTCATCTATTACGCCGCAGATTATTCGGCCATAAACGGGCTCATGGGCTACCTCACCGAGAATTGCTGCGGCGGACAGTCGTGCGCACCCCGGAGCATTGAAACAAAAATCGCCAAAGGAGAACGCAATGAAACGATTCCACGTGCACGTCGGCGTGCGTGACCTGCAGCAGAGCATCCGGTTTTATTCGGCGATGTTCGCCGCCGCACCCACGGTGAGCAAACCCGATTACGCGAAATGGATGCTGGATGATCCGCGTGTGAATTTCGCGATCTCCACGCGCGCCGAGAAAGCCGGCGTGGACCACCTCGGCATCCAGGCTGAAGACGATGCCGAATTGGAACAGATTGGTTCGCGCCTGGCGCAGGCCGACGTCTCGCTGGTGCCGCAGAAAGGGGCTTCCTGCTGTTACGCGAAAAGCGACAAGTACTGGACGCTCGACCCGCAAGGCATCGCCTGGGAGTCGTTCCATTCGCTCGCTTCCGTGCCGGTTTACGGCGAGGACCAGAGCATTCGGGACGAAGCGAGCAAGTCCGCCTGCTGCGCGCCCACCAGTTCGTGAAGAACTCCCCGACGGGCGCCCGGTCGCGTCCCAAAAAAACATCGGATCGGGATAAGGAGGGCCTGGACATCGACGTCGAACCGCACAACGTGCTTTTCCTGTGCACCGGCAATTCCGCGCGCAGCATCATGGCCGAAGCAATCCTCAATGCCACCAGCGGCGACCGCTTCCGCGCGTACAGCGCGGGCAGCCATCCGACGGGCAAGGTAAACCCTCTCGCGCTCGCGCAGATCCGCAAGGCCGGACTGCCGACCGAAGGCTACCGCAGCAAATCCTGGGACGAGTTCGCCCGGCCCGGCGCACCAAAAATAGATTTTGTATTCACGGTCTGTTCGGACGCGGCCGGCGAAGTCTGTCCGATGTGGCCGGGACACCCGATCACCGCGCACTGGGGCGTGGACGACCCGGCCAGTTTCAAAGGGACCGACGACGAGAAGGCGCGCTTCTTCTCCAGGATTTATGGGCAACTCCATGCGCGCATCCGCATCCTCACCAGCCTGTCTCTCGACAAGCTCGACCGCACGGCGCTGCAGAGAAAACTCGACGAGGCCGGCCAGACCTGATGTCGGCGCTCCCGAAACGGCTGGCGGCCGAGTTCATCGGCACGGCGCTATTGCTTGCGACCGTGGTCGGCTCGGGAATCATGGGAGAAAAGCTCGCGGCCGGGAATGCCGCCATCGCGTTGCTCGCGAATGCGATTGCGACCGGCGCAGTCCTGTACGCACTCATCGCCGCGCTCGGCCCAGTGTCGGGCGCGCATTTCAATCCGCTGGTGACCCTTTTCGAAGTAATGCTCGGCAGACTCAAGTCGAAACCCGCGATTGCTTATATCGTCATCCAGCTCATTGCCGCGCTAGTCGGCGTGCTGATCGCGCATTGGATGTTCGAGCTGCCCGCGTTTTTTCCATCCCACCACGTGCGCAGCGGCTCGGCGCAGTTATTCAGCGAAGTCGTCGCAACCTTCGGCCTGCTGCTGGTGATTTTCCAGTGCGCGCGTCACAAACCCGAGTCGATTCCCGCCGCGGTCGGTCTCTACATCACTGCGGCTTACTGGTTCACCGCCTCCACTTCCTTCGCCAATCCCGCCGTCACGATCGCCCGCTCCATGACAGACACCTTCGCCGGCATCCGCCCGCTCGACGCGCCCGGCTTCATCGTCGCGCAATTCATCGGCGCCATCCTCGCCGCGCTCGTCTGCCGCTGGCTTGCCCGGGACTAGTATCCCGCCATCTATTTACCGTTTGTGAAGCCGGATTTGTTAGCGCAGTTAAGCCATCTTGCGGTGCGCGCGTATCGCCGCGTAGAAAAACCCGACCCCGGTCGCGGATAGCGCGCTCAACACCACCAGCACGCGATCGTAGTTGCCGCCGGTAGCCACCCAGATCAACGAAACGAGAAACGGGCCGGACGCCAACGCGAACATCTGCGGCATGGCCAGCGCGCCGCTGACCGCGCCGTAATGCTCGCGCCCGAAGAGTTGCGCGGGCATCGCGCCGCGCACGATGGTGACAACGCCGTTGCTCAGGCCATACATCAGCGCGAAAACGACCAGCGGCCACAGCTGCAATCCAGAGGCGGCGAACACGAGCAGCGCGATGGGCAGCATGGCCATCGCGAGAAGGCCGACCCGCACGATGGAGAAGCGCTGTCCGAGGGTCAGTTCGACAATGCGGCCGGTCACCTGCATAGGCCCGACCAATGCGCCCACCAAGGCGGCCGTGGCTACGGTCAGTCCCTTCGACTGCATCATTTGCAGCATGTGTACGGAAAGCGCAGAGAAGATCAGGCCGTTCGCCATGAATGCGCCGCCGAGAAAATAGAATGCCGGTTCGCGCAACACCTCGCGCAGTGTTTTCGAATCCCTGGCGCCGCCATCCGTCGTTGCAGCGCTATCCTTTCGCGGAGCCCGCCCGGGCAGAAACATCAGATGAAGCGGCGCGCATAGCAACAGGTTCAGCGCGCCGAGGATCACCAGCGTATCGCGCCAGCCGAAGTGCGCCATGAGATGCTGAGTCAGCGGCCAGAACACAGTGCCGGCGAGCCCGCCGAACAGGGTCAGGGTCGTAATCGCGCGGCGCGCGTTCGCGGCGAATATCCGTGTCAGCACGGCAAATGCGGGCTCGTAGAGAATCGCGGCCATGGCGGCGCCGACGCAGGCGTAAACCGCGTAGAGTCCAATGACCGATTCGACACGCGAAAGGGCGATCAGCAGCAGCCCGGCAGCTATGGAGCCGATGGTCATGACGATACGGCCGCCGATGCGGTCGATCGTTGCGCCGATATGAGTCGCGCACAGGCCCGCGATGACCAGCGCGAATGAGAAGGCGCCCACGGTGACGCTTTTGCCGGCGTCGAGCGCCAGTTGCAGCGGCTCCATCAACAGCGAGAAACTGTAGAAAACGGAACCGTAGCTCACGATCTGAGTAATACCGAGCACGCAGATCACGCCGAAGGCGTCCCGCACTCTTGGAGAAGACGCGGCCAAATCCGTGTTCCGCTCAGATGCCATGTTGCCTTCCAGGCCTCGCCGAATGGCCCCACGGTACCGATATGGTGACTATCCGGCAAGGCAATGCTGGCCGCCCGTCGGACAGTCTGAGGCTGCGGGTGGACGCCTGCGGGCCCACCCCGTAAAATGCGCGCCTTCGCAGTTTTTCCGAATACCGCCAGTACCCGGCCCCGTTTGCACCCATGAGCGAACCGTCCAAAGAAGTCCTTGCCGAGCGCGTCGAGCAGCGCCGCACGTTCGCCATCATTTCCCATCCGGATGCGGGCAAGACCACGCTGACGGAGAAGCTGCTGCTGTTCGCGGGCGCGATCCATATTGCCGGCAGCGTGAAAGCGCGCAAGGCGACGCGGCACGCCACCTCGGACTGGATGGAAATCGAAAAGCAGCGCGGAATCTCGGTCGCCAGTTCGGTAATGCAGAACGAGTACCGCGGGCGCGACATCAACCTGCTCGACACCCCGGGCCACAAAGACTTTTCGGAAGACACCTATCGCGTGCTGACCGCGGTTGACGCGGCGCTGATGGTCATCGACGCCGCCAACGGCGTCGAAGCGCAGACGCTGCGGCTGCTGGAAGTCTGCCGGTCGCGCGGCACGCCCGTCATCACCTTCATCAACAAGATGGACCGGGAAGTCCGCGAACCGCTCGACTTGATCGATGAAATCGAGAAAGCTCTAGGCATGACGGTCATCCCGTTCTCCTGGCCGATCGGCATGGGCAAATCCTTCCGCGGCGTCTATGACCTGCCGAAGAATCGCATTCGCGTGTTCCGTCCCGGTGAAGACCGGGTCGACAAGGAAGAGGAAGAGATCGTCACCGGGCTCGATGACCCGTCGCTGGCGGCGCGCTTCGGCGACGAGTTCGTGCGTGCGCGCGCCGACATCGAGCTGGTGCGCGGCGCTACGCCGGCGTTCTCGCGCGAGGAATTCCTCGCCGGCCGCCAGACCCCCGCCTTCTTCGGCTCGGCCATCAACAACTTCGGCGTGCGCGAAATCCTCGATGCGCTGGTGGACATCGCCCCGCCGCCGCAACCGCGCCAGGCCTTGCAGGGCAAGGTCGATCCGCACGATCCCGGGTTCTCCGCGGTGGTATTCAAGATTCAGGCGAACATGGATCCCGCGCACCGCGACCGCGTGGTGTTCATGCGTGTGTGCTCGGGACACTTCGAGCGCGGCATGCGCCTGAAGATCCAGCGCACCGGCAAGGAGTTCCGTCCCAACAACGTCGTTTCGTTCCTGTCGCAGCGTCGTGAATTGCTCGACGAAGCCTACGCCGGCGACATCATCGGCATCCCGACGCATGGCGGCATCCAGCTCGGCGATACACTGACCGACGGCGCAGACCTTCAGTTCACCGGCCTGCCGTTCTTCGCGCCGGAAATCTTCCACATCGTCGAGGTCGTCAATCCGCTCAAGACCAAGCAGTTGCGCACCGGCCTGATGCAGCTCGGCGAGGAAGGCGCGATCCAGGTATTCCGTCCACTGCGCAACACGATGATGCTGCTCGGTGCGGTCGGCAGCCTGCAGTTCGACGTGGCCGCGCACCGCCTGCAGCATGAATACGGCGTCGAAGCACGCATGTCGCCCGCACCTTACACGTGCGCCCGCTGGATCTCGTCCGACGACCCGGTTGCGTTCGACAAATTCGTAGAAGCCAACGCCGGCCGCCTCGCCCGCGACGCCGCCGATGCGCTGGCGGTACTGACCAACACGACTTTCGAAATGAAAGTCGTCGAAGACCGCTTCCCCAACATCCGCTTCCACAAGCAGCGCGAACACGCGGGGCTCATGGCCGACCGCATCGCCGATCTCGCCTAGTACCTACGACTCTCGCCCCAACACGGAGGCACGGAGGACACGGAGGGCACGGAGAAAACCTAGGGACAAAAGAGTAAGGGTCGCCGTTGTTACGGTGATAGCCAATGCAATCATCGCAACTACATTCGCTTTTCACCCTCTCGTGCCCTTCTCCGTGTTCTCCGAATTTCTCCGTGCCTCCGTGTTGGGTTTTGACTTTGCACTAACTCACTAACAAGCGGGAGCGGGCGGCGGAGTATTCGGCGCGGAGGCGCGCGATGAGTTCGCGCACGGGAGGAACATCGTCGATGTTGCCGATGCCCTGCCCCACTCCCCAGATATCCTTCCACGCCTTGGTGGGGCGGTCCGAGCCGAAGTTCATCGAAGTTTTGTCGGCCGGGCCGAGATTATCCGGGTCGAGGCCCGCGCGCGAGATGCTGGGCTTCAGGTAGTTGCCGTGCACACCGGTGAAGAACGGCGTGTACACCACGTCGGCCGCTTGGCCTGCCACGATCATCTGCTTGTATTCGTCCACGGCGTTGGCTTCCTGTGTGGCGATGAAACGCGTTCCCATATAGGCAAAATCCGCCCCCATCGCTTCGGCCGCGAGGATCCCGGCGCCATCGGTAATCGAGCCGGACAACGCAATCGGCCCGGAGAAAAACCGGCGCACTTCGCGCAATAAAGCGAAGGGACTCAGCGCACCGGCGTGGCCCCCGGCACCGGCGCAGACCAGGATCAATCCGTCCACGCCCGCCTCGAGTGCCTTTTGGGCATGCCGGATACTGATCACGTCATGGAATACAACGCCTCCATATTCGTGGACCTTCTTCACGACATCGTCCGGTGCGCGCAGGCTGGTGATGATCATCGGTACGCGATGACGCACACAGGCATCCAGATCGCGATCGAGCCGGTCGTTGGAGTGATGGATGATCTGGTTGACCGCATACGGAGCGATTCTGGCACCGGGTTGCGCCTTCCGATGAGCGTCGAGCGCGCTCTGGATCTGCGCCAGCCAGGAATCGAGGACTTCGGCTGAGCGCGCGTTCAGTGCCGGGAAGGACCCGATCACGCCGTTGATACATTGCTCGATGACCAGCGCCGGGACGCCGACGATGAACATGGGTGCGCCGATGACCGGCAGGGTCATCTGGCCCTTCAGCTTGCTTACTAGCGACACATTGCCTCCGCATGGGGAAATCCGCCGCGTAACTTGCCTGCCGGGCGGAAGGGAGTCAAGTACACCCGCCCGCCCTCCCACCCACCCACCTCATCCCCCGCCTTCCCCCCTGAGGACGGAGAAGGAGCTGAAATGCAGGAGCGCGACCAAGGGGTCGCGCGATTTTCCCTCTCCCTCTCCGCCCTCACGGGGGGAGAGGGCAGGGGTGAGGGGGGTGAGGTGGGTGGGGTGAGGTGGGTGGGGTGAGGTGG
>JANXVW010000106.1 GCA_025351455.1 Betaproteobacteria bacterium | reverse complement strand
GCGCAACCGCGGCGCCTTCACGGTGGCCACCGACGCGATGCCGGTATTCGGCACCATCGCGTCCCGCTTCAACGATGACGGCGTCACCGCGCTTTTCCAGACCATCGTCGCGGAACTGAAAACGCGCGGGCTCAAGGCCATGGACGGCAGACTGAAAACCACGGACGTGAGGTCGTCGTCCGGGCAGAACGTCATCGTGCCGCCGGCGCGCGCACGCTATCTCGCAGAGATTGCCGAGACGGTACGCGGTTATCACGCCGATGTAACCAGGCAGACCAGGACAGCACGTGAACGCCAGCAACTACGCGAGGCGCGTCGCATGCTGGATGTGGCAAAGAAGCCTTCTTCCAATCTCGACCCGCTGATTGCGGAACGCGATAAAGCGCTCAGTGCCGAGGCAAGGACGTTGCTCGAGGAATGGCAGGGCATCAAACAGGCTTACTCGGGCGATGAGCAGATTACGAAGGTCCGCGACCGCGAGATACGCACGACGCTGAAGACGACTTCGTTGTCCGGCACCAAGATCCCGAAGGTGGCCCTGCCGAAGTTCGAGGACGACGGCGAGATGCTCAAATGGCTGATGCGGGAAAACCTGCCCGGCTATTTCCCATATACCGCCGGCGTCTTTCCGTTCAAGCGCGAGAACGAGGACCCGACCCGCATGTTCGCCGGCGAAGGTGATCCGTTCCGCACCAACGCGCGCTTCAAATTCCTGTCCCGGGACATGGCGGCCAAGCGCCTGTCGACCGCGTTCGACTCAGTGACGCTTTACGGATTCGACCCGCACGAGCGCCCGGATATCTACGGCAAGGTCGGCAACTCCGGCGTGTCGATCGCAACGGTGGACGACATGAAGGTGTTGTATTCCGGCTTTGAACTTTGCGACCCGGCGACCTCGGTATCGATGACCATCAACGGTCCGGCGCCGACCATCCTCGCAATGTTCATCAACACAGCGATCGACCAGCAGATCGATAAATTCGTCGCGACGCATAGCCGTCAACCGAATGAGCAGGAAACGGCGAAGATCCGCGCCTGGGCGCAGGAAAACGTGCGCGGCACGGTTCAGGCCGACATCCTCAAGGAAGACCAGGGGCAGAACACCTGCATTTTTTCCACGGAGTTTTCGCTCAAGGTCATGGGTGACATCCAGGAATACTTCGTGCGCAACAGGGTGCGTAATTTCTATTCGGTATCGATCTCCGGCTATCACATCGCAGAGGCCGGCGCGAATCCGATCTCGCAGCTCGCCTTCACGCTGTCGAATGGCTTCACCTTCGTCGAGGCCTATCTGGCCCGCGGCATGAACATCGACGATTTCGCCCCGAACCTGTCCTTCTTCTTCTCGAACGGCATGGACCCGGAGTATACGGTGCTGGGGCGCGTGGCGCGGCGCATCTGGGCCACGGCGATGAAGAACAAGTACGGCGCCAACGATCGCAGCCAGAAGCTGAAATACCACGTACAGACTTCCGGCCGTTCCCTGCACGCGCAGGAAATCGCGTTCAACGACATCCGCACCACCCTGCAGGCGCTGATCGCAATCTACGACAATTGCAATTCGCTGCATACCAACGCCTACGACGAGGCGATCACGACGCCTACCGCAGAATCCGTGCGGCGCGCGCTCGCCATTCAGCTCGTCATTAACCGCGAGTGGGGCCTGGCGAAAAACGAGAATCCGAATCAGGGATCGTTCATCATCGACGAACTGACCGACCTGGTCGAAGAAGCGGTGCTGCAGGAGTTCGAGCGCATCTCCGAGCGCGGCGGCGTGCTCGGTGCAATGGAAACCGGCTACCAGCGCGGCAAGATCCAGGAAGAGTCGATGTATTACGAGCACAAGAAGCACGACGGTTCCTATCCGATCATCGGCGTGAACACTTTCCGCAATCCGGGTACGGCGGAAGCCGGCGGCAGCATTCCCTTGCAGCGCTCTACCGACGAGGAGAAGCAAAGCCAGATCCGCCGACTGCGCGAGTTCCAGTCGCGCCACGCAGCCGATGCGCCGGCTGCACTGGCGAAATTGCGCCAGACCGTCATCGACAACGGTAATGTGTTTGCCGAACTCGTCAATGCCGTGCGGGTGTGTTCGCTCGGGCAAATCACCGACGCGCTGTTCGAGGTCGGAGGCCAGTACCGGCGCAGCATGTAGGCACTGCACCTTGCCCGGCGCCGGTTATTAATCTCCGGATCCATCCTTGCACCGATCACCAGAGCCGCATTTCACTTTGCCTGAAGCACTGAAACTGCCGAGTTTCCGCCTCGATGGAAAGATTGCGCTGGTTACCGGAGCGGGGCGAGGCCTCGGTGCGGCCATCGCCGCGGGCTTCGCCGAGTCCGGTGCCGACGTCGTGCTGCTCGGGCGCACGCGCGAACACCTCGACGAAACATACGCCCAGATCAGGAATTCGGGTGGACGTGCGACGGTTTGCCCGTGCGATGTCACGGACGATGGAGCAATTCGCAAGGCAATCGCATCGCTGCCAGTTCTGGATATCGTCGTGAACAACGCCGGCACGAATTTTCCGGAGCCTTTCGTCAAGGTTTCCGATGATCACCTCGATACGATGCTCGACCTGAACGTGCGCGCCTATTTCGTCGTCGCACAGGCCGCGGTGCAGAAAATGCTTGCAGACCCGGGCCGAAAGCTAAACGGCGGCGTCGTGCTCAACATCTCCTCGCAGATGGGCCACGTCGGTTCGCCGAATCGCACCGTCTATTGCATGACCAAGCACGCGATCGAGGGCTTGACCAAGGCCATGGCGGTGGAACTCGCCAGCCAGGGCATTCGCGTAAACAGTATCGGCCCGACATTCGCGGACACCCCGCTCGTGCGCCGGATTGTGGATACGCCGGAGAAACGCGAGTTCATTACCTCGCGGATTCCAATGGGAACGCTGTGCCGGGTGGAAGACATCATGGCGGCGGCGGTTTATCTTGCTTCGCCGGCCGCAGCGATGATCACCGGCACCCACCTTCTGGTCGACGGCGGCTGGACCGCGCAGTAGCCGCTTCAACTTCATCTGGATAATATCAACCGGTCGGGAGGCCAACCATGTCAGATTTCCAGCTCAACCATCTCAACATTCCAGCACGCGACCCTGAAGGCCTGGTGCGCTGGTACGCGCAGACCTTCGGCCTCAGGGCGGAGGGCAACAAGGCGCGCGGACCGGGCGTGCTCCTCGTGTTCAAGCCAGGCGAGCCGGTAAAGCGGGCGCCGGAACTGCACCTTGGCTTCCAGGTTCCGAGCAACGCCAAACTGGCGGACTGGGCCGGCAAGTTCGGTGCCACAATCACGAAGGGCGAAGAGTTCAACACATTCCAGGTTTCCGATCCGGAAGACAACTGTCTGGAAATTTATTGCGATAGAAACAGCTGAACCGGCGGCACGCGACCGCGGCAAACAACAAGGGGGAAGGGAACATGGACATCCGTAAGAACGCATTGCTGTATTCCTGTGCGATGGTGCTCGGGGCGGGCGCTTCGTTACTCGCAGCCGAAGACAACGAAGACGCGTTGCTGGGGCGGGCACAACACACGTTCAAGGCGCTACCCGCCGACGCGGGTACGCCGGAACGTCCGCTGACACCGGAGCGCGTGGCGCTGGGCCGCTCGCTATTCTTCGAGACGCGTGTTTCCAGTGATGGAAAAGGAAGTTGCGGTGGTTGTCACAATCCTTTTCTCTATGGCACCGACGCGCTGCCGCGTTCAGTCGGCGTCGGCGGCAAGGTGATTCCGCGCAACGCGCCTACCGTGTTCAACACGGCCTTGCAGTTCGTGCAGCACTATGGGGGAAACCGCGCGGATGTCGAGGAGCAGGCGGTCAAAGCCCTGGTCAGTCCGCTGGCCTACGGCAATGCGGATTACGCGGCGGCGGAAGCCCGCCTGCGTGCACTTACCGGCTATCGCATGATGTTCGAAAAGGCCTTTCCCGGCGAAGCGGAACCGGTGACCGCGCTAAACTGGGGCAAAGCAATCGGCGCGTTCGAGCGCACGCTCATCACACCCGCGCCTTTCGATGACTTTCTCAAGGGCAACAAGGCGGCGTTAAGCGCGCAGGCGAAGCAAGGCCTGGACAAATTCATGAGCTTCGGCTGCTCCGGCTGCCACAGCGGCGTCACGGTCGGCGGACAGATGTTCCAGAAATTCGGCCTGACCCAGGATTACTGGGAACTGACCGGAAGCAAGGAAATCGATATCTTCAAAGCCCGCGACAAAGGCCGCTTCCAGGACACCAAGAACGACGCCGACGCATTCATGTTCAAGGTGCAGCAACTGCGCAACGTCGCGGTTACGCCGCCGTATTTCCATGACGGTTCGGTTGCCGAACTCGGCGATGCGATCCGCATCATGGGCAAGCTGCAACTTGGCCGCGACTTGAGCGACGCGGATATTTCCGACATCAAGGCTTTCCTGCAGAGCCTGACGGGAGAAGTTCCGCCGCAGTTTGCGGCCGTGCCATCATTGCCGGTCGCAGGCTACAAGTACTGAAGCGAACGATGTAAAAGGGCGGCCTGTTTCAGGCCGTCTTTTTTTCGGCTCCTGCCTTCATGCTGCATCCGGCGGGAAAGCGCATCCAGACGGCGAAGGAAGTGAAGGCGTCCTGCAGCAGATCGGCGTAGGACCAAGCGGTTCATCCACCCGACCCGGGTACGGTTGGCAAATCCTTTTTAAGCAGAAAAAAGAGGTCGCAGCGTGAAAGCCGTTGGTTACAAAAATTCCCTGCCCATCACGGATGTCCAGTCGCTGATCGACGTGGAGATTCCCGATCCCGCCCCCGGTGCCCGCGACCTTCTGGTCGAGATCAGGGCCGTCTCGGTCAATCCGGTCGACACCAAGGTGCGCATGCGTGCCGCACCGGAACCCGGCGGCATTAAGGTACTCGGCTGGGATGCCGCCGGAGTCGTGACGGCAATCGGTCCATCCGTGACCTTGTTCCACCCGGGCGATGAAGTGTTCTACGCCGGCTCGATTGCGCGTGCCGGCACCAACAGCGAGCTGCACCTGGTGGATGAGCGCATCGCGGCGCTGAAACCGCGCTCGCTGAATTTCGCGCAGGCAGCCGCGCTGCCGCTGACCAGCATCACCGCTTGGGAATTGTTGTTCGACCGCCTCGGAATCGTTCGTGGCGACGCGACGCGCAAAAGCTCGCTGCTAATCATCGGCGGCGCCGGCGGGGTCGGATCGATCATGATCCAGCTCGCGCGCAAGCTAACCGGGCTCACTGTCATTGCCACGGCTTCCCGGCCGGAAAGCCGCGACTGGGTCCTGAAACTCGGCGCGCATCATGCGGTGGACCATTCGAAACCGCTCGCCGATGAAGTGCGCTCGCTGGGCATCCAGCATGTGGAATTCGTTGCGAGCCTGACCAATTCCGAACAACACCTGGCGCAGGTCGCCGAACTCATCGCCCCCCAGGGCCGATACGGCATCATCGACGACCCGAAGACCGTCGACGTCATGCTGTTCAAACGCAAGTCGGTATCGCTGCACTGGGAATTCATGTTCACCCGCGCCGTGTTCGAAACGCCGGATATGATCGAACAACATCGCCTGCTGACGAAAGTGGCCGAAATGGTGGATGCAGGAAGCATCCGCACCACGCTGTCGGAGGATTTCGGGCCGATCAATGCCACAAATCTCCGGCGCGCCCACGCGCTGATCGAATCCGGTCGGTCGACCGGCAAGATCGTGTTGTCCGGATTCTGACACGGCGTGACCGCACCCTGTCGAATGCCTTCTGCATCAATCCCCCGGTACCTGCACTCATCCGTCCCGTTTGCGCGCCGCTCCCGCGCAGCAAGACATCGGCGCGCGAAGATGATACAAAGGTCGCTGCCGGCCAATGGCCGGCGCTAACACCGGAAAACAGGGAGGAAGTGCTTGGCGCGGTCGGAACACATCGGCGACGGGAGCGTTGACACCTTTCCCCAGCTTCTGTTGCGGAATGCAAGGCAGCAAGGCAACCGCACTGCCATCCGCGAGAAAGATCTCGGCATCTGGCAAAGCTGGACCTGGGCACAGGTAGCCAACGAGGTGCGCGCGCTTGCCTGCGGCCTGGCCGCGCAAGGATACCGTCGCGGCATGAACCTCGCCATCATCGGCGACAACCGCCCGCGCCTGTATTGGTCGTTTGCCGCAGCGCAATGCCTGGGCGGCGTACCGGTGCCGATGTACCAGGACGCGGTCGCGCAGGAGATGCTTTTCGTCCTCGACAACGGCGAGATCGAATTTGCCATCGTCGAAGACCAGGAACAGGTCGACAAGCTGCTCGAGATCCTGCCGAAGTATCCGAAGCTCAAGCACATTTTCTACGACGATCCGCGCGGCCTGCGCAACTACAACCAGCCGCAACTGATGTCCTACGACCGGCTGCGCGAAATCGGCCGCGAGTTCGACCGGCAGGATGTCGGATTCTTCGAACGTACCATTGGCAACGTCAAGCCGGAAGACACCTGCGTAATGCTCTACACCTCCGGTACAACGGGCAAGCCCAAGGGGGTCTGCCACACGCATGCCGGATTCATCGCCGCGGCCCGCGGCGACGTCGAGTTCGACGGCTTCAACCCCTCCGACGAAGTGCTTTCCTATCTGCCGATGGCCTGGGTCGGTGATCATCTGTTCTCCTACGCTCAGGCGATGGTCGCCGGCTTCGCGGTCAATTGCCCGGAATCGTCGGAAACGGCGATGAATGATTTGCGCGAGATCGGGCCGACGTATTATTTTGCGCCGCCGCGGATCTTCGAAAACCTGCTGACCACCGTCATGATCCGCATGGACGACGCCAGCCGCCTCAAGCGCGGCCTGTTCCACTATTTCATGGCCGTCGCGCGGCGCTGCGGAACACGCATCATGGATGGCAAACCCGTCGCGCCGGTGGACCGCCTGCTATATGCGCTGGGACAAATATTTGTTTACGGTCCGCTGCGCAACATTCTCGGCATGAGCCGCGTGCGTGTCG
>JANXVW010000067.1 GCA_025351455.1 Betaproteobacteria bacterium | reverse complement strand
CCGGTTACCTATTGCACGATGACCATCCACGACACGCCGAAACGATCGGCGACCATGCCGAAGCGCGGAGAGAAGAAGGTCTTGTTCATCGGCATCTGCACCTGTCCGCCCTCGCCCAGCGCAGCGAACAGCCGTTCCGCTTCGGGTTCAGTCTTGACGGTAATCGACAGGGAGAAACCCTGGAAATCGGGCTTGCCTTTGCAATGGCCGTCGGAGGCCATGATCGTCGTCTCGCCAACGCGAAAGCTCGAATGCATGACCTTGCTCTCGGCGCCCGGCGGCACCAATTCCGGCGGATGGGGCAGCGGCGCATCGCTGAAACGCATAAGCGCCGTCACCTCGGCGCCGAGCTTGCTGCGGTAGAAATCGAGCGCTTCTTCGCAACGGCCGTCGAAGAACAAATAGGATTGGACCAGCATGGCGATTCCTTTCTGGATTGAATGAGAAGAACGCTATCGTTTGGCCACCTCACCGCGAATGCGTTCTTCCTGTTCCCTGAGTTCGGGCGTGAATTCGGCGCCGTCACTTTTTCTTGCGGGCACTGATTTTTCCTTTTTTGTCCTTTTCTGTGGCCTGAATTTCGCGCAGATAGGCATCCAGCCGGTCGAAGCTCTCCTCCCAGAACTTGCGGTAGCGCTCTACCCAGTTGGAAATGTCCTTCAGCGGCGCCGCCTCGAGCCGGCACGGGCGCCACTGCGCATCGCGTCCGCGCGAGATCAGGCCCGCGGACTCGAGCACTTTGAGATGTTTCGAGACCGCCGGAAGGCTCATTTCGAAGGGCGCCGCCAGGTCATTGACCGATTTCTCCCCCGAAGCAAGCCGGGCCAGGATTGCGCGCCGGGTGGGATCGGCAAGGGCTGCGAACGTGCTGCTGAGGCGGTCTGGGTTCATGCTTTGAATTTTACTGGCTGGTTAATTAACCTTACAGTTAAATATATCAGCTCAGAAAACGTTGTCAAGCGCCCAGTTCCTGATACGGTGGAGTAAATGCCGATCGCTGTTCGCCAATCACCGATCACTTTTTGGGGGGGCTACTTTCCACAAGCCCATCATGCGGCCCTCGGGATCGGTGAGCAGCGAGAAGGAGCCCATGCCAGACATTACCTGCTCCTAGACAGCAATTCCTAAGTGAACAACGGGATTGCCCAGGACACTCTCCGTTTAGAAATGCGCGGGTCGATCCGGTAGCGCCGGCTTTAATTTTTCTCCTGCATGAAGCGGTCGAGCTTGGAGAGGGCGCCGGTCCAGCCGTATTCGTGCCGGTCGCGGGCTGCGGCGTCGAAGAACTGTTCGTGCAGCATGTTGAACTCCGTGTTGTCGCCCGACGCGTGGAAAGTAAGGGTGACCAGCGATTCGCGCTCCGGCGTACTTTTCCACGCCCAGGTAAATACCAGCTTGTGCGGCCGATGCACTTCCCGGTAGGTGCCGCTGACGTCGTGTTCTTCACCGTCGAGCGTGTAGAAGACGATGTGGAAGCGGCCGCCTACGCGAACATCCGTTTGCGCAACAACGACCTCTCCCTCATCCGGCCCGAACCAGCGCTTGAGCCCTTGGGGGTCGGTCCATGCTTTCCAGACTTGTTCGGGCCTGGCCGGAAAGACGCGGGTCAGGGAAAGCGCCGGCTTCTGCGTAGCTTCGCTGGTCATGGATTTGCATTCCTCGCTTGAAGGAGCCCGGTAAAAGCGGGCAGTTTACCCATTGCGACAGATGTAAAGCAGCATAGCCGGGTGGGGACGCAGGACCTGACGGGCGCCAGACAGCGAAAGGCGCCGTAGCGACCATGAATTATTGCTCAGGGGAACTTCGGGGAAATGAAATACAACGGACAAAAATGCATGGGCGCCGTCGGAATTTCATTCAATGACCCGGCACTAGTGCGGCGATTGAGCTTCCTGGATGACTTCGCCTTCGATGACCCGTCCACCGGGCGGACGTTCACGCAACTGCCGGCGCAGGGCCCGCGTTTTCCACCAAAGGTAAATTCCGCCCAACAGCGCAATGGCGGCGACCGCGGAAAAGATCACCAGCGAGAACATGAATGTCACAGCCAGCACGGCTGCGCTCGCCACGGCTGTCAGTAGCCTGCCGAGTAAACCCGGGGCCGGGGCGCGCAAGCGCTGACCGTTTCCGCCGAGCCTGAATTGTCCGCCGTTTGTAAACATTTGTTTCCTTCTGATGAATAGGGGAAGCCAGTTTGATATTGGGGATCGCGCAAGGTTCTCAAGAGTAAATCTTGTAAGAAAGCACGAAAAGGCGCGCCCTATTTCTTGAACGCCTCGGTATAGCGTTCCGGAACGAATCCCACCACCAGCGCTTTGTCATTCTCCAGCACTGGGCGCTTGATAAGACTCGGGTGTTCGCTCATCAGCTTCAACGCCTTGGCCTCGTCGACGTGCGTCTGCTGCGTCGGTGACAGCTTGCGCCATGTGGTGCCCCGGGTGTTCAGGAGCACTTCCCAGCCGACCTGATTCGCCCAGGCCCTCAGACGCGCGATATCGATGCCCGTCACTTTGTAATCATGAAACTCGTAGGCAACACCATGCGCGTCCAGCCATGAAAACGCTTTCTTCATGGTGTCGCAGTTCTTGATGCCGTAGATCGTTGGCATTGGGTGAGGGGTGAGGCGTGAGGGGCGAGGCGTAAGGGCGATAGACGTGAGCCGAAAGAGCAGCACGGATTGACGATACGCAAAGGTGAGATTTTGGGGGGCAGGTCAAGAGATATCAGTCTCTAAGCCTTTTGCTCCCCACGCCTCACGCCTCACCTACAACGTAAAAATCTTGCCCGGATTCAGAATGTTCAGCGGATCGAGTGCCTTCTTGATCTGCCGCATCACGCTGACGGCCTCGCCGTGTTCGGCGGTGAGGAATTTCATCTTGCCCAGGCCGATGCCGTGTTCGCCAGTGCAGGTGCCGTCCATTGCCAGTGCGCGCATGACCAAACGATCATTCAGGCGCTCGGCCTCGGCAAGTTCCTTCGGGTCATCGCGGTCGATCAGGAAACCCAAATGGAAGTTGCCATCGCCGACATGGCCGACCAACGGTGCAATCAGGAAACTCTCTTTCAGGTCCTTCTTGGTTTCCATGATGCATTCGGTGAGTCTGGAGATCGGCACGCAGACGTCGGTCGCCCAGATTTCGCAGCCCGGACGCAGCGCCTTGTTGGCGTACGTCACGTCGTGGCGCGCCGTCCACAGCGCCGTGCGTTCCTCGGTTTTGGTCGCCCATTTGAATTCGCCGCCGCCGTGTTCCGCAGCGATCGACTGCACCATTTCCGCCTGTTCCTTGACGCCGGCTTCGGTGCCGTGGAATTCGACGAACAACGTGTCTTTGACCGGATAGTTCAATTTGGAGAATTTATTGACGGAATCCATCTGCACGTCGTCGAGCAACTCGATGCGCGCGACCGGAATGCCGAGCTGGATGGTCTGGATGACGGTATTGACTGCGCCTTCGATCGAATCGAAGGAACACACCGCTGCCGCCATGGCTTCGGGAATGCCGTCCAGGCGCAGGGTCACTTCCGTGATGATGCCCAGCGTGCCTTCCGAGCCGACAAACAAACGCGTCAGGTCATAGCCGGCCGAGGATTTGCGGGAGCGCCGCGAGGTGCGGATGATGCGG
>JANXVW010000036.1 GCA_025351455.1 Betaproteobacteria bacterium | reverse complement strand
TGTGCCGCTTGCGGCGCACGACAGTCACGGATTTCGCCCCCGCCGTGTGGTCATCCATATCCCCGTAAAAATCAACGCCGCTCCCGCGTAGTGATACGCGTACAACCGTTCACCGAGAAAAATCACCGACAGGATCGCGCCGAACAGCGGCATCAGGTGCACGAACAGGCCGGCCTTGTTGGGACCGACTTGCGCGACGCCGCGGTTCCAGAACAGATAGGCGACGATCGACGGGATGGTGCCGTAGTACGCGAGGGCCGCGACCGTCGCCGGCGTCAATGCGAAGCCGCCGCGCTGGCTGAATTCCCACAGGTAGAACGGCAACAGGAACGGCAGGCTGAGCAGCAGCATCGCCGTCAGGAAACCCGTCGCGGAAAGCTCGGGGGGCCGCCGGCGCAGCACGATCGTATAGAAGGCCCACAGGACCATGGCCGTGATCAGCCACAGATCGCCGCGGTTGAAGTGGAATGCGGCCAGCGTGGCGCCATCGCCGCGCGCCACGATCACCAGCACGCCGCACAGCGAGAGCACGACGCCACATGCCTGCAGCTTCGAGATGCGTTCGCGCGAAATCACCCACGACAACAGGATGATCAGAACCGGCGAAATCGAATTGAAAAGCACGCCATTCGTCGCCGCCGTGTACTGCAGCCCGACATAGATCAGCGTGTTGAAGGCGATCGCACCCCGAACGCCGAGCAACGTCAGGGTCAGCCAGTTGGCGCGCACGACATCCCGCTTGCGCCGCAACTCCGGCGCGGCGAACGGCAGCAGGATCAGCAGCGCGATCGTCCAGCGCCAGAACCCCATCGCCACCGGCGGCATCTCGTTGCGCATCGCCCGCCCGACGACCCAGTTCGCGGCCCAGAACAACGACGTTAGCGACAGCAACAGGTACGGGGATGGGGAGCGCAGGAACTTCATGGGAACGTGTCGGGTGGGATCGTGACTGTCGTGACTATCGTGACTGCGTGACTGTCGTAAGCGCCATAAGGCTGCAGTGCTTTCCTGTCTTTTACGGCAGTCACGACAGTCACGTAGTCACGATAGTCACGGTTCTTGCGACAGTCACGACAGTCACGGTAGTCACGATAGTCACGGCCTTCTTCAATTCAATCGCGCCACTTCCTTGCGCAGTTCAATAATCCGCGTGCGTATGTCCCCTGCGTCATCACTGCCCGGCGAGAGCTGCAGGTAGGTTTCGAAATCGGTCAGTGCCGCACGCGGGCACTCGAGTTCCTGGTAGATCATGCCGCGGTCGCGCAGTTCGGCGGTCTGTTCCGGCAGGGTCGCGATGATCCAGTTCATGATCGGCAGCGCCTTGTCGAGTTTGTGCTCGCGCAGGTAGATCGCTTTGAGGTTGCGCAGCAGGCGCACGATGATTTCCTTGTTGCTCGCAGAGACCAGCAGCTCGGCGACGATGGCGCGGGAGACTTCGCCGCCCTGCACTTCGCGCAGGCGTTTCTGCAGGTCCGGCAATCCGAGCGAGATGCCGCCGGAGTACGGATCGAGCACGACTGCGCCTTCGGGCACCACGCATTTGACCAGGAAATGCCCTGGGAAACTCACCCCCTGCAGCGGCAGGCCGACTTTGCGGCCAAGCTCCATGTAGATCACCGACAGCGTGATCGGAATGCCGGTGCGGCGCTCGAGCACTTCGTTGAGGAAGCTGTTGCGCGGATCGTAGTAGTCGTCGGAAGCGGCCGCGAATCCAAGTTCGCCGAAGAGGAACTGGTTCAGCGCGCTGATGCGCTCGGGAATGCTGTCGTCTTCATCGATGCGCAGCCTGAGCATGTAAGCAAGCTCTTCGATGCGCGAGAGATAGGCGGCGACGTTCAGGTCCGGATAGCCGTGGCCCGCGATCAGCAGCGCGGCCTCGGCCAGGCTGATGTCTTCGTCGGGTCCGGACACGATCTGCTGCAGGCGTTCCGACATCGTGTCCGCCAGGCGGCCTTGCGACGCAGACGATGGCGTTGCAGCCAAAGCCGGCCCCCTCAGGCGTCCTGCTTTTCCGCAGGGGCTTTGGGCAGGAACAGCGCGGCAACCTGTTTCTTTGGGCCACGCGTGGGCGATGCCGCCGGCTTGACGTCTTGCGATGCTTCGCCGGACGGGATGTAAGGCCTGGAGAACAGCGGGTCGGAGGACTGCGCGGGGGCGCGGGATGCGTAGGAGGAACGATGATGCTCGTCACGCCGCCCTTCCGGACGGGGCGGACGACCTTCCGTGGGCTCCGGACGGCCTTCCGTGCGCGCCGGACGGCCTTCCGAACGTTGCGGACGCGCTTCGGACCGGCGCGAACCGCCACGCGGCGCGGTGACGCGCTCGCGGTCGAAGTGCCCCGGCTCCTGCACCGGCAGTTTGATGTTCAGCAGTTTTTCGATCGCCGCGAGATCATCGCCCTCTTCATCCGACACCAGCGAGATGGCTTCGCCGGTCATGCCCGCGCGGCCGGTGCGGCCGATGCGGTGCACGTAATCTTCCGGCGAACCGGGAAGGTCGAAGTTGACGACAAAGGGCAGTTGCTCGATGTCGAGGCCACGTGCGGCGATATCCGTCGCCACCAGCACCTTGGTCTTGCCTTCCTTGAAATCGGCCAGCGCCAGCATGCGTTCGCCTTGCGTGCGGTCGCTGTGAATTGCGGCGGCGCCCACACCGTCCTTGTCCAGTTTATAAGCCAGGCGGTTCGCGCCGATCTTGGTATTGCAGAACACCAGCGCCTGGCGCATGTCGCGCGACTTGATCAGGTGTGTCAACAGGTCGCGCTTGGCGACGGATTCCACCTTGTAAACCAGGTGGGTGACCGTCTCGGTAGCCGAGTTGCGGCGCGCGACTTCGACGCTGACCGGATTGGTCAAGAGTTGTTTCGCCAGCCCGCGGATCTCGTCGGAATAAGTTGCGGAAAACAGCAGGCTCTGGCGCTTGGCCGGCAGGGTGGCGAGGATGCGCTTGATGTCCGGCAGGAAACCCATGTCGAGCATGCGGTCCGCCTCGTCGAGCACAAGGAACTGCACCTGTGAAAGGTTGACCGTTTTCTGGCCGAGGTGATCGAGCAGGCGTCCGGGGGTGGCGACCAGGATTTCGACGCCGGCACGCAATTCGGCGATCTGCGGATCGATGTGCACGCCGCCATAGATGACCGCGGAACGCAGCGCGATGTATTTGCTATAGGTCTTGACGCTGTCCTGCACCTGCGCGGCGAGTTCACGCGTGGGCGTCAGGATCAGCGCGCGCACCGGATGGCGCGCCGGCGACACGCTGGTGCTGGCGAATTCCTTCAGCCGATGCAGCATCGGCAGCGTGAAGCCGGCGGTCTTGCCCGTGCCGGTCTGCGCTGCGGCCATGACATCCTGGCCTGCAAGAATTGGGGGGATCGCCTTGGCCTGGACGGGCGTGGGTTCGGTGTAACCCTGATCGGCGATTGCACGTAACAACTCCGGGGCGAGCCCCAGATCGGAAAACGACATTGACTTTCGACTCCTGCGCGCGCCACGACGGCGCCGCCGTTACCTCAGTGCCGGCGAATGCCGTATCTGAATTGAGGGCGCATGGTACAGCATAACTAACGAGGCCGAAAGACTTTTTAAGGGCCGTGACTACGTGACTGTCGTGACTATCGATTTAAAGATGCTTCAGGCCTTTTCCGGAATCTCCCGTCACGGCTTTTCCGCGATCTCCCCGTCCACCCACTCGTTCACCATGCGATATCCCACCGCCAGCAGGGTCGGGCCGAGGAAGATGCCGACGAAACCGAAGGCGGCGGCGCCGCCGAGGACGCCGAGCAGGACCAGCATGAAAGGCAGGTTGCTGCCGTGGCTGATGATCATCGGCTTGAGCACGTTGTCGACCATGCTCACGACCAGCAATCCCCACAGGAACATGAAGATGGCCCATCCGGTGGAACCTTGAAAGTACAACCAGATGGCAGCGGGAATCCAGATCAGCGGCGGGCCGACCGGCACCACCGAGAGGAAAAAAGTCGCAAAGCCGAGCAACGCCGCGCCCGGTACGCCCGCGATGAGGAAGCCGATGCCCGCCACGACGCCTTGCGCAAGCGCCGTGCCGAGAATGCCGTAGACGACGCTGACAACCGTGCTGCCCGCGACGTTCAGCAGATGGCGGCCGCGCTCCCCGCCAATGCGGCTCGTAATGCGCGTGATCTTTGCCGCAGCCGCCCCGCCATCGCGATACAGGAAGAAGGCCACCAGCACCGCCAATCCAAGCTGAAGCAGCCCGGAAAACAGGATCGCCCCGCCACTAACAAGCAAGGACCTGGCGGGAGAAATCAATCCTTTCAGGTCCTCCAGGAGCCGGCCGCTGTCGTGCGACAGGGTCTGCCAATAGTTGGCGAGCGTCTTGCCGACGAACGGCAGGTTGCCCAGCCATTCCGGCAGGGCGGGCGGTCCGTTCTCGAATGCCTTGCGCATCGCGTTGACGAGTTCCGACACGCTGTCGGCAAGGCTCACTGCGACAAAAACGAACGGCGCGATCAGGATCACGCACGCCGCCAGCATCATCAATCCCGCCGCGATATTGCTCCGCCCCCCGACGGCGTTTCTCAGATGCGCATACAGGGGCCAGGTCGAATACGTCAGGATCACCGCCATCAGCAATCCCGTGACGAAGGGCAACAACACCACCAGGCAGCCCAGCACAAGCGCTGCCAGCGTGCCGTAGCCGAGAATCCGGTCGATGCGGTTGGACCTGGTAGTCATCACGGAACAGGGAATCCGATTAGCACGTAAGTATCAGGCCACAGCGGGCCGCGAGCGTCAAATAGAGCGTGTTCATTCTCACAACTAATGAATAGAGCGAGTTCGTTCTCACCGCAAAGCCGCGGAGGAACGCAAAGGAGGGCAAGGGCATTTCGACGTGAAGTGCAAGCACGGTGGTCAATCGATCCGCGGCGCCAAAGTTTTTAACATCCGATGCCTTTCTACTTCGCTTTCCTTTGCGTTCCTTTGCGCCTTTGCGGTGAAAAGTTGGTTTTAGCTGCTTGCGTGGTGCAGCTCAAGCACCAGCCTGGTCGCGCATGGCTTCGAGTTCTTCCCAGCGTTTCAGGCAGGCGATGAGTTCTTCGTCGATGGCGGCGAAGCGTTTCTGCAACTGGGTCATCTCGGCGGCCGGTTTGCTGTAGAGCGATGGATCGGCAAGGCGAGCCGTGATCTGCGCCTGCTCGGCTTCGAGCGCCTTGATGCGCGCGGGCATGGTTTCGAGTTCCCGCGCCTGGTTGAAGCCGAGCTTGCGCGAGCGCTGCGGTGTGGCGCGTTCGCGCGATGGCGTCGGCTTCGCGCCCGCTTCGGGTTGGCGCGCAGCCTGCGCGCGTTCCTCAGTCAGGCGTTTCCAGTCGGAATAGCCTCCCGGATTGCGCACCCAGCGGCCGCCGCCTTCCGGGGCGATGGTGTCGGTGACGACATTGTCGAGAAAAGCGCGGTCATGGCTGACCAGCAGCACGGTGCCGGGGTAATCCTGCAGCAGCGTTTCGAGCAGTTCCAGCGTATCGATGTCGAGGTCGTTGGTCGGCTCGTCGAGTACGAGCATGTTCGCCGTCTGGCTGAACAATCTTGCCAGCAGCAGGCGATTGCGCTCGCCGCCGGACAGCGCTTTCACCGGCGCGCGCGCGCGTTCCGGTGGAAACAGGAAATCGGCGAGGTAGGTCATGATGTGCTTGCGCGCGCCGTCGATTTCGACAAAATCGGAACCGGGCGCAATGGTCTGCGCAACCGTGCTCTCTTCATCGAGCTGCACACGGAACTGGTCGTAGTAGGCCACCGCCAGTTTGGTGCCGCGGCGCACCTTGCCCGCATCGGGCTGCATCTCGCCGAGGATGAGTTTGATCAGCGTGGACTTGCCGGCGCCGTTCGGACCGATCAGGCCGATCTTGTCGCCGCGCAGGATGCGGCAGGAAAAATCCTTGACGATCTGGCGCTCGCCCAGGCGCTTATCGACGTGCTCGAGTTCCGCGACGAGTTGCCCCGAGCGCTCGCCCTCCGTCACCGAAATGGAAACCTGGCCGAGTCGCTCGCGCCGCGCCGAGCGTTCCAGGCGCAGGCTTTCGAGCCGGCGCACGCGGCCTTCGTTGCGCGTGCGCCGCGCCTCGATGCCCTTGCGGATCCACACCTCTTCCTGCGCCAGCAGCTTGTCGAACTTCTGGTTGTTCACCGCTTCCACCGCGAGCTGCTCGGCCTTGCGCTGTTCGTACGCGGCGAAGCTTCCGGGATAAAGACCCAGTCTGCCGCGATCGAGTTCGGCAATGGCGGTGACGGCGCGGTCGAGGAATGCGCGATCATGGGTCACGACAAACACCGCGCCGGGAAAATCGGCCACCATGTTTTCCAGCCAGACGATCGACTCCACATCGAGGTGGTTGGTCGGCTCGTCGAGTATCAGCAACTGCGGATCGCCCGCCAGCGCGCGCGCCAGGGCCACGCGTTTGCGCAAACCGCCGGACAACGTATCGATGCGCGCGTCCTGCTCCAGGCCCAGGCGCGACAGCACGGATTCGACGCGGTGCTCGATCTGCCAGCCGTTGTTCTGCTCGAGCAGTTCCTGCGCGGTCTGCATGCGCTCCATCGCCTTCTCGTCTCCCGCAGCGAGTTCCGGCGCGTGCGCAGCCGCATGATAGTCGGCGAGGATGCGGGAAAGGTTGCCGAGTCCCGCGACCGTGGCTTCGAACACCGTATGCGCGGGATCGAGTTCGGGCTCCTGCACCACGTAGGCGATGCGCAAACCCGGTTGCCGCCAGATCCGACCGTCATCCGGCACCGCCACCCCGGCGAGCAGCCTGAGCATGCTCGACTTGCCCGCCCCATTGCGCCCGATCAGCCCGATGCGGCTCCCCGGCTCCACCACCAGGTCGACGTGATCCAGCAACGGCACATGCCCGTAGGCGAGCGAAACATTTTCGAAAGTGGCGAGGGGCATGAAGCGGAGGTGTTCCGAACGCGGAACGGAGCCGGGAAAGAGGCGGCATGATAACCGAGATGCCGTGACTGACTAAATACCGTGACTGCCGTGACTGTCGTGACTATCGTGACTGTCGGGGTCTAGAGCCTCCAGAGCATTTACGGCAGTCACGATAGTCACGTAGTCACGACAGTCACGGCTTTTTACCCGGCCGCCCCCGCAGCGAGCCTCTCCGGCGCAAGCGCCGCAGTCTGCGCGGCTGGCGGCTCAGCGGAGGGTACGGCGACTACCGCCGGCACATCCCGGAACCAGGCAGCGTTCGCCTGGGGCGAGGCCCAAACCTGGAAATGCAGGCGTGACAAGGCCAATGGATCGCCAAGCAGGGCCGCCTTTTGCGCATTGCTCAATACATCGGGCCCGTGGGCCACGGCGTCATCGATGAGCTTTTGCCTGGACTCGCGCACGCCCGCTGGTTGCGAGCGGCGCATGTTGGCGGATGCGCAGGCCAGTGCGTGCACGAGCGGATCGACCACCGCTTCGACGAATCCCGGCAACGGCGCCGCGTGCTGCAGGTGTGTCTGCAAGCGGCGCAGTTCCGCGGGCGGGCTCGCCTCTTCCGGAATCACGAACAGCCCGGCGCGGCGCAGCCAGCGCCCAAGCGAGATGCGGCTCGAATAGACGGACATCGGGATCGACAGCATCAGCGCGCCGACGACCGGCAACAGCCACCACAGGAAAGAAGGATTCAACCAGAACACGCCCACGGCCCAGACCACGCCGATCAGCGTGTGGAAACCATGGCGCTGCAAGGCCTCCGCCCAGGTCGTCTGCGCATCTTCGCGCGGCGGCGATTTCCATTGCGCGCGCAATCCCGCCAGCGCGGTCACCACGAACCCCGTATGGAACAACATGCGCACCGGCGCAAGCAGCATGGAACTCAACGCTTCCAGGAGCGTGCTCAGCGTCAGGCGCATCTTCCCGCCGAACGCGTTTGCGCCCTCGACCCAGATCAGGATCACGCTGAGGACTTTCGGCAGGAACAACACGATGGCGGTAAAGGACCAAAGCATGAGCGCGCGCTCGACATGCCATTCCGGCCAGATCGGGAATAATTGGTTCGGGCTGATGAAATATTGCGGCTCGACCAGCGTATGCACGGCCAGCGCCGCCGTGGACAGCAGCAGGAACACGAACCACAGCAGCGCCGAGCAGTAGGCCATGACGCCGGTGACGAATACTGCGCGATGCGCGGGATGCAGGCCCTCGGCCAGGAACAGGCGGAAGTTGATCAAGTTGCCGTGGCACCAGCGCCGATCGCGTTTAAGTTCATCGACCAGGTTCGGCGGCATTTCCTCGTAGCTGCCTTCCAGGTCGTAGGCCAGCCAGACCGCCCACCCCGCGCGGCGCATGAGTGCTGCTTCGACGAAATCATGCGACAGGATTTCACCGGAGAGCGAGCCCCGCCCGGGCAGCCGTCCGAGCGCGCAGTGCTTGATGAAGGGCGCGACACGAATGATCGCGTTGTGCCCCCAGTAGTGCGATTCCCCGAGTTGCCAGTAATGCAGCCCGGCCGTGAACAGCGGTCCGTAAACACGCGTGGCGAATTGCTGCATGCGGGCATAGAGCGTGTCGCGCCCCGCCGCGCGCGGCGCAGTCTGGATGATGCCCGCGCCGGGATTGGCTTCCATCAGGCGCACCAGCGTCGCCAGGCAATCTCCGCTCATCACACTGTCGGCGTCCATCACCACCATGTAGCGATAGTCCGCGCCCCAACGGCGGCAGAAGTCGGCGACGTTGCCGCTCTTGCGCTTGATCCTGTGCTGGCGCCAGCGGTAGAACACGCGGCCGAAACCGCCTACCGCGCGGCACAACGCCAGCCATGCCTGGCGTTCGGCGACGCGATTGTCGGCGTCGTTGCTGTCGCTCAGGACGAAAAAGTCAAAGTGTTGCAGGTCACCGGTGGCGGCCAGCGATTCGAAAGTGGCGCGCAAGCCGGCGAACACGCGCGCGACGTTTTCGTTGCAGATCGGCATGACGATCGCGGTGCGCGCCTTTGCTTCGATCGGCGCATTGCCCGCCGCCGTGCGCGAAATCGCGTAGCGGTCGCCGCCCGTGATCTGCACGATAAAACCCATCACCGCGGTCCAGAAACCCGCGGACACCCAGCAGAAGAGGATGGCGAACATCACCAGGATGGCGATTTCCAGCGGCTGCGTGCCGTGATACGGCAACACGGCAGTCATGAAGTCCGTGGCGAAAACGGTCTGCGCGAGTACGAGCCACCCCAGCACGGCGCGGCGCACGCTGCCCACGCGATGCCAGCGTCCCTGCGGATCCGGTGAATCGGCGCGCCGGTCCCGAGCCGGCCTGCGCCACCAGGATTTGACCTGCCAGAATTTCGGCGGCCAGCGCCGCGGAATCATCGACGTTCGATTGAGCGCGGGCCCGGTATTGAGCCGCATCCTGCCCTGGGCATCGCGCGCCATCGCCTGCCGTGCCTGCGGCGCATAGCCGGCGCCGACCGCGATTTCGAGGCGGTGTTCGTACGAGGCCTCGGCGGGGTCGCGCGGATCGACCACGCGATCGGACAGCGTGCCATGGACTTCAGCCATGGCGGCATGGGCATCGGCGGATTCGGCGCCCGCTCCCTGCAGGAATTTTTGCTTCCCGCCGGATACGAACGGCAGTCGCGCGAGATAGCGCCGGCACGCCGCGGCCGAATCGTGCATCAGTCTGTTGGCAGTATGTAGCTCCATGTTTCCGATACCGTGTCGTTGCCGTTGCGTAGATAAGCCCGCAATTCGGCGGGCTTGCCGTTGTCGAGGCGGCGCACTGCCAGTGCGACACGCCATCCACCGGTCACCTCGTTGCGGTACGTACGGCGCCGCAGGATCTCGATGTTGGCATCGCCGGACACCACCCCTTCGAGCCTGGCATCGGCCGGAAGTTTCTTGAACACCGGTCCTTCGTAGTCGACGATCAGGCCGATGCTGTTTTCCGGCAATTTTTCCGAGCCGTGTCCCCTGCGCGTCTGGGCGACCCACGCCAGCGGCGGGCGCGCGTCGGCCTCCTTCTGCCACAGCAGTCGATACTCGATGTCCCATGGCAGTTTCGGCTGGGGCGGCGCGTCCGACACCCAATAGGCGACGATGTTGTCATTGGATTCGTCCGGCGACGGAATCTGCACCAGTTCCACCCTGCCCGGCCCCCAGGATCCTTTCGGCTCAACCCAGGCGCTGGGGCGGTTTTCGTAGCGTGCCTGCAAGTCTTCATAGTGATCGAATTCGCGATCGCGCTGCATGAGGCCGAATCCGATCGGGTTGGCCGTGGCAAACGAAGTCACCAGCAGGCGTTTCGGATTGGCCAGCGGTCGCCAGATCCACTCGCCATTGGCGGCATGCAACGACAGGCCGTCGGAATCGTGGACTTCCGGCCGGTAATCATCGGTGATGGGCCGCTGGTTTTCGCCGAAGAAGAACATGCTGGTCAGGGGTGCTACGCCGAGCTTGCCGACTCCTTCGCGCAAGTACAGCCGCGATTTGACGTCGATGACGGTTTCCACGCCGGGCTTGAGCGTGAAGCGATAGGCACCCGTCACGCGCCGCGAATCCATGAGGGCATAGATCACCAGTTCCTTCGCCGCCGGCGCCGGACGTTCTATCCAGAACTCGACGAAACGCGGAAATTCTTCGCCCGAGGGCAAGCCGGTGTCGATCGCCAGCCCGCGCACGGACATGCCGTAACCCTGTTCCTTGCCCAGCGCCCGGAAATAACTCGCGCCGAGGAATGACAGCACCTCATCCTTGAACTTGCCGTTAAGGGAATAATGCACGCGGAATCCGGCAAAGCCGAGGCCGCCCATGCGCGCAACGTCGATTTTATTGGCGCCGTAGTCGAACAGGCCGGGATCGAACTTGATTTCCGCGATGCCCTGCTCGTTGACCTCATTGATCTTGACTGGCTGGTCGTAATACAGCCCGCGATGGAAGAAGCCGATTTCAAACGGCAGCTTGGCGTCGCGCCACCAGGGATTGTCCGGCCGGTAGCGGATGTCGTGGTATTGCTCGTAGGTCAGGGCGGCCAGCTCTTTCGGCTGGTTATCGGCGGGCTTCCGGAAAGCACCGGCCGCGAGTTGCTCGGCGTGGTGCGTCACGTCGTCGAAGCCGAACGCAAAGGCGGCCTGGCCGGCCGGCAGCGAGGAAAGCAGCAGGAGCACGGCGCAAAGCAGGCGCGCGCGCGCGCGAATGGCAGGCGCCTGGTGCAAAGGGTTCATGGGGGAATTGACGGCGCCTGGAGGAATTCTGGTTGCTGCAAGTTCATCATCTCTTTACCCGGATGCACAAGACGTCTCCATGTGGCTACATTACCGACCCGACTGCATCTGCGCCCTGCCCGGACGATGGGAAACCGCGGGATTTCGGTTAGAATCCGCGCGTCGCCCCGGTAGCTCAGTGGATAGAGCAACCCCCTCCTAAGGGGTAGGTCGCACGTTCGATTCGTGTTCGGGGCGCCATCAGCGAAAACCCCGCGGCACCTGCGCAACGCCGCTTGCCTTCGATTGTCGCCTTGACCGGCGAAACGAGAAGTTCATTATTGCCGCCGCCAGGATGCCAAGGCCGACCAAAAGGCTCCTGTGCATGGCGGCCTCCCCCGTCGCCAAATCGATCGGCCGCTTCATGCGTTTTTGGGCACGCCGCCCAGCAGGGAAACCAGGTCGTCCGCGTGCTCTTCCTCGACCGCGAGGATCTGCTCGAACATGCGGCGTGTGGTCGGATCCTTGTCTCCCAGGTAGTCGATGATCTCCTTGTAACTGTCGATGGCGATGCGTTCGGCAATCAGGTCTTCCTTGATCATCTCGAGCAGCGTGTCGCCTTCGACATATTCGGAGTGGCTGCGGCTGCTCAGTCCTTCAGGTGAAAAATTCGGCTTGCCACCGAGCTGGATAATGCGCTGGGCGATGCTGTCGGCGTGGGCCTGCTCCTCGGCCGCGTGTTCCGCGAATTCCGCCGCGACGCTGTCGGCATTGATGCCCTCCGCCACGAAGTGGTGGCGCTTGTAGCGCAGCACGCAAACGATTTCAGTGGCCAGAGCCTCATTGCAGATCTTGATCACGGTTTCGCGATCGGCCCGGTAGCCCTCGGTGATGGCGCCTTGCTCGATGTGCCGCCGCGCACGTTCGCGCAGCGCCTTGACGTCGGATACGAAGGGTTGCTGTCTGTCCATTGCCGTTCTCCTTTGTTAAAGTTTCTGCCATCAGCCGTCGAGTACCGCGCACAAGCTGGTCCGCGATCCGGCCAGTGCCGGATGCGCGAACATCCCCTCGCACAAGGCCGTGTAGGTCAGGTCCGCCATCATCGCGGTCTGCAGCATGGCCATGATTTCCCCGCTATCGGCCCCGATGACCGCCGCGCCGACGATCCGGTCGGTTGCGCAATCGATGACCACTTTCATCAGCCCGCGTGGCCCGGCCTGTTCTGCAACGCGCGCAACTCTGTGCGTCGGCGGCTTGGCTACCCTGACCGCCCTGCCCTGTTCGCGCGCCTCGGTTTCCGTCAGGCCGATGCGGCCCAGTTGCGGATCGGTAAATGCGGTGTAAGGGCACATTCGGCCCATGTTGTTCGTATTCGCGTTGTCCAGCACATCGGCACGGAGGATGCGCATATCGTCGTAGGCGACATGGGTGAACGCCGGTCCGCCATTGACGCCGCCCAGCGCATACACGCCCGGGGCGCTCGTCTCCAGCCGTTCATTGACCTTTATGTACCCGCGGGCGTCCACGTCAATGCCGGCGGCAGCAAGGTCGAGGCCGCCGGTGTTAGGCTCGCGTCCCGCCACCACCAGCAGGTGCGATCCGGCCAGGACATGCTCGCCCGAGGGAGTCCGTACCGTCAGCCTGATTGCGCCCGTGGGAGCGGTGGCGACCCCAACGGCCTCGGTTTCCAGGAAAACCTCGACGCCGTCCTCGCGCAGGATTTCAGCCATGGTCGCGGCGACATCGCGGTCTTCGCGCGCGAGCAACTGGCTCTGCCTTTCGATGACGGAAACACCCGAACCAAAGCGGCGGAACATCTGGCCGAGTTCGACGCCGAGGTAGCTGCCGCCCAGTACCAGCAAGTGGTCGGGCAATTCGTCGAGTTCCATTGCGCTGCTGGAAGTCAGGTGCGGCACGTGGGCGAGGCCCGGCAGGTCCGGCAGGGTCGGCCGGGCGCCAGTGTTGATGAAAATCCTCGGTGCATGCAGTCCGCGCATTGAGCCGTCGGGTTCGCGCACGAGCAGCGATCCGGCATTTTCGAAGCGCGTTTCACCCTTCAATACGGTGAGGTCCGGCGCGGCCCGCAACGCCCGCTGGGACTCGCTGCGCAATCCCTCCACCAGCGCCTGCTTGCGCATCTGCACTTTGCCGAAATCGACTGCGACGCTGCCGGTCTGCACGCCGAACGCCTGGGCATTGCGCGCCAGGTGCGCGACATTCGCGCTCGCGATCAGGCTTTTCGAAGGCGCGCAACCGGTATCGACGCAGTCGTCGCCGAATCCGCAACCTTCTAGCAGCGCCGTATGCAGCCCGGCGCGCGCAAATTCGATGGCAAGCGGTTCCCCGGCCTGGCCCGACCCGATCACTACCGCATCGTAGTTCTCATGGCGAATTAGCATGTCCGGACCGGAGTCGGATGAACGCCGGTTGCGCCGCGTTCGCCTTCGGTCAACGGCGGCGAGTGAGGAGCAGTCCCACGACCAGACCCGCGATGGCGACATAGCTCATCGACTTCCACGGATTGTCGTGCACGTAGTCGTCCGTGACCCTGGCAGCCTGGCGCGCCCGCGACTTCATCTGCGCCTGGACTTCCTGCAGGCGCGCGATGGAACTCGCGAGGCGGTCTTCGAGTTCCGCGCGAATCGCGGAATAGCCTTCGGCACTCGATGTCCTGGCTTTCCTGAGCATTTCTTCCGCGTCTGTCACGACCGATTTTATATCGTCCACCAACTTGTCCTTCCGTCCGCTCGTTGCGTTGATGTGCCTGGCAGCACTGTTCTCCACGTTCATATCGCCTCCTGGATGTCTGATTGATTGAACTGCACGTTGCTGCGCCTCAACGTCTCATCAGGCCCATGACCAGGCTGACGATGAACACGATGAGAAAAATGAAAAACAGGATCTTGGCGATCTCCGTAGCCCCCGCGGCAATGCCGCCGAAGCCGAATACCGCGGCGATGATGGCGATGATGAAAAATACTGCAGCAGCTTGAAGCATGGTGGCCTCCTTCGCGCCTGGTTGGTGTTCATGCCGTCGGCAGAACCTCCTGATCGCTATTCAGCAACGTCCATGCCATTGCAGCGGCGGCGTGACGCCAGATTCAACCCGCTCTTTCACAAGGCATTTCGCTACGACGAAGAAAGCGCGCAGCGCAAGCGGGCAGCGAGGGGGATGAAGGAATTGCAAAGGCGCGGTAATGCTTACCGACGCCCCTCTCCCGCAAGGGGAGAGGGGCTAGCGCGGCATGCGCAGGACGAACACGGTGCTGTCCATGCCGCCGCTTTCCACGTCCATTGCACCGCCCTGGGATTCGAATATCGCGCGGGCGACCTGGAGATCCGTCGTGCCGCCGTTGCTGCGGCCCGAACACAACAGGCGATGGCCTGCGTCGACCATGCCGTCGCGCATATCCGGCACGTCGTTGCGCAGTCTCACGACCGCGCCTTGCTCCGTCATGGCCGCTTCGACCACAAGCCGGCCGCCCGCGCGCATGGCGTTAATGCGATGCAAGGTGATATTGAACAACGCCTGCTTCAGCCATGGCCGCCGCCCGCGGGCGGGCAAAGGCGCCTCCGGCAATTCCAGCTTGAGTTCGATGCTGTTCCGCCGTACAAGCTCGCGCAGGATGGCCAGATTTTCCCGGATCACATCGCTCGTTTCGAATTCGGTAACGGGCGGTTCCGCGCCCCCGTCCACCCCCGGCAGCGCGCGCAACGCCAGATTCATGCGTCCGAGGTCTTCTTTGACTGTGGCAATGCGTCTGCGCTTGCGCGCTTCTGCCGGCGATACATCCGCCGCTTCCTCATCGGCATTCGCAATCAGCTCGAGCGAGATCTGCATCGAGTTCAGGATGCCCTTGAGATCGTGCATCAGCGTTACGCACTGATGGCCCCAGCCGCGGCGCTCGCTCGCCTGGAGCAACTCGCGCTCGACGTGATTGAGGACGCCGCGATCCCTGAGGAGGGCGAAATAGCCGTGCCCCACCGATTCATCGAGGGCGTGCAGCTCCAGGCTCATTGGACACGTTCCGGCGGACAGGGGAATCTCGGCATTGCACAGCCGCGGTTTCCCGGAAAATGGCGTTTGCGTCAGCAACCCGAACAACGGCGCGATCACCCTCCATTTCGCTTCCAATTCGCCGTCGTCGGCGCATTCCAGCAAGTCGCAGATCTGGCGGTTGCCGTGTTCCAGGTTTGCGTTCTTGTCCAGCAGTAGCGCCGCCGTGCCCGCAAACGACTCAAGGGCAAGGAACAAGCCTCGGCGATGATCCGCGACCTTACCTGTGCGCATGGTTTCTGATCGTCCGCTTTCCGGTGGACAGGGGAAAGGAAATGCGCAGACACGGCTCGCGCCTGAGTTTCAGCTCCGTCTGCGCTCAGTGGAGGAAGCCGGGCGGAGGGGATTTCCTTCGCCGCCTTTGCGTCGTTGCGGTGACAGAGATTCCAGATCATCGCGGGACCCGCCTGGGAGCGCCGGCTCAGAACTGCCGCGCAGAATGACCGGCGCGGATACGGGATCGAAATCGATCCATTTGCCGTCATTCCATTGGCCTTCGGCCTTTTCCACATGGATGGCGCCATAGGTCTGCAGGGTCGAAATCGCGAATTGCTCCGCCTTGCCGCTTTCTATCCTGACTGCAACGACAATTCCTGCGGGCCGGCGCACGGGGTCTTCTTCCGTTCCGCGACCCTCCATGCCATGCAGCGCGCCAGCCAGGGAGCCCAGGTAAGCGCCGATCCCGGCGCCGACCGCCGCGCCCGGTGGACCGCCGACGATCGCGCCTATCGCCGCGCCCGTGCCCAGTCCGACTGCGGCGCCCTTGCCTGCATCGCCATCGGCGTGCTTCGAGCCCGGGTCTTCGTTTTCGTCCCCCCCGATCGGGAAAGCATCGTGCTGTCCCGGTGGATTATTGGCGAATGTGTAGACATCCTTTGCGCCGAATGGCCCGCCGATCAACTTGCCCATGGCATCTTCAGCCTTATGCACCGTATCGAACATCCCGGCAATGATGGTCGTCATGTTTTTCTCCATGTTTGAACGGGTGCGGTCGAGCGTTGCCCCTGTGTTGCCTCGCCCGCACCCGCGGGGCGATTACGTCCTGATCGCTTTCGCGCGCGCCTTGCCCGGCCGGACCATCGCGGCATCCGGACCGCATTTGTCGGTCATTGCCTGCCCGGCACGCGGAATGTCCATCTGCGGAAAACGCAAAGCGCGGTGCATTTCCACCATGGTGCCTATATCCAGCGGTTCCTCTTGCATTGCGCGAGCCGGCGCGGAACGTTCCCATACCTGGGAATCGTCCGTGGCCCGGGCATTGGTTTTTGCCTGGAAGCTCGCATCCGCATTCGCATTGCCCGCCCCGACTGCCATTGCGGCATCGCCGCTCGTAGCCAGGATGAGCGGCATGACGATCGTCGTCCCCAACAAGGTCGTGTAGAACAAGGACGACAACATGATTCTGGTGATCACGCCGGTATTCACAATAGCCCCTTTCCCTGTCGATCCGGGACGATCGCGGTGCGAGCATCCCGGTTTACGGCAAGAACGATGTGCAGCTGTTACTTCACCTGCAGATCGTTCCTGACCGACGTCACACCCTTGATGTCGCGGGCCACGTGCGCGGCATGGCTGACGTCGCCGGGGTCCTTGACGAAACCGCTCAACTGCACGGTACCCTTGAAGGTCTTGACGTTTATTTCGGACGCGCTGAGGGTCTTGTCATTGACGAAGGCAGCCTTGACCTTGGAAGTGATCCAGGAATCGTCGACATACTCGCCGGTGCTTTCCTTGTGCGTGGTGCCCGCGCAGCCCAGCGCGATGGACAACAGGACGGCGGAAAACAGAATCTGGAAAACACGATTGACTGATTCCATGAAAATCTCCGGTTCGACTAAACATCGGTTAGAAAACTCTTCATATCCGGATGCCACGGTCAGATTCGCGCCGTGGTCAGATACGCGCCGTGGTCAGATTCGCCCCATGACCACCAGCAGGACGACTACGAGGACGACGACGCCGAGCACGCCGCTGGGCCCGTATCCCCAGCTTTTACTGTAGGGCCAACTCGGCACGGCGCCGATCAGCAGCAGGACCACGACGATCAACAGCAATGTTCCCATTGTCATTTCTCTCTCCTCGGCCCAGGCGACAAGCGGCGTCGCAGGGATTCAATCCGCATCTTTCACAGGATTCCGAAAACCATGAACAACAGCATCACGGTCAACGGAACACCGAACATCCACATCAGCATCATTCGTGTCATGAACCGGACCTTTTCCTTGACCGCTGCAGCAAGGGGAGGATTCAACGCGAGGTCAAATGCTTCTCCCGCCCACCCTCAGGCTATTCAGCAGCTTCCATGCCATTGCACCAGAGAAATAATTCTGGTGACGATTCAGCGTTCTACGGCGCAAACCCGCCCGCGATCAGGCGCGTCGCGGTAAGGCTTACAACGGCGCCTTGTAAGGGTTACCTGATCGAATCGCGTAGCCCGAGGTAAGGGGGAAAGCGCCGGAGATAGCACTGCCGATGCGCGTCGCGCGCACTAATTGGCGGACACGCAGTCTATTCACTCGGTGTGTGGAACAGTGTCGTCTGCGTATTTATTCGGCATTTACTTTTTTTCGACATCCGATGAAACCGGATTCCAGACAATATCTGTGGGGGCCTTTTCTGGTCCTGGTGATTACGCTGGCCGCCACAGGCGCGGTTGTCTGGCAGTTGTTGCGCATGGCGGATGCGGAAGACGCGGTAAGGTTCGAAAAATATGCCGCCAGCACCCAGCGCGGGACGAAAGACCAGATGGATGCCTACCTGGTTTTACTGCGCGATGGCGCGACCCTGTTCGCCGGCGACCGCGAACCGAGCTTGGCGCAGTTTCGCGCTTTCGCGGGCCGCCTCAACCTGAAAAAGCAGCACTCCGGCTCGCGCGCCGCCCCCTTGCAATCCTCGGAAATCCGGTATGCCGGCATACTGGGCGTCGGCTGGATGCGCCGCGAGGGCGCTCCGGGCCAATTTGCGCAGAGCCCGCGATCCGCCGGCAACATCCCGCGCATTGTTCTCAACAACGGCGCGAACGGACGGCTGCGCTTCGTCTATCTCGAACCGCAGGAGTGGCGCAGCCAGGTTGCCACGGGCAACGACATGTTCACCGATCCAAAAAGCCGGGCCGCGATGGAACGCGCACGCGACAGCGGCAGGCCGGCGATCTCAGGCAAGCTGACCGTGATCCGGGAATTCTGGGCGAAGAAGCGCGCCGGCTTCCATGTTTTCGTGCCGGTGTACAGCGGCCGGAGCGTGCCGGCTACGGAAGCGGCGCGTCGCGCAGCGTTGCGCGGCTTCATCCACGCCTCGGTGCAGACCGACGAAATGTTTTCGGCCGTGCATTCCGGCGACGCGGGCCGCGAAGTCGACCTGCAGGTTTACGACGGCACGCAAACTTCGACCAATTCGCTGATGTACCGCTCCGACCTGATGCGGCCGAACTGGGTCGCGGGCTACAAGCCGCGCTTTTCGACTACGGCGGTGGTGGACCTTCCCGGGCGCTCGTGGGGCATGGCGTTCACCACGCGTCCGGAATTCGAACAGGCATCGGAGCGCAGCATTGCGCCAAACGTCGCCCTGAGCGGGATTCTGCTCAGCTTCCTGCTGGCCGGAATCAACCTCGTGCAGCGGCGCGCCGGCGCGGCGCTGAATGCATCGGAGGTGCGCTATCGCAGGTTGTTCGAGGCCTCGCCGGACGGCGTGTTCCTGTTCGATGCCGATACGGGACGCATTACCGACGTCAATCCGTACATGGTCGAACTGCTGGGCCAGACGCGCGAGCAGCTGCTCGCCACGTCCCTGTGGGACATGGGGCTGTTCCACGATGAGGCGCGCGGCCGCGCGGCCTTCGCCGAACTGCGGAAGAAAAACTACCACCGCTACGATCACCTGACCATGGTCACGCCTTCCGGGCAACCCCAGGACGTCGAATTCACCTGTAATGCTTACATGTCGGGCAGCAGGCGGGTCATGCAGTGCAACGTCAGGAACATCACCGCCCGCAAGCGCGCCGAAGATGGGTTGCGCGACAGTGAGGAACGCTACCGTTCGCTAGTGGAGATTTCTCCCCAGGGGGTATGGATCGTCGGCCGCAACGGCAGCCCGGAGTTCATCAACCAGTACTGGGTCGAATACAGCGGCCTCACCTTGGAGCAGAGCGTGCACGGCGAATGGATGAACCAGATCCATCCCGACGAACGCGAGAAAGCGATAGAAACCTGGAGGCAGGCGCGCGCCTCGGACGCGGCCTATGAATCGGAATTGCGCATGCGCCGCGCCTCCGACGGCCAGTATCGCTGGCACCTGGCGCGCGGCGTGCCGGTACACGATGCCGGCGGCCGCAAGGAAAAGTGGCTGGTGGTGCTGGTCGATATCGACGAGCGCAAACAGACCGAACAGGAGCGCGTCGATCTGTTGCAGCGCGAACATGCATTGCGCACGCAGGCGGAGGCGGCCAACCGCGCCAAGGACGATTTCCTGGCAACCTTGTCGCACGAACTGCGCACACCCCTGAATGCAATTCTTGGCTGGACCCAGACCCTGCAGGAAGGGGAAGCCGATCGCGCGACGGTACGGCGGGCGCTCGCGCAGATCGACGCAAGCGCCAACGCGCAGGCCAAACTCATCAATGCCCTGCTGAACGTTGCCGACATCGGCTCGGGCCGCCTGCGGCTCGATATCCAGCCGGTCGACCTGATTTCGCTCATCGATTCCATCGTCGAATCGCTGCGCCCGGCAATCGTGGCACGCGGCATCACGCTCGAACGTCGCATCGATCCGGATGTCGGCACGCTATCCGGCGATCCCGCCCGGCTGCAACAGATCGTCTGGAACCTGCTGTCGAATGCGGTGAAATTCACCCGTCCCGGCGGCCGCATCACGCTCGGCCTGTCGCGCAAAGACGCGCAGGTCGAAGTCAGCGTAGCCGACGATGGCGAGGGAATCAGCGCCGAATTCCTGCCTTACGTTTTCGACCGCTTCCGCCAGGCGGACGCCAGCATAAAACGCCGGCATGGCGGGCTGGGGTTGGGCCTGGCGATCGTGCGCCATCTCACCGAACTGCACGGCGGCACCGTCATGGCACAGAGCGAGGGCGAGGGCCGCGGAGCGCGCTTTGCGGTCGTACTCCCCATCCGCTCCCTGCACGAAGCCGGCCCGGCGCAACCGGCGACGGTCGCACCGCGCGCACCGGACGCTGGCGTCGCGCCGCGCACGAAGCCCAAGCCCGGGCTGACGGGTTTACGCATCCTGTCTGTCGACGACGATCCGAACACGCGCGAGATGCTGCAGGAGGCCCTGCAGCGTGCCGGCGCGGAAGTCACCTCCGCAGCCTCCGCGCCGGAAGCCCTGGAAAAGCTGCAGTCCCTGCGTCCGGACGTTCTCGTTTCCGACATCGGGTTGCCGGAAGAAGACGGCTACGAACTCGTGCGCAAGGTGCGCGCGCTCAACGCGGCGAGCGGCGGCAACACCCCCGCCGTCGCGCTCACCGGCTACGCACGCGACCAGGACTACAAGGCCGCCATGGCCGCCGGCTACCAGGAATTCGTCGCCAAGCCCGTCAACCTTGAAGAACTCTACAGCGCGATCCTTCGCGCCCGCGAACCCAAGTAATCCCGTCGGGCCAATTCTTCTCACCGCAAAGACGCAAAGGAACGCAAAGAAGTGCGCAAGCGGAACAATAGCCTTCCAGGGTACTCGCCGTTCCGTAACGGTGACAACGATGATCGCCACCTGTAATCGACCGTGATTTGGCGAGCGGTTCTTCCTCTCGAGCCCGCGTGGCCATTCCTTCCTTTGCGTTACTTTGCGTCTTTGCGGTGAAGGTCCCTGGTAGTCTCGGTAGACAAAAAAAGCCCCAAGTCCTTGCGGACCGGGGGCTGGCGGTGGTTAGGCGTACTGTCACGAGCCGGTTAGCGGTCGGCCCGGATTGCAATGACGGGTACCGGAGAGCGTCACCTCGCGCAGAGGTGTCCGCTACGGTTTCCCTTTAAGCGTTACTGGCGATACCTGGCCTCGGCCTCCTTCACGCAGATGTCCTTGGCGTTGCCGCTCATCGATTCGCACCTTTCCTTGGCGACCTTGAATTCGGCATGACGCGCGTCGGCGTGCGCCTCGGCATTGGTGCCGGCGTTCTTCTTTGCGGCCTTCGCGTCCGATATCGAGGTCGATTCGGCAGCCTTGGCTTCCTTCACGCAGACATCCTTGTCGTTGCCGCCGAGGCTGTTGCATTTCGCGCGGGCCGCCTTGTAGTCGGCCTTGGCCTGGCGCACGGTCTGATCGTATTTCAGATCGGCGGCACGCTTGTTCTCGCTCGACGTTTCGTCCGCCGGCGCGGTAGCACTCAACGTCATGCCAATGACGATTGCAGCACCCGCGGTCAGAAGGCGGTCGCGCCAGATGGCGCCGGTGGAGGGTTGCAGGAAGTCGTCGTGTGTGTGCATGGTCTTCTCCTAGTCCTGTTAAGACAATTATTGAAATTTTTGTGTCAGTCGCGGCAATTGCAGGATTGCGCTTGAAACGCGCCGCTCAGAACCGCGATTCCCAATCCTTCACCTGGCGCTCTGCTTCATCGCGGCTGATGCCATAGGATTCCTGGATCTTGCCGGCGAGTTGTTCGCGTCGGCCGGCGACCTTGTCGAGTTCATCGTCGGTCAATTTGCCCCATTGCTCCTTGGCCTTGCCCGAAAATTGTTTCCAGTTCCCTTCGATACGATCCCAGTTCATTGCTGCTCCTTTTTTCCCGTTGGCTGAAAGACGCATCCGCTTGCAGTCGATATGCGCGGCTGAAAGCGGCTATCGCAAGGGTTGCTGTCGCAACCGCCGTGCCAATAACATTTAAGTCGGCAATTCATCCGGTTAAGGTTTACTTTCCACGACACGACGGTAATAAATACCGGCCGACCGGAAAAATTTTCAGGATTGGTGCGGCAGGAAACCGGCCCTGATCGTGAAGGCTCGGTACTGCCATGAACATGCGACCCATCCCCATCCCGACCTTCCCCTTGAAGGGGAAGGAGGGTCACGGGCGCCAGTCGCTGAAGGTTGTCGTAGATCGGATTGCCCGAGAGGCAACCAAGATAAAGCAGATGAACCTCCCTCCCTTTCAAGGGGAGGGTCAGGGGTGGGGATGGGTTGCATGAAAAGAACAGCACGAAAAGAAAATTCTCAAACAGGGCCGTTAAAAAATCGACCCATCCCCATCCCGGCCTTCCCCTTGAAGGGGAAGGAGGGTCGCGCCTACAGCCAGTATTCCCACAGCCGTGCGGACCATTCCTTCATGCGCAGGAACACCGAACGTTTGCGCCATTGCTTCAGGTTGATGATTTTGGATTCCTTGAGGTCGTCTTCGTACATGGCCTGCAGTTGCCGGGCGAAACTGTCGCCGAGTATTACCGCGTCGACCTCGTTGTTGTGCACGAAACTGCGCCAGTCCAGGTTGGTGGAACCGATGCACGACCACACACCGTCGATGAGCGCGGTTTTCGCGTGCAGCAATGCGCCCTGGCGCTCATAGACCTTCACGCCCGCTTTCAACAGTTCCGTATAGTGCGAACGGCCGGCATGGAATACCGCCCAGAAATCGGTCTGGCCCGGCAACAGGATCCTTACGTCCACACCGCGTTGCGCCGCCTCCTTCAACGCGGCGAGCAGCTGCGGATCGGGGACGAAGTACGCATTGGTCAGATAGATCGAGGTCTCGGCGGAGTTGATTGCCGACACCAGGGTCACATAGATGCGGCTGTAGGGTTCATCGGCGGCACTGCCTATGGCGCGCACGATGTCCTTGCCGGTATTCTCGATCTGCGGAAAATAGTGCCCGCCGGCCAACGGTTCGCCTTTCTGTTTTTCCCAGGTATCGAGGAACAGTTTCTGGTATTCGGCAACAACAGGCCCTTCGACCTGCAAGTGGGTATCTCGCCATGGCACCTTGTTCTTGCCATCCGCCGATATCACCGGCTTCGCCTTGGGCGCGGAACCTCCGGAGTAGACGCTGCTGATGTTGACGCCACCGAGGAAGGCCATGCGCCCGTCGACGATCAGCAGCTTGCGATGGTCGCGGTGATCGAGCCAGCTCTTATTCCTGCCCGACAGCGGATTGATCGGATTGAACTCGAGGGTGCGTATGCCGTTTGCCTCGAGGCGCTCGAAGAAGGCGCGCGGCGTATTGATCGAGCCTGCGCTGTCGTAGAGGACGCTGACCTGCACGCCCTGCCCCTGTTTCTCGATCAGGAGGTCGGAGAATTTCCGGCCGATTTCATCGTCCTCGATGATATAGGTCTCGAGGTTGATATGGTCTTTCGCCTTGCGGATCGCGGCAAACATCGCACGGTAAGTGGCCGGGCCGTCCTTGATCAGCGTGACGCGATTACCGACGACCAGCGGGCTGTCGACAAATGACTGCTCTAGCGCGACATGCCGGTCCAGAATGCTGGTTTCGCCGGAGCTCGTTTTCAGCCGTGCAATGATGGCTGCGCTCTGCGCGCCCGTCAGCGGACCCTTGCCGTCCTCGAAGCGCACCGCCTGCGAATTACGCGGTCCGCGCGACACCTCCGGCAGGGTCGCGCAACCGCCCAGGAACGCGGCGCCCAGCAAGGCGAATAAGGCGGCGCGGAAGAAATTTGACCGCCCGCGCCGGACCGTGTGTGGAAAAGATCTGAAGAAAGACCTGGACGTCGTGATCGGCCGGTGTCTCTGGCGCTCAGTTCTTATGCTTTTGCGCGGAATTCCGGATCTTTTCCGCATCATCCAAGCGTGACTTTTACGTTGTGCGTAGCGCCGTCGTCGACAAGCGGAATCGAACCCGTCAGGATTTTTCCATCCAGTTCGACGCGGGACACGCCGCGCATGACGCTGGCGGGATTGTCGACCTTGATTTCGTACTGCGTCTTGCCGAAGCGGTAAGTGGCTTCGAAGCCGGGCCAGTGGTGCGGGATGCACGGATCGATGGTCAGGGATTCGCCTGCCTTGCGAATTCCCAGCAGCCACTCGGTGCCGGCGCGGTACAACCACCCCGCTGCTCCGGTATACCAGGTCCATCCGCCGCGCCGGGTCTGGGGTGCTTCGCCGTAAATATCCGCGGCGATCACGTAGGGCTCGACTTTGTATGCGTACACGCCGGCGCGCGTCGATGCATGGTTGACCGGATTGAGCATCTCCATCAGTTCGCCCGCCTTGTCGCCGTCGCCAAGCGCCGCCCACGCAACCGCGCACCACACCGCCGCGTGGGTGTACTGGCCGCCGTTCTCGCGCAGGCCGGGCAGGTAACCCTTGATGTAGCCGGGATCAAGCGTGGTGCGATCGAAGGGCGGCGTGAACAGCAATACGATTTCGTCGCCGCGGCGAACCAGATTCTCATCGACCGATTGCATGGCGCGCTGCGCCCGCGCCGGATCAGCCGCACCGGAGATTGCGCCCCAGCTTTGCGCGATCGAATCGATGCGGCATTCCACAGCGGACGACGTTCCCAGCGGCGTGCCGTCGTCGAAATACGCGCGCCGGTACCAGGCGCCATCCCAGGCTTCGCGTTCGACGGCAAGCTTGAGCGAGGCCGCGTGCTCTTGCCAGCGTTGCGCCCGCGCGCCCTCGGCGCGCTGCACAGCAAGCGGCGCGAAGCGGGTCAGCGCGTTATACAGGAACCACGCCAGCCACACGCTTTCGCCGCGGCCCTCATGGCCAACGCGATTCATGCCGTCGTTCCAGTCGCAGGATCCGATCAGCGGCAGGCCGTGTGCACCGACGGCCATGCTGCGGTCCAGCGCGCGCGCGCAATGCTCGAACAGCGAAACGCACTGGTCCGATTGCGCAGGCTCAAAGTAGGCATCTTCCTGACCGGGCGCGAGCACCGGGCCTTCGAGAAAAGCGGAGGCCTCGTCCAGCACGCCCAGGTCTCCGGTCACCGCGACATAATGCGCCGCGGCGTATGGCAACCATACGAGGTCATCCGAGCAATGCGTGCGGACCCCCCGGCCGGTGGGCGGATGCCACCAGTGTTGCACGTCGCCTTCCAGGAACTGGCGCGCGGAGGTGCGCACCAGTTGCTCCCGGGCAAGGTCGGGCCGCGTCAGCACCAGCGCCATGCTGTCTTGCAACTGGTCGCGAAACCCATAGGCGCCGCCTGCCTGATAGAACGCCGAGCGCGCCCACATGCGGCAGGACAACGTCTGGTAGAGCAGCCAGCGATTGAACATCAGATCCATGGCGCGATCCGGCGTGCGCACCTGCAGGGCGCCGAGGATGCCGTCCCAGTTGCGCTTGACGTCATCGAGGACGGACATCGGATCGACGGTGCGGTAGCGCGTGACCAGCTCGCGCGCCGACTCCCAGTCCGGTGCCTGCCCTAACAACACGGTAATGTGGCGGCGCTGTCCCGGCGCGAGCTCGAAGGTAGTCTGTAAAACGCCGCAGGGATCCATGCCCGCGCCGACGCGCCTGGTCAGTTGCGCCCCCGGTGCAAGCGCGGCCGGGCCGGCCAGGCTGCCGTTGCGTCCGATGAATTCCGTGCGGTCCGCGGTCCACGAACTCTGCTCTCCGGCGAGATCGGCAAAGGCCACGCGCGCGCCGAACTCGTTGTTCCAGGCGTTGTGCGCAAACAAGGCGCCAGTCGCCGCGTCGATCGCGGTGACCACGAACGGCGCGTTCGCCGCGCGCGATGAACCCAGCACCCATTCCAGATAGGCGGTTACCGAAATGTGCCGCGAGCGCGGGGAGCGGTTCTCGAGCTCAAGGCAGGAGATCTTGACGGGATCGTTCCAGGACACGAATTGAACGAGGTCGCAGGCGATGCCGTGAGATGCGTGCTCGAAGCGGCTGTAGCCCTGGCCATGGTGCGTCACGTACTGTGCGGCCTCGACTCTTATCGGCGCGGCGGTCGGCGACCACAGCTCGCCGCTGTCCTCGTCGCGCAGGTAGATCGCCTCGCCGGGCGGATCGCTGACCGGGTCGTTGGACCAGGGCGTGAGCTGGTTCTCGCGGCTGTTCATCGACCAGGTGTAGCCCGAACCGGATTCCGAAACCAGGAAGCCGAGCTGCGGATTCGCGATTACATTGATCCACGGCGCCGGCGTGCGCTGGCCCGCGCCGAGTACGGTGACATACTCGCGGCCGTCTTCGGCAAAACCGCCCAGGCCGTTGAAGAATTCGAGTTGCGGCACGGCAATGGCGACGCCGCCTTCGCTGCGCGCGAGCGGTGCCGTGCCGCGGCGCTTATCCGCCGGCTTCGCCTGCCGCATGCGGGCGACCTGCTCGGCAAGCGTGCCCTGCTTCGCGTTCAGGGTCATACGCGCCACGCACTGCAGCAGCGTGCCCTCCTCGGCCGTCAGCATATCGCTGCGGACGACGAAAATACCGCCCTGTCCCGCCTCCTCGACCGGCGCGGCCCGGCTGCCGCGCACCATGTTGTCGAGAAAATCCTGCAGGTCCTGGATATAGGAAGCCTTCCTGTCGTTGAGGATCACCAGGTCCACCGGCAGGCGCTTGCTGCGCCAGTATTCGTGCGCGCGCAGCAGTTGCCAGATGATCGCGCGGTCCTCTGAATCCTCTATGCGCAGCAGCGCGATCGGCCGATCGCCGGAAATGCCATGCCGCCACAGCGCCTTTGCGCTCAACGTATTGCGCTTGAGGATGTCAGCTGCCGGACGCATGTGCGGATCGCTGAACAAGATGCGGTTGGCCAGATATTGGAACAGCTGCGCCTCGTCGGTACTGATGCCCAGGTGATGCAGGCGCACCTGCGCCTGGGTCCATGCCATGGTGGAGTTGCGCTCGAACGTGGCGGGATCGCGGTACTTGTCGGCGAGCCCGAGAATTTCCTCGCGCGAGGACGCGACCATGGTCGAGAACGACAAGCGCACGGTGGCGCCGGAAGCAACGCGCACGCGAATGCGCAGGCTGAAGACGGGGTCGAGCACCGGGCCGACGGTATTGGAAAGCGGGCGCCCGTCCATCACCGCCACCGGATTATGGATCGTGCGCCCGCGACCGAGGAAGCGCGCCCTGTCCGTCTCGTATTCCACCGTGGAGGTCAGGTCGGTCCCGATGACGTGTGCGGCCCACAAGTGAGGATCGGACGCCTTGCGCGGCCGGCGCACGGCCAGCAACGCGCGCTCCTCGGGCACGTATTCGGTCTTGACGAACAGATTGGAAAACGCCGGGTGCGCGATATCGGCCGCCTGCGGCGCCAGCACGATCTCCGCATAGGACGTAATTTCAATCTCGCGCTCGCGCGGCCCCTCGTTGCTGATCGACAGTTGGCGGATCTCGGCGTTGTCCTCGGGGGAGACGAGAATCTCCAGCGCGCTGGACAACGTTCCATCGGTGCGCGTGATGCGCGCGCGGTCCTCGAGGAAAAGCGCTTCATAGCGATCCGGCTCCACGTTGCTCGGCTGGTGCGTGGCGGACCAGACAGTTCCGTCCGCCACGTCGCGCAGGAACAGATAGCTGCCCGAGGCATCGCAGGTTGCATCCTCGCGCCAGCGGGTGACGGCAAGCTCGCCCCAGCGGCTGTAACCCGAACCGGCCGACGTGATCATCAGCGCGTAGAGGCCGTTGGACAGCAGATGGCTCGACGGGACGGGATGCTGGACCGAACGGAAGCGGCGCGAGATCTGTCCACCCGCCGTACCGACATTCGTGGCGCGGACGTTTTCGGTGCGCATGCCGCGCGCCGGCACTTCGCGCGGCGTGCGTTCCTGCAGCAGTAGCTCGGCGGCGCGCACCATCGGTTCGCGATGAAAGCGGTGGCGCATGATGCCGCCGTTCACGATGTTGTCGAGCGCGACCAGGGACATGCCCTGGTGGTGCGCAAAGTAGGCCCTGACCGCTGCCGGCATGCCGTCTTCGGGCAGACGCGAGCGGGTGAAGTCGACGGCTTCGTAGTAACCGTACTCTCCGCGCCCGCCCAGCGCCTCGATCGCCTGCAGGTTCGCGGCCGCCGCATGCGGGTTGTACATCGCCGCGAGCGCGGTAGCATAGGGCGCGATGACCAGATCGTCTTCGAGCCCGCGCTTGAGCCCGAGGCCGGGGACGCCGAAGGCGGAGTACTGATAGGTGTAGGCGCTGTCTCGCACGTTGTACGCCGATTCGGAAATGCCCCAGGGTAAGCCGTGTTCCGCGCCGTATTCGATCTGACGTTCGATTGCAAGCCGGCAGGTCTGGTCAAGCAGGCTGCTGCGCGGCGTGTACATGACCAGCGATGGCATCAGGTACTCGAACATCGAACCCGACCATGACAAGAGTACCGCGCCGTCCTCCACGGGCGCCAGCGCGCGCCCGAGGCGAAACCAGTGCGTGACCGGCACGTCGCCTTTGGCGATGGCAACGAAGCTCGTCAGCCGCGATTCGGAGGCCAGCAGGTCGTAATAGCCCTGGTCCGGCGTGCCATCGGCGACTCGCAGGCCGATCGAGAACAGACGGCGGTCGGCATCGAACAGGAAACTGAAATCCATGGCGTCGAACAGTCCGCGCGCGGCGGCTTCGATCGCGCGCAGGCGATCCTGCATCGATGCAGACTGCGCCACGGAATTCGAGAGGTCGCGCACGTGGCTGGCGACATCGGCGCGGAGCGTGCGCGCCCAGGACAGAATATCGCCGAATTGCGCGGCGCCGCGCTCCTGCTCCAGTGTGCGCGCGATATCCAGCAGCGTTGCGGCATGCATCTCTAGGCGACGCCAGCGGGTCACCCACGGCAAAGGCGCATGGGATCCAACGGCAAGGAATTCCTCGAACTGGTCGAGCGCCTCCCGCAGTTGCCGCAGGTTGACCGTTTGCGTGCGGTCGTCCGACACTCGCTGCAAGGCCTCGCGCAACAGCAGTACGCAATCCCCGATTCCCGCCAGGTCGGTGGAGTGCAACGACGCTTGCGCGGCCGACTCGCCGCAAGCCTGCGCCACCACCAGCAGGGTGCCGGCGAGGTTGCCGCTGTCCACGGTGGAGACATAGACCGGTTCGAGCGCGCGCAACGCGGCTGTGTCGTACCAGTTGTAGAAGTGGCCGCGATAGCGCGGCAGCCCTTGCATCGTTTTCAGCGTCGCTTCCAGCCGCTCGACCATGTCGGTCACGCCGATCCAGCCGAAATCCCGCGCGGCGAGAATCGACAGAAGATACAGGCCGAAATTGGTCGGCGAGCTGCGATGCGCCACGACCGGTTGCGGCGTCTCCTGAAAATTGTCGGGCGGCAGCCAGTGGTCCGGGGCGCCCACGAAGGTCTCGAAAAAATGCCAGATGCGGCGCGCGGCCGACCGCAGCCGCGGCACGTCTTCCTGCGCAAGGGGCTCGCTGACGGGCTTGCTCGGCGGGAGGCTGATGATGCGCGCGACGACCGGCGAACCCCACCACAACACAATGAACGGCGCGGCGAACGCCATGCCCGTGCGATTGAGCCACAATACGACGGCGGTCGCGGCGATGGCGACGATGGTGGCGCCGCGCATCGGCCAGAGGAAACTGCCGAAGGCGAAACCCGCCGCCTGCTTCGACTGTTCCGCGGTCATCCATTCGAGCAGGTGGCGCTTGCTGAACGCCATTCGAAACAACGCGCGCACGATGGCATCAAGGCTCAAATAGGCGTTGTGTGCCAACAATGTCAGCGTCACCACTGCATGCCCGGCACCGACGAGAAGATCGTCTGCTATGGCGCGGAAGTGATGCTTCCTGGAGATGCCGTGGTTGCGCGGCGCCAGCCCGGAGACGATGGCCAGCAGGGCCGGAAACGCGAGCGACAGCAGGATGAATCCCAGCCAGACTCCGCGCGGCGCGAACGCGATCGACCAGCTTGCGACCAGGGCGAACAAGGCGGCGGGGCCGCACAGCGAGCGGCGCAGGTTGTCGACCATTTTCCAGCGGCCCAGCTGCGGGACCGAGCGCCGCTGCCGGCCGAAGATCCAGGGCAGCAGTTGCCAGTCGCCGCGCATCCAGCGGTGCAGGCGCGAAGCGGCAACTTCGATGTGCGACGGAAAATCCTCGAACAGGTCGATGTCGCTGATCAGGCCGCAGCGCGCGAACACGCCCTCGAAGAGGTCATGGCTCAGGACCGCGTTTTCCGGCACACGGCCGGCCAGCGCACGTTCAAAGGCGTCGACATCGTAAATGCCCTTGCCGGTGAAATTGCCTTCGCCGAACAGATCCTGATAGACGTCGGAGACCGCACCCGCATAGGGATCGAGTCCGGCTGCCCCGGAAAAAATGCGCTGGAAAACCGAACTCTCGCGGGTCGTGGGCAGGGTCGGCGTGATGCGCGGCTGGAAAATGCCATAGCCTTCCACGACGCGCTGGGTCTGCGCGTCGTGGCGCGGCCGGTTCAGCGGATGCGCCGCGGTGCCGACGAGGCGCCGTACCGTATCGATCGGAAACCTGGTATCGGCGTCCAGCGTAATGACATAGCGCACGCCCTGCGGAACGCCTTCCGCGGGCAGGAAGGATGTCGTCGCCTCGCCACGCAGCAGGCGGTTGAACTCATGCAGCTTGCCGCGCTTGCGTTCCCAGCCCATCCATTTTTGCTGCGACTCGTTCCAGCGGCGATTGCGGTGAAACAAATGGAAGCGGCGTTCCCCGCCGGGCAGCCCGCCGTAGCGCACGTTCAAAGCGGCGATACCCGCGGCTGCGGCCTCCAGTAATCTCGCGTCGTCGGCGCGGCTGGCGGTGTCTGCATCGGTCCAGTCGGAAAGCAGGCCGAAGCAGACTTCGCCGCCGATATTCGACAGGTAATGGGCTTCGAGGCGTTCGATCTGCTCCACGATTGCCGCTTCCGACATCAGCAGGGTCGGCACGACAACGAATGTGCGCAGCGCTTGCGGCACACCCTGCGTGAGCTGCAGACGCGGCAGGTGGCGCGGGCCGATCAGCGAGGTGATCAGCTTGTTGACCAGCACCACCGCAATGTCGTAGCCCGGAAAAAAACCGAGCAGCGCGAGCAGCGCCACGCCGGCCGCGCCCACGCCGGCATGGATGCTAACCAGCAACGGGATGACGACGATCATCAGCGCGACGAGAGCGACCATGCCGAAATACACCGTCGGCGCGTGGGTGGCCCGCGTGCGCAGGATGCGCTGCCGCCACGAGGGACGAAAATCGATTTCGCGCTCGAACGCGAGGCGGCCGGTCGAGATGAGGTAGTAGCCCGGGTCGGACAACCGCTCCGCGCCTTCACCGGCGGCGGCGTGCACGCTCCTGGCGATGACTGCTTGCGCGATATCCAGTTCGGAGTACCTGGAGTCGCGCGCGAGTTCTTCCAATGCGTGCCGGTAACGGTCGCGCGTGGCGAAGTCCATGCCACCGAAGGCCGGACTGCTGCGCAGGCAGGCATCCACCGCGCTGACGTCCTCGAACCAGTTCGGCCAGTCGAATGCCGCCATGGCGCGCATGCTGGTAATGATGTTGCGCACCGTCAGGTTGCCGGCGGATTGGCTGGTATGTTCGGTCTGCACCAGGGCCTCCGCATCCATGCCCATGCCCGCGAGCTTTTCGTTGAGGCGCTGCAGCGAAATATCCTGGTAGCGCAGCCGCTGGATGAGCTGGACAGCAAACGCACGGGTGAGCCGCCTGTCGGACAGCGCGCGCAATGCGTTGTCCGCCGGCTCGGCCGGCTGGTTGCCCAGTGCGAGCAATTCATCGGCAAATGCATCGGCATCGCGCCGGCTGTCCTGGGAAGCAGCCATGCGCTCGCCGAGGCGGCGCAGGTTCTCGATCAGCACGCAACCGAGCATGACCGGCACCGCCCAGACTTCGCGCATGTCCAGGGTTTCGACGCGCTGATAGGCGAGCAGGAAGCGGCGCAGCAGGACCGCGTCGAAGCGGCTGTCGGAATGCGCAACGAAAGCCCACGCCACGCCATAGGCGCGCGGAAAGCCGGCAAGCGGGCCATCGGCGAGGGCGGGAAGACTGCGGCAAAAGCGCGGCGTCAGGCTGCGTTCGAGCTCGCGCAACTGGTCTTCAACGACGTGGAAATTGTCGAGCAGCCATTCAGCGGCCGGCGTGATGGTCTTTTTTTCGCGCGCCGCCGTTGCGACGGTCTGGTAGCAGCCGAGCAATACGCGGCCGTTGTCGCGCGAGCGCGCATCGAGCGGCCGCGATGCGGAACCGTCGGCGACGGTGCGCTGTGCCGCGGCCAGGCTCTCTGCATGGCTTTCCATGCGCTCCGGGCTGAACAATTCGGCGCGAATGGGTTCTTCGGAACGGCCGGGCGCGCTCGCGCCCGGCTCCACGAAACTCAGGACCCGCCTGGTAAACAGCATCGGCTTTTTTCGCAAAGCGAGATTGTGCTAACGGCCAGTCACAAACGACTGGAAGCCGCTGGTCTTCCATGCGGGGTATGGCATCTCGGCATACCTGTTCTTTCGACGGCACTATCGCAACACAGTTCCGTCCAGGGACAAAGGCGCCGAACAGCGCATGGCCGCGGCGCCTGGCGCCCGCTACATCGGACTTGTTACGCGGGACAGGCTTTGAACAGGACCAGGTTCCGGTTGCCGGCGCTTTCGCCTGCTCCCTTCATCCGGAAGCCTGCGGCATCCGGGAACGATAGCTTGGCGCGCAGTCCGGCAGGCCTCACCACACGCAAGGAATTTTGATCTTTTTGCCCGGCGGCCAGATTCCTAACCCGGATCGGTGGGAAGCGCGTCCGTACGGGAATCATATTCACGCAGGCGGTTGTACAAGGTCTTGAGGCTGACACCGAGTGTCTGCGCGGCTTTTTCCTTGACGCCACCGCATTGCTGCAACGTGGCCAGCGTCAGGATGCGCTCGACCTCCGCGACCGTGCTGCCGACGCGTATCTGCAGGAAAGGCCCATTGCTGGCGGCCTGGCGGGTTTTTCCGGTTTCCAGCGGCAGGCAACCGGCATTGATCGAATCGTCGGCCATGATGTAGGCGCGTTGCACGACATTGCGCAATTCCCGCACGTTGCCCGGCCAGCGCCAGTCCGCGAGCAGGGCGTGGGCATCCGCCGCGAACGCCTTTGCGGTCCCCTCTTTCTGGTTGAGGTCCTTGAGGAATTCCTCCGCAATGAGTTTCACATCCGCGTCGCGCTCGCGCAGCGGCGGCAGGTGCAGCGGGAAAACCTGGAGGCGGTACAACAGGTCCTCGCGCAACTTGCCTTCGGCCACCGCCTCCTCCGGCACGCGGTTGGTGGCGGCGATGATGCGCACGTCGACTTCGATTTCACGGTCGGAACCGATGCGCATAAAGGTCCCTTCCTCGAGCACGCGCAGCAGCTTGACCTGCAACTCGACCGGCATTTCGGTGACTTCGTCCAGGAACAGGGTGCCGCCGTTGGCGCGCTCGAAGTAGCCCTTATGCTCGCGTATCGCGCCGGTAAAGCTGCCCTTCTCGTGGCCGAAGACTTCGCTTTCGATGAGCTGCGGCGAAATTGCACCGCAGTTCACCGGAATGAAGGGGTTCTTGCGACGTCGGCTCAGGTCATGCAGCGTCTGCGCCACCAGTTCCTTGCCCGTGCCGCTTTCACCCGTGATGAGGACCGTGGCAACCGTGGGGGCCACCCTCTGGATCTGGTCGTATACGCCCTGCATCACCGCGGAAGAACCGAGCAGGCGGCCAAAGTGCCCGAGGCTGCGCAACTCGCCGCGTAGCGCGCTGATTTCCTTCTTCAGATCGGTGGGACGTGCCACACGCGACAAAATCGCCTTGAGTTGTTTGATGTTGACCGGCTTGATCAGGTAGTCGGCAGCGCCCAGGCGCAGGGCCTCGATGGACGTCTCGATGCTGGCGTGGCCCGTAATCATGACCACCTCGGTGGTCGCGCGCGATTCGACGTCCTGAAACAGGTCCATGCCGTCGCCGTCGGGCAACATCAGGTCCAGCAGCACCACGTCGGGCCGTTGCAACGCCATGTTTTCGCGGGCCGCCTTCAGGCTTGGCGCGGTCGCCACCGTAAACCCCTCGCGCGCGACCAGTTCCTGCAAGCTTTCCAGGGTATCGACGTCATCATCAACTAGCAGTGCATGCGGCATGGTCTGTTCGATTTCCTGTTTTTTATCGGGGCAGTCCAGGCGGCCCACCTTCAATCAGGGATGCAGTCGGCTCGCCCGATTCTGAATCCGCATTCTGCATCGACCCGCGTACCTGTCGATATTAGCCGGCCGGCATATCCTCCATGAGTTCCCCGCGCTAACCAGGAAAATATTTCTTCCCCGCCGCATTTCTTCTGCGCCCCGGCTGGATGCATCGTCGATTGGACTCGCATCGCCGCTCTTCGTTCCAATCAGGTCATATGTGCCAGTTTACGGAACGCCAGATCCATCTCGCGAAGGGTCGCACCTCGATCTGGACACGGTTTGAGCGGTCCGGGGAGGCCCGGACCCATACCGCTTCGATTACGCCGGTTGCAACGACGACGTCCAACTTTATTCGCCGAACCCGGTCTACAGGTTCTGAAGTCCGTCGTACCCCGCCCACGGACGCGT
>JANXVW010000002.1 GCA_025351455.1 Betaproteobacteria bacterium | reverse complement strand
AGGCGCCTGTCTTCCTGCCGGTCGGCGCGCTGGAACAACACGGGCCGCATTTGCCGTTGGGCACCGACGCGATCCTCTCCGCCGCAGTGGCGCAGGGCGTCGCCGGCGTAACGTCCGGTCTGGTCGCGCCTGCGCTGGCCTGGCTACAAATCGCAGCCGAAGTGCGGCGGCGGCCAGCACTTTCCCGGCACGACCAGCCTCGACGCGATGACCCTTGCGCACACGGTGCGTGACACCGTGCGCGAGTTCGCACGCCATGGCGTCAAAAAGTTGGTCATCGTCAACGGTCATTACGAGAACCAATGGTTCCTGATCGAGGGCATCGACCTGGCAATGCGCGAACTGGGCAGGAGCCCGCTGACGATCATGCGCCTGGAGAACTGGGATTTTTTCACGCCGCCGACCCTGGCAAAGGCATTCCCCGAAGGCTTCCCGGGCTACGCGCTGGAACACGCCGCCGTGCTCGAAACCTCGATGATGCTGCACTACCACCCCGATCTCGTCCGGCTCGATCGCATCCCCAACGACGCCCCCGCCCATTTCCCGCCCTACGACATCTATCCCACCCGCACCGAATGGGTTCCGCCCTCCGGCGTGTTGTCGTCGGCGAAAGCGGCAACGAAGGAAAAAGGAACAGCGATGGTTAATGAGCTCACTACGTTGATTGCGGCTGCAGTTAAAAAGGAATTCTAGTGATTACACCCAACACGGAAGCACGGAGAACACGGAGAAAAAGGAACGCTAAATTTCTTGGGTATTTGAATTCTTGTCGACGCGCTCCGATGATTACGTGCACATTGGTCACCAATCAACTGCGGCTCCTCTCCCGTCGTTGCCTTTCTCCATGTCCTCCGTGTTCTCCGTGCCTCCGTGTTGGGTGTAGATAATGAACTTGCTCGAAGCGTTCGTAGTGGAGAAGACCGCGCTGCTGGTGATCGACATGCAGCGCGACTTTCTGGATCCGCGCGGCTACGCGGTGAAGGCGGGACTGGATATCAAACCGTTGCAGGCGGCGATAGCGCCGATAGCACGCTTGCTCGATGCGGCCCGCGCGGCGGGACTGATGATCGTGCACACGCGTGAAGGGCACGTGCCCGATCTGTCGGATTGTCCGCCTTACAAGCTCGCGCGCAGCCGCAACGCGGGCGCGGAAATCGGCAGCGCCGGTCCGCTGGGTCGCCTGCTCGTCCGCGGCGAGCCCGGCCATGATTTCATCGATGAACTGAGACCAGCCGCGGGCGAGATTGTCATCGACAAGCCGGGCTACAGCGCCTTTGCGCATACCGACCTTGACCACCGGCTGCGCGTGCGCGGGATCGATACGCTGTTGTTGAGCGGCATCACCACGGAGGTCTGCGTCAGTTCGACCTTGCGGGATGCGGTGGATCGCGGCTACCAGTGCATCACCATCGGAGATGCCTGCGCATCGGGCTCGCGGGACCTGCATGACGCCGCCCTGCGCATGATTGCGGTCGAAGGCGGCATCTTCGGTACCGTCTCCAGCAGCGACAAAATCGCGGCCGCACTTGGACGCGGGACGATCGCGTGACGGCCGTACTCAAATTGTGGCCGTTGCTGACCGCGACGCATCGCTACGACAAGACGTTGTCCACGCGCAATCGCGGCGCGGGCACGACGATCGAGGCACCGATCCTCGCCTACCTGATCGAGACGACCCATGGCCGCGTACTCTACGCCGATGGCAAGAACGAACTGATCCTGCGGCAGGCGCTGGATTTCGAACTCTCGTTCGGCAGGCGCATCACGTCCGATACCTGGAAGATCGAACTATCCACCTTGCCATGGCGACAAGGCTTCGTGATGCCGCTCGGGCGCAACTAGCCGCGCGTTACAGCCAGCGGCGCACCCTGGCGCGGTAGGCCGCGAAATCCGCGCCGAATTTATCGGCCAGCATGCGTTCCTCGGGCACGATCTGGAAGCGGCCGATGTAGAACACGAACAGCGGCGCCAGCAGATAGGCCACACCGTTGCCGAGGTAAGTCGCCCAGCCCAGCAATATCATCAGCAGGCCGACATACATCGGATTGCGCGTGATGCGATACACACCCGACACGACCAGCGCGGACGTCGCCGCCGGCCGCAATGGATTGATGGTGGTCTTCGCGCGCAGGAACGAGGCCAGGCCGGCGACATCGAAGCCGAGGCCGGCGACGAGCAAAGCGAGCGCCGCGCCGACGCGCAGCAACCGCGGCACATCGGCCGGCCCGACGATCCATGTCGTGAACCACATCATCAACGCGACGCACAGCGCGACCAGCGGCGGCGGAATTTTCAGTTCAAGGGCATGCGGGGCCATCGGCGTCGAGGCGGTAGCGGGGTTAATTGGGCAGGTGCGGACGGACTTACTTCGGAATCGCGTAGGTGCCAACGACATGGGCGACCGGCTCCGGTATTCCTTCCGAGTACAACGACACCTCGCCGACCGCCAGGGTCCGGCCCAGTTTCATGAGTTTGCAGACCCCGACGATGGCTCGATCCGCCGAAGGCTTGCGCATGAAGTTGATGGAGAGATTGGTCGTGACCGTCAGAGGAACGATGCCGATTTCGCCGAGGATGGCCACATACAGCGCCACATCTGCCACAGTCATGAGCACCGGCCCGGCCACCGTGCCGCCAGGCCGCAGTTCATCCACACCGATCTCATGCCGGATGGTCGCGGCCATGCCACCAACCGCCGCGACGGTGCACTTGGTGTGCGGAAACTCTGCGGCGAGGAATTCAATGATTTCTGATTTGGTGGCCATGAATCTCTTGAGTGAATACTGGCGGCGGAGAAATAGAACCAAGCGTGAACATTTTCAGACGACGTTTTACTTTACTGCAAAACCTGACCTACTTTTCACGCGGACTATTTTTTTACCGCTGTCCCCGTCCGCTCGCTTTGAGCGCGGCCTGATACGCCTCGATCGCGGGAAGGATGGCGTTCCGGCGGGCCAGGCTCTCGGGAGACCAGTATTCGGTGCGATCGTAGTACTCCGGCACTGTGGGCACGCCCGCAGGAAGCTGAACCCACGGCTGTTTGGACGCGGTGAAGATGTGGATGTCGGGCGGCAGGAGGTCCGGGTTGTCGAGCGTGCCGACTCGGACAAACTTGACCATAGGCCCCGACCCCGCGTAGTTGCTCCACAGTGCAACCCGGCACTTGGGACAGCGTGCAATTTGCTGGTCCTGGCCGCTCTCCGATGGCGTGTGCACGATGTCGGGTTCAACGCCCAGGTTCGTGACCCGGTCTGTTTCGATCAACGCGTTCAGCGCAAAGGACGCGCCGGACTCCCTCTGGCACCAGCGGCAGTGACAGCAGTGCACGAAGAGCGGCGCGCTTTCCATCCGATAGCGGACTGCTTTGCAGGCGCACCCGCCTTCGGCTGGGAATGAGTTAGTTCGAGCCATGGCAGGGATCGGGCCTATGAAGTCTAACGACCCAATTCACCGGACATGAAAATAAGCAAAGCGCTTTCACGGATCCGGTACAACTGATGGTTGGGCATCGCGCCACCCTGCCACAATTTGGTCAAAAAGCATCTCCGCTTCTCGAGTAGGCCCGCCACACGAGTAACGGGCTATACCGAGCGCGTTGTACTCGTTCGGGTATTGGGCAACGACCCGCATCGTGGCCATAGCTTGGGATGCCGTCAACTCTTCACCCGCAATCATAAGCTTCAGCAACAGGTGAAATAACATCGACAAGCGGATGCACAAAGCAGCTGCGCCAATGCTGATAGATGGTGTGGAGTTGCCTGCTGGTCACTTTGGAGCTGCTTGGTGGTCGGCACAACTCGTGAAGTACTATAAAGGCACAGTTCGCGGATAAGCGAGCGCCTGTTTTCACAAGCGGACGCCATTGAGTTTCGTCGAAGTACGGAAAGCGATGGTCAATGCATAAGATGAATTCATCTCCCGTCATCTCTTCTGCTCCGCCAAAGCCCAACGTCCCGGTTCAGTCGCGCGCGGGTTCATGCGCATCGCCTGCAACCGGTTGTTAGGCCTCATCCGTGCCTTCCAGTGAGGCCGCCAAATTCTGCTGGTATTCCCTTCGAATTTCTTCGGACTTGAGAATCGTGAGGCCACCAACGGATGTAAGCAAGTCGATGGCAACGCCCTTTAAGCGGCTGTATTCCTCAGCGGGTAACTCCATGAGTCTTGCGCCAGCGACGCCAGCCCATCCGGTAGCCCAAGCCGTCTCATTGAGGCTAACCATTGCGCCGATCTCTTGAAACATGGCGCCGAGCGTGGGAATGCCCACGATGTTGTGAAGTTGCGGCTGAATACTTGGCGAGACATGCGTAGCAGTTGAGGAAAGCCGACGATAGCGCTCTTCGTCAACTGGCAGCGGTACTTTTGCCTCTTCAAGCGTCAACCTGACCTTTACCGGCGAAAACTCTCGCAACCGCGTTCTGGCGTCCGCGTGCTTCCACTCTTCTAGACGGCCTGGCAACTTCACGAAGGAGGTCAAAAGGTTTGCTGTTTCTCCAATGCTGCGAGCGAGAGAAAGGGCTTCGTCGTAGTACCCCTGGCGGAGTAGAGATAATGCGCTTAGAGCTGTCGAGCAGGTACGCCCAAGGATGTATTCAATAAGGTGGTCACCGCCGCGGCATCGACCGTGACATGATCCCAAGCGATACAAGATCGAAAGCATGGTTCCAAGATTGTGAAGGCATTCGGGACAGGACTTTCCCATTTCCGGAAGCCGCTGATCGGTGTGATCGCCACACGTTGCCGCTACGCTCTCGGCGAGTTTCAGGAATTCCAGCCCTTCCGGAAATTCCGCCTGTTTGGCCAAACTGGGACTATCCGTCATGGTGTAGGCCTAACGCCGCCGTTCACCTGGCCGACGGGCGGCGTGGAGCGCCGCTCCCGAGGATCGGGTGCAACGGCTCGTTAGATGTCTTCGGGCCAAACCCGAAAAGGGCAGTAGTGATTGGTCCGACGTACATAAGCACAGACCCCTCGCCTTCACCGACCATTGATACAGGTTCACGTAAACCCCTGGTACAAAACGATAGAGCTTTCTCGGTTATCACAACTCCAACGTCACCATCTGGCCAGCAACCCTGAACACGGACGAGGCCTGGTTTTAAGACCTCTATGTCAAGCGCCACAATACGACCGTCACTCGCAAACAGGGGGTCTTGATATCGCACTTGTTCGATTAGCCATTTAGGGGCAAAGGCATCCGTTGCAGGCACTGTTACTCGGGCGCGACCGGCGTGATAGTCGAACCAAATGCTCTTGTCTCGAATCACCCTTACATGGTTTTCTACGACTCGTAGGATCTCCTTGCCTTTGAGATCTTGTAGTCGAACGCCAACCTGCAGTAAATCCTTGTCCAATACCCGAAGCTTTAAGTGGTTGGAATTTGAAAGCTCAAATACAGCGGCTTGATCGTTCTTAGTTGCAATGCAAATGCTTCCTGTCAAGAACTTCAGTTCGGAAGCAGGTTCGACGTATATATGGACTGAATCAGGAGCCTTAGTTCGAACGACCGCTTTCCAGCCGTAAAGCAATTCATCAGAAATTCTGAGTCGGCCGTGGTGGGCAGCCTCGTGACACGAAGGACAGATAGCGATCATGTCTTTGGTGTCGTGAACTTTATAGACTGCCCAATGCTTGACATGGTGAATGTGAGTTCGCCAGTTAGGGCAACCAGGGTTTGCACACTTCCCGCCAGCCTCATCGATCAGTAGGCGTTTTTGTGCTGCCTTAATCTTTCTTTGTACGGTTGGCGCTGGCACAGGAAAGATCTCAGACATCTAACGAAAGTGACCGGCAGCCTGTTACAGGTGCGACCGGAGGGAGCGGACGTTGCCGGGCGTCCGTGTCAGATGGCAGGTTATGGCGCAACCCGAGAGATAACATTGGTTTCCCAATAATGCATGGCTTCATTGGGAAAGGAAGCGCATCCACTCTTGCGCCGCCCGAAGTGACTACGGTCGCACGTAACACCACCTTCTGCGGATCCTTCACATGGACAGTCACCTCTGGTCCGGCAACCACAATGCGCTCAATCGCTTCCTGCGGCACCACCTGACCAACGTCTACGAGCTCTGCGAATTCGCCCGACCGACTTTCGCGAAGCGATCCGTGCTTTGTTCGATTGACGACGTCAGCCACGTAAGTTAGCGAGGAACATCGGTTTACCTCGTCCTCGAAACTTCTTCCTGGCGGCCCTCGTTCGATCAGTGCTAACTTGAGATAGTCCTTGAGGCTCCAGACCCACACGAAAAGTGTGAGGAAGTCATCTTGCAACTGCTCTGGTACCTTCACGCCAATGGCTCTGAACGTGGTCGTGAAGTCAGTGGCCGCAGTCTCGTAGGACTGCTGATAGCCCTTTCCCTCAGCGCACGACACCGCATCGAAGGCGCGCCGAATCCGGGCTCTCATCGCGTCCAAGTCAGCAGGCGTCATTGACTTGCGGCATAGCGCTGGCTTAAGCGGCGCGGCGCTGTTTACCGCGCCCGCTTGAAGGTGGAGTTTTAGAAGGCATTTGTTAGTCGACAAACTCATACTGTTCCAATTTCATCCCAACCCGTTTTCCGGGAGGAAATAATTTAGTTTGCTCGCCATCCAAACAAAAGAACGTTTTTCCGGGTTCCTTGGGATGTTCGAGAGGTGGGGCCATTAGCTTTCCGGAAACGGCGATCTCAAGCTCTTTGGACGCAGCAGTCGTCTTCAATTTTAGGTCTTCCAACCACTTCAGGTTTTTGTATTTTTGTTTATCGGGCGCATGCAAAAATTCGCCCAGCTGCTCCCCGAGTTTTTGGAGCATTTTTGTTACCGGCGTATAGAGCGCTTCGCTTATCAGTTCTTTTGTTTCCGCGTCAAATACCACTAAAAGGATCACTCGCTCGCGGCTTTTGAAGGTGCTTTCAACTTGTTTTGCCAGCTTTGAAATCTTCCACCCCTCTCTCTTCTTCTTGGTCGTTTCTGCTTGCGCGTCGAAGTACTCCTTCAAACGCGCCTCTATCCCACAACGAAGTTCGAAAGCTGCATAGAAAAGAGACTCGTTGGTGTTCTCCGCGAGGCGAGTTTTTGCACGCTGCAGATAATCAGAGGCTTTGAATCCAAATTCCACGCAACCCCTCGCTGGCCTTCTAACGAAGTTGTAGAAAAAGCATCCTGAGATATTGCTCCTGTCATGGTCGTGCTGCAAGATCACGGTGTCGAGATTTTGCGGAAGCGAAGTGTGCGATGGCCCGCTACAAGACGATCGATACGAGTCCGAAGTTTCTCCCTGTTGTTCTCTCCGAGCAACTGCTCCCCGGCACCTTTGAGCACGCACTGAATCACCTGCTTGATCACGAAGTGGACCTGTCCGGGTTGGACGAGCGATTCCGCAACGATGCGACCGGCGCCCCGGCCTATCCGCCGGCCACGTTGCTCAAGCTGATCTTGTTTGCCTACTCCCGTGGGATTGTGAGCAGCCGCTCAATCGAGCGCGCCTGCCGCGAGCACGTGACCTTTATCGCCCTGTGCGGCGATCAGGCCCCGCACTTCACCACGCTGGCGGCCTTCATTCGGGAACTGCAGGACGAGATCGCCGATGTGTTCACCCAAATATATATGGGGTCGGAGTCGGGACTACCCCATTTCTTTCGGAAGCCAATTAAGAGCGCGCGGTGCTTTGATAGGCCCGCCCCGCCATCAATGCGTGTTCGGTCAACGTCACCTTAGCTACTTCCCCTTAAATAGAGCGTTGCACGGACAATTCTCTTGATCCACATTTTCCCGGGTACGCGGGCAACGCCCGCCCATAGGACTTTTGCGTTGATCGAGCTGTTAGAGCATGATGGGCCAGTTGTTCTCATACTTTTTTAGTGTGCCGCCAGTCTCGAGCTTGTGATTGCTGACCGTCAGCGTGCGCTTTCCTCTGCTCTTTCGGTCCGGGTTTTCCTTTGAGAGGTGCTGTTCGACGTCGCCCGCAGCGAATACAAATTATCGCGGGTGCGTCTCGTCTCGGTCTAATAGGACGACAACCAGGAAGTCGAACCCGAAAGTGAGACTCCCATTCACCGCCTTCTCTTTCGGCCAACTTATAGTTTTGACCTGGACGGTTTTCAGCTCTGCCCCGAGCTTAAAGATGATGTCCCAGCCCTTCTGAGTAGGACCCTGCGCCAGGTATGCACTGACACCGAGGCGCAAAAGCTGGCCGAGAACCAGATGCTCTCCCGCGGCGGTTGAATAGGAGCCGGCGTCACTCATGCTCTGACGTGCTAGATCACCGGCGCCCCGCCTGCTGGCGGCGCGTCCGGGTTGACCGCTAGGTTAGGCGTCGTCACGTTGAAGCACGTTAATTGCAAGAATACTGCTCGCTCTTCGCGGGACGCCTGACGTAACGAGATGACTCTCACTTTTTCGCTCGGTCTCATTGTGGTCACGCAAAATACCACGTTCCCCTCACCATCAACGGTCATGTGTTCGTGACGAACTTCTCCATTTGAAGCGCTCGCGTCCCGAGTGATAAAAGGAGGCTGCGCCATGGGAAGAATCAGCCTCTGCAAGAGATGCACTGCGCTCAGTAGAGAATACTTGTGCTTCTTGCGATTAGCCTCCTCCTTGTCAGGATCGAAATCGATTTGGGTCGAGCCGATGATCACGCGAAAATCAGTTTCTGACCAGGGCACTGCGTTCATCTGCGATCCCTAACGTCGCGGTTCAGGCGCGCTGAAAGGCGTCGCCTGACCCGGTTGTTAGGCCTCAGCGCGAGACAAGTTGGAAAAGGCAATGAATCTGGACACATTTACACATCGCCTTTTTTCACTCGCTCCCATTCGTGCTTGAGAATAAGTTGTAAGTGCCTGACGACGGCGTTGCTTGCTTCGTTAAACTCCTGGGCGATGATTTTCTCTTCCTCAGGTTTGTACTGTTGATTAAGCACATATCCCTTTAAAGCCATCGCGCCAATTAGTTCGACGAGACGATTGTGTTCGTTCTCGTTTGGATTCAGTCGGAGAGTAATCCGGGTTCCCAGCTCCTTAGCGCGCATTTCAGCAGCCAGGCGTTCCTTAAAGTCACCGGCGATTTCCGTCATTGCTATAAATTGCTCTACTCGTGGTCTTTTCAACTCTTGGATGCGACCGACGACCGTAAGAAATTCAGCTGCGTCTTTGCGAAGCTCATCTATCCAATTTTGGCGCTTGGTCGAGATGTTGTCGGCAATCTGCCGGGTGGCAATACGGGATTGGGTTTCTATCTGCAGCTTTGCGGTCTCTACCTGCATTTTGACCTGTCTCTTGGCAATACGCCATTGCATCCATGGACCGAGGAACAAGGCAACCAGAGCGACAATGGCGAGGACGACTTTGTTGAAGTCGTCAACCGTCAGGGCCGAAAGCCAAGTTGATAGCGCTTGCCACATGCTGGTGTCTACTCCCGAGGCCTATCGTAAAGTAGGCCCCCCCTAAACGACGCCTTACAAAGCATCACGCAGGCGCCCATGTCAAGAAAGGAAACAGTCATTCATCATGTTGTTCAATTTAGCGCCTCCCAATGGAAAAGACAAACAGGGGCAAAAGGCCGTGACACGTGACTGGTGACGCGTGACGATCGTGCCGACTAGAGATGCGGGCGCCGACATCACGCTTGTTCTCCCTGGTTTCACGCTTTTCTTCGTGAACTTCGTGCCTTTGGTGTCTTCGTGATGCGCATTAGACCCCGCAGTAAATCGCGCGAGCGTCAGCGCTCGATCGCCTGATACACCATCTGCTTGAACAAGTAGCGATCATATCTGCGCGCCATGCCGGGTTGTCCCTGCGTCATCCACACGACGAACATGTCGTCCTTCGGATCGACGTAGAAGCCGGTGCCCGCCGCACCCGCCCAATAGTATTCACCCTCGTTGCCGGAGACTTCGAAGCGGCCGGTTTCCTTGCGTACCGCGAAGCCCAGGCCGAAGCCGGTGCCGGGAGGCAAGGTGGTGATGCCGGAGAACTTGATGTCCGGGCCGAGGTGGTCGGCGGTCATGTATCTCACCGTGCTCGGGCTCAACAATCGAACGCCGTCGAGTTGGCCGCCATTGATCATCATCTGCAGGAAGCGGGCATAGTCCGCAGCGGTGCCGACGCTCCCTGCCCCGCCCGCGTCGTTCTTTTGTGCAACCGTGACGTCGAGCAGGGTGATCGGCGTTTTGGTTGCGGGATCCGTCGCGAAGGGCTGCGCTAGGCGGCCGGCCTTATCCGGCGAAACAATGAACGCGGAATCCTTCATGCCGAGCGGACCGAAGACGCGCTCCTGCAGGAATTCACTCAGCGTCTTGCCCGAAACAGCCTCGACCACGCGACCGAGCACGTCGATCGACAGGCCGTACTCGAATGTCGAGCCTGGCTGATGCGCAAGCGGGACCTTGGCCAGGCGCTCAATCTGTTCTGCTCCGGTCAGGTCTTTCCAGTCCACGCCCTCTTTGGCGTAGAGCTCTTTCACTTTCGGATTCGATGTGTACTGCCCATACACGAAGCCCGATGTGTGCCGCAACAGATCCTGGATCGTGACCTCGCGTTCGGTGGGCACGTTGATGTACTTCGTAGCACCCGTGTAGGGATCCGTCACCGGCACGCTGACCTGGAGGTTCGCGAAGGCGGGGATGAATTTCGATACCGGGTCGCTCACGCGCAGCTTGCCTTCCTCCATCAGCATCATGATCGCGACCGACGTATACGGCTTGGTCATCGAGTACATGCGAAAAATCGCGTCCTTCGTCATCGGCTTGCCGCCGGCAGGGTCGAGCTGCCCGACGCTGTCGAAATAGACGACTTTGCCGTGGCGTGCGACCAGCATGACCGCGCCGGGATACTGGCCCTTCTCGATTTCCTTCTTGATGACGGGCGCGATGCGCGCGAGGCGTTCGGACGAAAAGCCCTGGCTTTCGGGCGTCTCCGTTGGCAGGTCCGCCGCCCACGCCAGCGATCCGGCACACAGTGCCAGTACGAGGCTGCAAGTGATGCTTCGCAATGCCTTCATGTCAGTTCCTCCAGTTTTATTTTTGTTGCAGACCAGGGGGCAGTTTAACCGGGGTGCAATCGCTTGTGCATGCGCATCGGTTTGAACGGGAAATCTGCGCGCCGCTAGGCTACGCTATCGGCCGTATCGCCTTCTCCTGGTATTGAATCGATGTTGACGGGTATTTTGTGTGGCCTCGCCGCGGGCGCGTTGTGGGGCATCGTTTTTGTATTCCCGCGCATGGTCGACGGCTACTCGGCAACGGATCTGACCGCTGGGCGTTTCCTCGCCTACGGCCTGGTGGCCGTCATCGCGATGGCCTTGCGCTCCCGCAGCAAACCCCTGCCCACTCTGGCGCAGGCAACGACCGCCGCATGGATGAGCTTGCTCGGCTTCACCGGCTACTACCTCGTGCTGGTGTTCGCCATCCGCGACGCCGGCGTGGCGGTCCCGTCGTTGATCATCGGAACCATCCCCATCTGGATCATGTTGCTCGGCAAGCCGGATCATTTGCGCTGGCAGGCGCTGCTGCCTGGCCTGGCCCTCACCGCGGCGGGCCTCGCGTTGATGACGAACGCAACCTACGGCCTGCAGAATTCCGGTGGCCCGACCTATTGGCGTGGCATCGCGCTCGCTACGGTCGCCATGCTGAGTTGGACCGTATTCGGCATCGTCAATGCGTCTTGGCTCAAGCGCAATCCGGCAGTCGATGCAACCGAGTGGGCGAACTGGCTGGGCGTGACGACGGGACTGGGCGCACTCGTCCTCGCGCTCACGGCGGGCTCGCCGCTCCCGGAGCTGATTGCGCACCCGCAATTCAAGACCTTCGCCGCACTCTGCCTGCTCTCCGGCTTCGGCTCGTCGTGGCTGGCGACGATATTGTGGAATATCGCCAGCCGCCGTCTGTCGGCCAGCCTGTGCGGTCAGTTGATCGTCAGCGAAACGCTGTTTTCCCTGCTGTACTCGTTCTGGCTGGATGACCACTGGCCCACGTTCGGCCAAGGCACGGCGGTGATTTTATTCACGCTCGGCATCTTTGCCTCGATCAGGGCGCACCGCTGAATGATCCGCAATTTCCTGCTGCGGTTAACGCGCGCCCTGCGTTGCAAGGTGCAAGCGCCCGGAAACGTATCGCGTCACTGCAGCCACGTCGAGCTGGATTCCGGCAAGGCCGACGTGACCGTCTGGTCTCAAGAGATAGAAGGAAGGCCGCGGGATGTTCACGCGCGCGAGTTCGCGATCGTTGGCGGGATCGGCAGGGATCGTGTGGATGCACAGCAAGTCGCGGGGGGGCGGCAACCCCTCCGGTGCGGATTGCCCGAACACGAGCAGCGTGAAGCGCGTGTCGTCGAGCTTTGCGTAAAGATCTTCGACCGGACCATTCGGCTGGAATTTGAGTTTCAGCCACGGAAAACGGTCGCCGGCGCGTGCCGCTGTCTTCGGGATGCCCGCCTGCGTTTCCGACAAATGGCTGTCGCGGTAGTGGATGCCGGTCTGGGAGATGGTGCGGAACGCAAGCCTCTGGATCGCGGTAAAACTCATTGCCAGCGCTGCGATCTTGACCAGCACCCGCGTGCGGAACAGCCCCGCAAGCGGATTGGCCGAGACGATCAGGGAGAAGGCCCGGTCGGTCGTGCTCAGCAATCGCTTCGCAACCGGAATGCGCTCTTCCTCGTAAGAGTCGAGCAGCGCCGCATCCGCGCGACCCGACACCACCAGCGCCAGTTTCCACGCCAGGTTGTACGCATCCTGCAAGCCGGTGTTCATGCCTTGCGCACCGACCGGGCTGTGGATGTGCGCTGCGTCGCCGAGCAGGAAACAGCGGCGGTCGCGGAAGCGTTCGGCGCGGCGGTGATGGATGCGGTAAGTGGAGAACCAGGTGCATTTCTGGAACGACAGCCCGGATCCCGCTTGGCGTTGCACCGAGGGAATCACGTCGTCGAAGGTCAGGCCTTTCTTTTCCCGCATTCCGGCCGGGACGATCCCGACGAGGCGCCAGTGGTTCGTGCCGCGCATCGGGAAGAACAGGTGAAAGCCCTCGCGCCACAGATAGACATTCAGTTCCTCCGCCACCATGTCGCCGGTCAACTGCGTATCGGCGACGAAGAAAACATGCTCGTAAGGCGCGCCCTGAAAGGCGATGCCATTGATTTCGCGCACCGCACTGTGGGCGCCGTCGCAGCCGGCGACCCAGGCAGCCGTGATTTCCCGCGTCGTGCCGTCCTGTTGTTTCAGCGTGGCGCGGACATGATCGGATTCCTGCGAGGAAAGTCCCACCAACTCGGTGTTCCAGTTGACTGACACGCCTCGCTCGCGCAACGCATTGCCCATCAGGCGTTCATTGTCGTCCTGCCCCAGGATCAACAGATAGGGATAAGGACTGATGGACCTGCCGATTGCGCCCAACGGAATGCGTGCCGCTTTCTTTCCCAGCGACCAGATGTTGGCGCCGGTCGCGCGTTTGCCGAGTTCGAGCGCGCGATCGACGATGCCAAGGTGGGAATAAATCTCCAGCGTGCGCGCTTGCACGCCCAGCGCCCGCGTCTGCAGGGACGGCCCAGGATGCCGGTCGATGATCTGCACGCGCACGCCCCGCCGAACCAGTTGGTTCGCGAGCATGAGGCCGGTCGGGCCGGCGCCGACGATGAGGACGTCAGTGTCCATATGGATTACTTATGCGATATGCCAAGCCCGACCCCGCTCACCAGACCGCCGCTACCCCCTTCCCTTCGTCGACTTCGACTACCGATCCCGGTTCACATCGCCCGGCCCGTTCGGCTCGCGCTGCTTCGATTGCATCTCGTCCGGCTTTTTGTAATCGCCGATGATCTCTTTCAGGGGACAGGCTGTGACTGCCGGACATTTCGTGCAGCCGACTACCAGCGCGATTGGGCATAGTGTCATTTTCGATTTCCTCCCTGTTCTGCGTTTATGTTTCCGGGTCATTCCATGGACGGGATACTACTTTCCCCTCCCCTTGTCCAGCATTCACTTTGCGGCTTCTCTCCCTGCGCGAGCGGGAGAGGACCCAGTTGCTCCCACGCCGGCACGTCGCGATGGTCGACCTTCGCCACCTGCACCAGATACTTCAACCTTTCCTCGTCATGACGTTGTCGCGAGAGGAAGTCATGCAGATCCTTATGAGCTCTTTTGCGTTGAGCCGGCTATTTTTGGTCGCCGAGCGCAGATAGGTTGACAGGGCCTGCCACGGTTTCCTCGGCCCAGAGCAGGGAACTGCGCAGAATCGTGGCCGCGAGAAA
>JANXVW010000298.1 GCA_025351455.1 Betaproteobacteria bacterium | reverse complement strand
GCATGACCTCCATCGGCGAACTCGACGGTCGCGACACGGCGCGCATCAGGCAGGTGGCGGATATGCTCAACAAGGCCGAGATCCCGACCGAGATCATTCCCGATCCGCTGAACTGGATCTGGGGCAAGTTCGTGCTGAATTGCGGCGTCAATGCGCTGACCGCGATCACCGGCCTGCGCAGCGGCGAAATTTATCGCACGCCGGAAGTCAGTGCGCTGCAGGACCGCGTCATCGATGAGATCATGGCCGTGGTCGAGCGCAAGAATCTCCAGTTGCCTGAGAAGGACCCGCGCAAGAAGATCAAGGACCATTGCCGCATCCGCTACAACAAGCCGTCAATGATGCAACATATGGAGCAGGGCCGTCGCACCGAGATCGACGCGCTCAATGGCGCGCTGGTGCGTGAAGCAAGGGCGCTTGGCATTGCCACGCCTTACAACGAGGCCGTCGTCGCGGTGGTGAAGGGTCTGGAAAAAAGCCGGCGGCAAGCGTTGCATGAGCCGCCGCGGGATTACAAGCAGCTCGAGGCCGAGGCGGAGCAGGAGGCGGGAAAGTAAAGAAGGGACTGAGGGCGCAAGACTCAGGACTCAGGACTAAGTGCACGGCGAACACAACGCCGGCAAAAAAGTCCTCATTGTTGAACTCCTCTGAGTCCTGCGTCCTGCGTCCCGAGTCCCGTTTTTGTTCAAGACAGATTCCCCCGGTTCGGCGACAATGCCGCGATTAAATTCTGCCGGATGGAGGATTCGCCATGGTTGTGACTCCCTTGTATGCAGGACTGCTGACAGTGCTTTACCTGGTGCTGATCTTTCAGGTTATCAGATTCCGCCGGCAGGGCATCAGTCTTGGGGACGGGGGCGATCCTAAAATGCTGCGGGTGATTCGCGGGCACGCCAATTTCGCGGAACACATTCCCCTGGCCCTGCTGTTGATGCTGGTAATGGAACTGGGCAAGTTCTCCCTCTACCTGTTGCATGCGCTGGGCATAGCGCTGATCGTATCCAGAGTGCTGCACGCTTACGCGCTGTCCTTCACGCAGAAATTCAGGTTCGGACGGGTCTGGGGCGCGGGCATCACGATTACCGTCCTGGCCGTTGAAGCCGTGAGTTGCATTTATTACTGGCTGAAGGTGCAGTTGATCTGGTAAGCGAAGGGATGCATTTCGATGGCCGGGTGTGAAGTGAGGCCGTGAATGCCGTGAATGCGTGAATGCCGTGAAAAATCGTGAATGCGGGAATATTGTGAAGGCTGGGAAAAGTGACTAGACGGCAGGTGCGACATTCACGACATTCACGATAGTCACGGCATTCACGACCTTTTCACTTCCACATCACTTCCGCGCCCGTTTCCGCAGCGCGGGTCAGCAGGTCGATCAACGGGAAGGCCCGTTGTCGCAACGAAACCAGGATTTCCTTCTGATCCTTGTCATCGCTGTTCGTGGATGTCTTTGCCGCGGGCGTTGCGGCGACCGCCGATCTGAGCCGTGCCACCGCGGCTGGAATGTCTTTTGCAAGGATTGCGCTAGGCACGGTACCGCTATGCCCCATTGCCTTGAGGAGTTGCACGGCGATGGCCCCGTCCATGGAAAAACTGCCTGCTTCGCTATCGAATTTTACGAGCATGATGACAAGACGCTGGCGGTTGTAGGGATGACGATTAGGTTGCCAATGCGGGGAAAAGGTTCAATCCTTCGCCCGCCTACATGCCGGTGGCAGGCAGGAAACCAGCGCGCGGTTGTCGGTCATTTAGCAAGTCTGGATGGGGGTTTATAGGGTAAATTACGCACCCGGGCCGAGCTCATTTCGGGAGGCACAATCAGTGGCAGCGCCGCAGGAAATCGAACCGATTCTGGAGGGGATGCCGGGATTCTTCCAGGCCTTTCCGGAAATAATTCATTCTCTGTTCACTGAGAACCCCGCCGGCGCGGGGCTCGCTGCCTTGCTAGGCGCGATGATCACCGGGCTCATCGTCAGCCTGGCCTATCGCAGGGCCCGCGCCGCCGAACTGCGCAGCGCGGCTAAATCCGCCGCCTCCAACATCGAAGTCGCCAAGCTCGCCGACGAACAATACCAGACGCTGTTCCAGAGCAATCCGGTTCCGGCCTTTATCTGCGATACCCGCAAGTGGCGCCTGCTGGAGGTCAACGATGCCGCGGCGCGCGAGTACGGCTATACGCGCGAAGAATTGCTGAAAATGACGTTTTTCGACCTTGGCGCGACGGAGGATACGCAGCGCCTGACCGAAACGCTGACGAGCCTTGGGCCGACTTCGGGCGAAATCGGCACCTGGCGCCAGAAGCGCAAGGACGGTGCGGTCATCGACGCCGAGATGGTCTCCTTCCGCATGCAGTTTGCCCGTCAGCAGGTTCGCGTCATCGTCGCCAGGGACGTCACGCGCCGCAAGCATACGCACGAGGCGATGTGGCGCGACCTGGAACGCCTTGGCTTAGCAGCAAAGGCGACCAACGACGCCCTTCTCGACTGGGATCTGGGCACCGACGAGCTCTGGCGCAGCGACAACTATGCAGCGGTTTTCGGCGGCGCCACGGACAAGGCCGGAAACATGGCATCCTGGCTCGAGCACATCCACGCGGACGACCGCGCGCGCGTGCAGGAGCAGATTCTCGGTACGATAAAGTCCGCTTCGAGCCAATGGAGCGACGAGTTCCGGCTGACGCGCGACGAACAGAAGATCGTGCACGTGTTTGCCCGCGGCCACGTGGTTCGCGGCGAAGACGGTAGCGCACGCAGGATGATCGGCATGCTGCAGGACATCACCGAGCGCAAGGAGCAGGAAGAGCGCACGCGCTTCCTTGCCGACCACGACGAACTCACCGAATTGCCGAACCGCAGCCTGTTCCGCCAGCAGCTCAACAAGGCACTGCAGCGCGCCGAGCGCAGCGGCAAGATGCTGTCGATCCTGTTCTTCGACCTCGACCGCTTCAAGAACATCAATGACAGCCTGGGCCACGACGCGGGCGATGAGGTGTTGCGCGCGGTGGCGGAGCGCCTGACCGCCTGTGTGCGCAAGATAGACGTGGTCGCGCGCTTCGGCGGCGATGAGTTCGCCGTACTGACCGAAGGGCTGACCGCCGAAGACCAGGCGAGCACGGTGGCGCGCAAGATCCTGGAAGCGCTGTCCAAACCGATGATCCTGGCCGGACGGCAATACCGTCCGGCGGCGAGCATCGGCATCAGCACTTACCCGACCGATGGTCGCGACGTGCAGTCGCTGCTGAAGAACGCGGATATCGCGATGTATCGCGCGAAGGAAGAAGGCCGCGGTACTTTCCAGTTTTACTCGGAAATGCTCAACACGCACTCCGTGCAACGCCTGGAGTTCGAATCGAACCTGAGCAGCGCGCTGAACAATCACGAGTTCGTTCTGTATTACCAGCCGAAGGTGGACCTCGCGACGGGACGGGTCACCGGCCTGGAGGCGCTGATCCGCTGGATCAGCCCGCAATTCGGTTTCGTGCCGCCGGGAGAATTCATTTCCATCGCGGAAGAGACCGGCTTGATTGTGCCGATGGGCCGCTGGGTGGCGCAAACCGCTTGTGTGCAGAACCGGGCTTGGCAGAAGGGCGGGCTGCCGCAGTTGCGAATTGCAATCAATATTTCCGCGCGGCAGATGTCGGACAAGGGCCTGGTGGAATTCCTCACCGATACCATCCGCAAAACCGGCCTGACCGTCGAGTCGCTGGAACTGGAAATCACCGAAAGCGCGGTGATGAGCAACCAGGAGCATGCGGAAAAAGTATTGAATGAACTGAAGGGCGCGGGATTCCACCTGACGATGGATGACTTCGGCACCGGCTATTCCTCGCTGGCCTACCTCAAGCGTTTTCCGTTCGACAGCGTGAAGATCGACCAGTCCTTCGTGCGCGGCATTCCCGAGAGCAAGGACGACGAGGCGATCGTCGAGGCCATCATTGCCATGGCCCACAGCCTGCAACTCAAAGTGGTGGCCGAGGGCGTGGAGACGAAGGAGCAATACGATTTTCTGCGCATGCTGGGCTGCGACCAGATCCAGGGCTTCTACTTCAGCAAGCCGATCCCGTCCAACGAAATCGTCATGCTGCTCTACAAGACCATGACGCGCGACGGCGGCATCGTCATTCCCGTCGCCGGAGCAAGACCGACCATCGCGGAGGCCGGCGTGCAAACGGCTCCGGTGGGAAATGAAGGAACCGGGACGGCGGGATAGAAGCAGGACGGAGGACGCAGGACTCAGGTTCTAGGACTCAGGACGCCGGACTTAGGACGCCGGACTTAGGACTCAGGTCCTGGGACTCAGAATCTAGGTTCGAATATTCAGCGATGATTCGACCTCCCGATATCGCGTAATATCCGGAAAGTACTTCACTGAGTCCCAAGTCCCAAGTCCCAAGTCCCAAGTCCTGTTCCCTTTGACGACCGCGCCCGACCAACCCCTTCACATACTTAAAACCGTCTTCGGTTTCCCCGCGTTCCGCGGTGCGCAGCGCGAGATCGTCGACCATGTGATGGCGGGCGGCGATGCGCTGGTGCTGATGCCCACCGGCGGGGGCAAGTCGTTGTGCTATCAACTGCCGGCGCTGTTGCGCGACGGGACCGCGCTCGTGATCTCCCCGCTGATCGCGCTGATGCAGGATCAGGTGGCAGCCCTGCGCCAGCTCGGGGTGCGCGCGGCTTTCCTGAATTCCACACTGGACGCCCGTGAGGCGGCGGCGGCCGAACGCGCTCTGCGCGAAGGCGCGCTCGACTTGCTCTACGTCGCGCCCGAACGGTTGGTCATGCCGCGCATGCTGGACTTGCTCGAGCAATCCCGCATCGCCCTGTTCGCCATCGACGAAGCGCATTGCGTCTCGCAATGGGGACATGACTTCCGGCCGGAGTACCTGCAGCTCTCATTGCTCCACGAGCGTTTTCCCGCCGTGCCGCGCATCGCATTGACCGCGACCGCGGACATGCAGACGCGCGTCGAGATCAGGCATCGGCTCGCACTCGGCGATGCGCGCGTATTCGTCTCCAGCTTCGACCGGCCGAACATCCGCTACACCATCGTCGACAAACAGGACGCGAGGCAGCAGTTGCTGCGCTTCATCCGTGAAACCCATGCGGGCGACGCCGGCATCGTCTATTGCCTCTCGCGCAAGAAAGTGGACGAAACCGCTGCATGGCTCAAGGCGCAGGATGTTGCCGCGCTGCCCTATCACGCCGGCATGGACGCTGCAACGCGCGCCGACCACCAGGCGCGGTTCCAGCGCGAGGAAGGGGTCGTCATGGTCGCGACGATCGCTTTCGGCATGGGCATCGACAAGCCGGATGTGCGGTTCGTCGCCCACCTGGATTTGCCAAAAAGCATCGAGGGCTACTACCAGAAGACAGGGCGCGCCGGCCGCGACGGCGCCCCCGCCGACGCATGGATGACCTATGGCCTGGGCGACGTGGTGCAGCTGCGCCGCATGATCGACCAGTCGGAGGGCAGCGAGGAATACCGCCGCGTCTCGTTCGCCAAGCTCGAGGCGCTGCTCGGACTGTGCGAGACCGCGGGCTGCAGGCGCGTTCGCCTGCTCGACTACTTCGGCGAGGCAAGCGAACCTTGCGGCAATTGCGACACCTGCCTGGAACCGCCGCAGACCTGGGATGCCACCGATGCCGCGCGCAAGGCCTTGTCGTGCATTTTCCGCACCGGGCAACGCTTCGGCTCGCGCCACCTGATCGATGTGTTGCGCGGCCATGCCACGGAACGGGTCGAGCAATGGCGCCACCGGGACCTGAGCGTATTCGGCATCGGCGCGGACATCGATGAAGCCGCCTGGCGCGACGTCTTCCGGCAGCTCGTCACGCTGGGCTTCGTGCGCCCCGATCATGAAGCTTTCGGCGCGTTGCGCCTGACCGAGAGCAGCCGCGCGGTATTGAAAGGGGAGCAGCGTATCGACATGCGCCGCATGGCGCCGCGCAAGGGAAAATCCGCCACCGTGCGCCGCAAGGCGGCGGTCGACGGATTGACGGCGGCGGATGCGTCGTTGCTCGAACGCCTGCGTGCCTGGCGCAGCGAACAGGCGCGCACCCAGTCGGTTCCGGCTTACGTGATTTTTCACGACGCCACGCTTTCCGCCATTGCGTCCGCCCATCCGCGCGACATCGACGATCTGTCCACCATCCACGGCATCGGCGCAAAAAAACTGGAACGCTATGGTTCGGAACTGATGGCGCTGCTGCGCGGCTGACCGCGAAGCGCAGGCCGGCTTTCTGCGTAGTATTCTTGCCGCTGGTCACCCTTCACCGTTCACCCATCACCGATCCCATGGTAGAAGATTCATCCGCGCTCGCGCAGCCCTCCTCCAAAAAAGAATTGTTTGTCGCGTTCACCCTGCTTGCGCTGCAGGGATTCGGCGGCGTCCTCGCCGTCGCGCAGCGGGTGCTGTGCGAACAGCGTCGTTGGCTGACACGGGAACAATTCGTCGAAATCCTCGCGGTCGCCCAGGTTCTTCCCGGACCCAACGTCTGCAACTTGGCCCTCATGATCGGCGACCGTTTCTTCGGCTGGCGCGGTGCTTTTGCGGCGTTGGCCGGCATGATGGCGCTGCCGCTGATCATCGTCCTGTTGCTCACTGCGCTCTATGCCGAGTACTCGATGAACCCGGCCGTGTCCGGTGCGCTGCGGGGCATGGGCGCAGTATCCGCCGGACTGATCTTCGGGACCGGGCTCAAGCTTGTCGGGGCCTTGCGCACCAGTCCCATGCAGGTGCCGGTATGCGCAGCATTGCTGGTTTCGGCGTTCGCATCTGTCGCATTGCTGCGCTGGCCGCTGGTGTGGATCATCCTCGCGCTCGGGGTGGTGGCGTGTGGCTACGCCTGGATGCGACTGAAGCCCCGCATCGCGGCGCCGGAGCGACCATGAACGGCGCCATGGCAACGGAACTGCTCACGTTGTTCGGCCATTTCCTGCTGCTGTCGCTGCTATCGATCGGCGGCGCGATTACGGTCGCTCCCGACATGCATCGCGTCATGGTCAACCAGATGGGGTTGCTCAGCGATGCACAGTTCAACGCGTCGATCGCCATCGCGCAAGCCTCGCCCGGACCGAACGTGCTGTTTGTCGCCGTGATGGGCTACCAGGCGGCCGGACTGGCCGGCGCGGCCGCCACCCTTTTCGGCATCATGCTGCCGTCGACAACCCTGGCGCTCGCCGCGGCACGCTGGGGCCACGCGCGCCGCGAGTGGCGCGCCGTCCAGGCTTTCAAGGCAGGCATGGCACCGATCGTGATCGGCTTGCTGTTCGCGACCGGCTGGATACTGAGCGCCCAGACGCCGGGATGGCATCACATCTTGCTGACGATTGCTGCGGCTATTCTGGTGTGGCGCACGCGCGTCCATCTGTTGGTGCTGGTGGCGGCGGGAGCGTTGTGCGGGGCGATGGGGTGGATTTGAAGGAGGGGTGAGGGGTGAGGGGTGAGGGAAAAGCAATAAAGATTTATGGCTTGGGTTGTGTCCCCTCACCCCTCACCCCAGAGGTGGTCCCAAGAAATCGGACAGCC
>JANXVW010000252.1 GCA_025351455.1 Betaproteobacteria bacterium | reverse complement strand
GCGGCAGCAGATAAGGCGTGGCGCGATCGATCGGGCGGAAATTGGCCATGGCTACACTCCGGGCATCGTCGAACAGGATAATACTATGACAATAGCATCTATCAATAGTTCTGGGCGGCTAAGCCCGACAGGCTCCTAGCGTCCTTCGCGTCCTTGGCGGTGAAGTTTTTTTCTAACTCTGATTTAAAAAACCATGAACGGAAATGAACTGTTGTTTAATATCGGTCCGGTCCCCTCGGTTCCCATCGTAGGCCGCAAGGACCGTTTTCCCGTCCACCGCATCTACTGTGTGGGCCGCAACTATGCGGCGCACGCGCGCGAAATGGGCAAGGATCCGGAGAAGGAGCCGCCGTTTTTCTTCCTCAAGCCGGCTGACGCCGTGTTGCCTGGCGGGGGCAACATGCACTACCCGCCGGGCACGGAAAACCTGCACCATGAAATCGAGATGGTGGTGGCAATCCAGGGCGAGGGCCGCAACATCCCGGCGGCGAAGGCGCTGGACTATGTGTATGGCTACGCGGTCGGCCTGGACATGACCCGTCGCGACCTGCAGTTCAAGGCGCGCGACATGGGGCGGCCGTGGGACTTCGGCAAGGCTTTCGACGAGTCGGCGCCTGTCGCCGCCATCCATCCGGTGGCCAGCCACGGGCATCACTCGATGGGCAAAATTTCATTGAAGGTCAACGGCGAAATGCGGCAGGCGGCCGATTTGCAGGAGATGATCTGGAATGTGCAGGACACGATTGCCTACCTGTCCGACTACTACCTGCTCAAGCCGGGCGACCTGATTTTCACCGGCACGCCCGCCGGCGTGGGAGCGGTAAAGAAGGGCGACCAGATGATCGGTTCCGTGGAAGGATTGGGAGAACTCTCCGTCACGCTCGTGTGAAAGCAACCGGGTAACGATTGAGCGTTTCGTAATTGATGGCAGATGGAACGCTCAAACCCTCACCCCGGCCCTCTGCTACGCTCCAAGTGTTCCCTTGTCCCGAAGGGAGAGGGTGAATGTTGATCCAATTCACTGATGTGAATTGGGGAAAGATCAATAAACGACATGCAATAAGCAGGGCAGGCCAAGACCTGGCTGGAAGTCGCATTGAACGGGCCGTGGACGCGCAAACGCCAGCCGCGCATTCCGGTCTCGGTGAAGGAAATAGTCGAAGAGGGCATCGCCTGTGTGCAGGCCGGCGCGGCGATCGTTCATGTCCATGCTTACGACGAGGCAACCGGCACGCAGACCCAGGACCCCGACGTTTACGCAAGCATAGTCGACGGCATCCGAAGCAAAGTGGACGCCATCGTCTATCCGACCATCCCGGCTCCCGGGTTGGGCGCCCAGCCCGGCGCGCAAGGCGCGCAGCGGCGTTTCGCCCACGTCGAGGAACTGGCGCGACGCGGCCTGATCGAATGGACAGCAATCGATCCGGGCTCGGTCAATTTTTCCCTTTACGACGACCTCCTCGCGGACAGACCGGGATTCGTCTACGCCAATCCCGAGGAGGACATACGCCACGGCCTCAGGCTTGCCATGCGTCACGGCCTGCATCCGAGCTATGCCATCTACGAGCCGGGATTCGTGCGCCTTGGCGCCACGCTGCACTGGCGCGAGAGTTGTCCGGCGCCGGTGTATCGCTTCATGTTCACCAGCGGCTATACATTCAGTTTTCCGCCGGAGGACTATGCACTCACCGCTTATCTGAAGCTGCTCGACCAGGTGGCGCCCGGCGCGCAATGGATGGTCGCGGGCCTACAGGTCGATGTTATGTCGATGATTCCCCGCGCGGTCGCCGAGGGCGGCCATGTGCGCGTCGGCCTGGAAGACGCCTCCTATGGCTGTGAACTGTCCAACCTGCAACTGGTCGAGCGCGCGGCGCAGAAAATCGTCGATGTCGGCGGCGACCTTGCAACCGCCACGGAAGTCCGCGTTGCGATCGCGCCCGAAGAACATGGCGCCTGATGAGCGCACCGTGCTCGGCTATAATTTCTGTTTTTCGCAATCACGTGGAATCATGAGGATCGCATGACCGCAAAAATCGGCATTACCATGGGCGATCCGTCGGGCATAGGGCCGGAAATCATCGTCAAGACGCTTGCCCAGATGGCCCCGGCAACGCGTTCGGTGTCGGCCGTGGTGGGCAATCTCGCCACGTTGAGGCGCGCTGACAAGCTGCTCGGCACGAACCTGAAGTTCGTCGATGGCCTCGACGCCAAAGACGGTGAAGTGCCGGTTTTCAATGTCGTGAGCAAAGACCAGGAAAAGATCGTCGATGGAAAGGTTTCCTCCGCCGGTGGCGAAGCGGATTATCGTTACGTCGAGGAAGCCGTCAAGCTCGCGCTGGATGGCAGAATCGCCGTAATCGTCACCGCGCCGTTGAACAAGGCCGCCATGCATTCCGCGGGCCACCATTTTGACGGGCACACCGAATTGCTCGCCGAACTGACCGGGGCGAAGTCTTCGTTCATGCTGCTCGCGAGCGACAAGCTGTGCGCGATCCACGTCACCACGCACCAGTCGCTGAAGAATGCCGCCGAACGTCCAACCATCGAAAGGGTAGTCGCAACCATCCGCGCCGGACATGAGCACTTTCGCGAACTCGGCATGGCCAAACCGCGCATCGCGGTCGCGGGCCTGAATCCGCACAGCGGCGAAGGCGGTATCTTCGGCCGCGAGGAAATCGAACGCATCCAGCCGGCGATTGAAATCGCGCAAAAGGAAGGCATCGACGTCAAAGGCCCGATTTCCGGCGATACCGTGTTCTATCGCGCGCTCAATGGAGAATTCGATCTCGTCGTCGCGCAATACCACGACCAGGGCCACATCCCGACGAAACTGATTGCCTTCGACGAAACCGTCAACATCAGTCTCGGGCTGCCGATCCGCCGTACGTCGGTGGATCACGGCACTGCCCACGACATCGCCTGGACCGGTAAAGCCAACAATGTGAACATGCAGGCCGCTATCGCCTACGCCCGCAAGATGGCGGACCACTTTGCGGCCTGAGCGCGCGATTCGATGATGCGCCAGCCCCGCGTTCTCATCGTCGCCGATGACCTGACCGGGGCAATGGACAGTGCAGGGCCTTTCGCGGCGGCGGGCGTCGAAACCTGGGTCGTTGCCATGCCGATGCGCTGCGATCCCGCGACGCTGAAGTCGGCCCGCGTTGTTTCAGTCAATACCGATACCCGGCATCTTACGGCGGACGTGGCCGCTGGGCGCGTGCGCGACATCGTGCGTCACCTTGGCGCTGGCGGCTTCGATATCGTCGTCAAAAAAATAGATTCGACTCTTCGCGGCAACGTCGTAGCCGAAACGATGGCGTTGCTCGATGTCAGCGGCCGCCGCGAAGCCGTGGTTGCCGCGGCATTTCCGGCGCAGGGGCGCACCGTCCGCGGCGGCGTGGTCCACGTCGATGGCCGGCCGCTGGCGCAGACCGCATTCGCAAAAGATGCCTTGTCGCCCCCGCCACTGGCCCCTTTGCAGGAGGTTTTTGCCTTGGCGAAGCCTGGATTGCGCGTTCAAACAGTGACGTCGGCGCAAGCGCTTCATGGCGGAGCCGATGTCTGGGTCGCAGACAGCGAAATCGACGCCGACCTGACCGGCATTGTCACGCGCTTCGCGGCCCGCGCGAACGACGTGCTGATGGTCGGCTCCGCGGGATTGACCCGTGCATTGGCCCTGGTGTGCTTCGATGGCGGCCCGGCTCCTACTTCGCCCCAGCGTGTGACCGGCACCATCGTATTCGCGGTCGGTTCGCGCGCGATGCGCAGCGCCGAGCAGGTCGAGTCGTTGTCCACGGAACCGGAAACCACGGTGTTGCGCGCGCCCAATGGCCGGCTGCAATCCGGAAAGATTCCGTCTGCGCAAAACCTCGTGCTCAAGGCCACGGCGGACGAGGCTGGCCATGACGGAGACGCCGAGCGCGTCGCCGCCGACATGGCCAGGCACACAATCGAAATTGCGCGCAGTGCGAAAGCGGAGGCGTTGGTTGCGACGGGCGGCGATACGGCGATCGCCATCCTGGCGGCAAGCGACAATCCGGCATTGCAGGTGCTCGGTGACCTGATGCCCGGCATTCCGTATGCGCGCATCCGGCTTGGCGGCACATCGCTGTGGCTGGTCACCAAGGCAGGCGGCTTCGGTGGGCGCGATACATTTCGCGATGTAGCGCGCAGGCTGCGTGGAATCTGACCGTGCCGACAAAGAGCCCCATCGCCAGTTTCCTGAATCCGCGGAGCATCGCCGTGGTGGGGGCGGCAGAGCGACCGACGAGTTCAGGCGGCGCCGTATTGCGTAATTTGCGCGTGTCGGGCTATACCGGCCGCATCGTGCCGGTCAATCCCAAGGGAGGGGAGATTGACGGCCTGAAGGTGGCGATTTCGCTCAAGGCCATGGACGGTCCGGTTGACCTGGTTGCCGTGCTGGTGCGCCCCGACAGCATCATCGATGTGGTCACGGAAGCAGCGGACAGCGGCCACAAGAACATCCTGGTGCTGCCCGGTGGTTTTGCCGAAGCCGGCGAAAGCGGACGCGCCCGCGACGCCGCCTTGCGCGAACTCGCCGCCGCGCGCGGGCTGACCATCGGCGGGCCCAACTGTGCGGGCGTGATCAATCTGCTCGACCCGAAGTCGCCATTTGCCGCGACATTCTTCCGCGCTATGCCCAGGGGCGGCGGCGTGGCGATGATTTCGCAATCGGGCGCCGTCATCGAAGAGGCGATCGACGCCAGCCATGCCTACAACATCCCGCTCGGTGCAGTCGTCTCGGTGGGCAACAGCATGCACCTGGGCATCATCGAATACCTCGAGCAACTCGGGCGCGACGAGCGTTGCAAGGCGATCCTGCTCTATGTCGAAACATTTGGCGACGCGGCGCGCTTCGGCGAGGCGGCGCGCGCGGCCGCGAAGAACAAGCCGGTGATTGCCTTGATCGGCGGGCGCACGGCGGCGGGGCGTGAAGCCGCGTTCCGGCATACCGGATCCCGGCCGCCGGACGACGCGGCGACGGAGGATTTCTGCCGTCGCAGCGGCATCGTCAGGACCAGGAGCTTGCGGCGTCTGCTGCTGGCCGGCAAAGCGTTCGGCGCCTTTCCCCAGGGCATCGGCAAGCGCGTGCTGCTGTTGTCGAATTCCGGTGGCCCGGGTGTGCTCGCCGCCGACCAGGCCGTGGACGAGGGCCTCGTATTGCCTGAATTACCTTCCGCGATGGTTGAAAAACTACGCGCTTTCCTGCCTGCCGAAGCGTCGATCGCCAACCCGCTCGACTTGTTGGCGGATGCGCGCGCGGATCGTTTCTCCGCCACATTGGCCGTCGCCCTGGAAGCGGCCACAGGGCATTTCGATGCGATCCTGATGATCCATGTGGTGCCGTTCATGGTCGATGCCGACGCAGTGGTCAACGCGCTTGCCGAATTGGCCAAGGTGGCGAAACTGCCGATCCTGCATTGCATAATGGGCACGCTGGAACACCAGGCGGACTGGTTCGCGCGTATGGAGCACTCCGGTGTGCCGACGTTCAAGGATGCTGAAGAAATGTGCATGGCAGCCGGTCTGCTGATGCGTCATCGCGAACTCAATGCAGTGCGCTGAAAGGCGCGGAAAAAAATCAGGGAGATGAGATGCTCAAACTCTACGGTTATTTCAGAAGCTCCGCGTCCTACCGCGTGCGCATTGCGCTGAGCATGAAAGGACTGGACTACGAACAGGTCAGCATCCACCTGGCCAAGGGCCGCCAGTACACGCCTGAATTTTCGCAGGTCAGTCCGCAAAACCTCGTGCCGGTGCTGGAACACGATGGCCGGCGCTTCTACCAATCGCTCGCCATCATCAACTATCTCGATGAGACGTTCCCCCAGCCTCCCTTGCTGCCCAGGGATTCGGTGGAGAGAAATCGCGTGCGTTCGCTGGCGTTGATCAGTGCATGCGAAATCCATCCATTAAACAATACGCGCGTGCTGGCCTATCTGACGGATACGCTGAAACTGACCGACGAGCAGAAGACCGCCTGGTACCGCCACTGGGTGACGGTCGGCTTCACGGCGCTCGAGAAGCGACTGGCGGCGGAGAAGGAAACCGGGCAGTTCTGCCACGGCGACACACCGGGTTTCGCCGACATCACCCTCGTACCGCAAGTTGCCAATGCCAACCGCTTCAAGGTCGATCTCGATGCGTTTCCCGTCATCCGGCGCATCGACGAGAGCTGCCTCGCGCTGGAGCCTTTCAGGAAGGCGATGCCGCAGAATCAACCCGACGCGGAATGACACTATAGATCGGCGTTTAAAACGGGAACACGAAGGGTCACGAAGGAAACACGAAGGGGCACGAAGGAGAACGAACGAAGATGCATATCCTCGTCGCGGTGCGGTACCTGGTGCCCCGCAGAAATTTCCCCTCTTTCTTTTCCCCTTCGTCGCCTTCGTGTTTTCTTCGTGACCCTTCGTGTCAATGAGGTTGGGCTACCCGGACGCAGTCGATAGAAACCAGGCGTGTGCTATTCTGGATCGCACGTTTCGACGAGGGGTGAGGAAATGAAAACAAGAATATTCGTGACGGCGGGGCTGTTGCTTGCGCTTGCCATGCCCGCGTTGCAGGCGGCGGATGAAGTGGAGCCGCCGAAGGTGCGCAAGCAGGGCCCCACGACTTACGTGACGGGCGGTACAGGCGAGGCGCAGCGCAAGGCGTTGTTCAAGATCGCCAACAAGTTTCCGATCCAGCTCATTTTCGAAGTTGAAGGCCAGGAGGCCGACATCAGCGGGGTGAAGGTGACGCTGACCGACCAGAGCGGGAACGCGTTGATCGAGGCGGTATCGGATGGTCCTTACTTTTACATGAATCCGCCGGCTGGCGGACGATTCGTCATCGATGCCGAATACAACGGCGAAAAACAAACAATGACAAAGGACCTCGTGGGACGCCGATACCTGGTCCTCGAATTCAAGTTTCACGCAAAATAATTCATGGCGATCGAGTCGCTTGCGAAGCCCGTGGTCGATGCCCTGCTCAAGGCACTCGACCGCGCGAGGGATGCGAAGTTGCGCGCCAATGCGCGTACTGCCCTCGGCGAGGCGATTTCCGAGCTCATCCGCATCAGCCCGGACCTGAACAAGGCAGAGGCGAAAATCGCGATCGTGCGGGCGGCCGGCATCCTCGATCAGGACCTGTTCACGGCCGAGCGCATGCTGAAAAAAGTCAAGAAGGCGGCAAGGAGAGCGAAGGCGCCGAAGCGTAAGCCGGCTTCGCGTCGCGTCAAAAATGCTTCGAAACCGAAATCCAGCGGCGGAGCACGGAAATAAAAGTCAGTTCCCAATCGCTGGGGATCCGCCGGCGTGGCATGGCGGCGCGAGGAAGCGGTGCAGGACTGGGTTGTTCGCACGGAAAGCATGTTTCCCCTAGAATGTGTCATCGCATTACTTTCCGGGCAGTGCTGCCCGGGTCAGGAATCCCATGAAAAAGAGATTTGCATTCAGCCTTCTGGCATTGATAAGCGCCGGCATCGTCTGCGGCCCGGCATTCGGCGCCGAAGAGGCGACCAATGGCCGCGAACGGTTTTTTCTCAAACGGCAGAACTGCGCCTGGACCGAGGAAATGGGCAAATATATCTACGAATGCCTGAAGAAAAACGACGGTTTCAATGCCCATTGGTGCCACAACGAAGCGATCGATGCGTTCTGTAAGCCGGATGAGACTGCGATCCCCCATCCCACCGATGGGAAGCCGGGCGACAAGCCGGCCGAACCTGACGCAGGCAAGAAGGGCTGAGAGCTCGTTCTGCCGGCAAAAAGGCCGCGATTCGCGGCCTTTTTCATTTGCGGTGAGAAAGTTGATTTAGCAAGCCTTACATCTTGTACAGCAGCGCGTGAAATTCGTCCGGACGGGGCAGGGATTTCGCGGAGAGCCGCAGATAGCGGATGCCCAGCGCCTTCAGATGGTCTGACTTGGCCGCGTTGGCAGCGCCGCTGCCTGCATCGATCACGTCGATGGCGGCAACGGGCGACGTGGCGGCGTTGCAGATCAGCAGGTCGATGCTGGCGCGAGCCAGGGCCGGGTCGATCGCGCCTCCGGTCGACAA
>JANXVW010000199.1 GCA_025351455.1 Betaproteobacteria bacterium | reverse complement strand
GGATCGTCCGCATTCGTCTCTGGATAAGCTCACGCCGCAGGAAAAGTACCTGGCCGTCTTGCCGCAATTGAGGCAGGCTGCTTAAGATGAGACCTCGGTGCAACCCGAACTCTGCACCTTTCCACGATCGGCCCGGAATCCACTTATAAATCGGGGAATGCTGTTCAAACAAACGGGGCCACTTCTGGTGCTCGGAGCCATTTTCTCTTTCATTAATTTTGTATCGGTAGTAAAGCTCAAGAAAAAAGAATCTGGTCCGAATCCGTCATGGATGAAATGGTTCTAACTTTAGTTCGAGCGGACGCGCAAAGAGCTTCGCGCCGCTCAACAACGCGTTAGGCAGTCTGAGCCAGGGGAATAAAAAATGCCGCGCTTGAATTTCAAATGGGTTGGGGGAACGACTGCGGTCCTTGGCGTTATTTTCTTCTCTGCCTATGCTGGATATCGGTACGGCACGATTGCACAGTTTCAGGATTCGCTATTTTGTACGGCTGGAAATACTCGAACATATGTCAGTGCGCTTGAGGGTTTGAGTTCAAGAAATGTGTCTGACGTAGTTCACCTTCTGGAAGTAAACGTGGATGCGGGCGTCATCTTACTTACCTCCACGCCCGATGGTATGACGACCGAACCTGTCGCCAAATATATGAAGGAGACTCTCGTACTGGTTCGTGATCACCGTGAGAAGCATCCCTGGACTGATGGAGCACCTGCATTAAAGGAGCGCGTCAACCGAGCTCCCTCGAAAGTCACTAACGATAAGGGTCATTGATGGACTGCCTAACCTGCCATTCGAGAAGGACGCCTTCCGGCGCCTCTCAATTCACACGTTAGAACGCACTTTGGCGCCCGATGCTGCTCCTACTCCTACTCTTAATTGTTGTGCCAATCACCGTTTGGTACTGGGCAACAAGACACAAACCACGCCTGCGGTGGCTTGTCACCGGCGCTGCTTTTGGCGTCGTTGCATCTCCTTGGAGTCTCGGGCTCTACGCCACGTATTTTGTTCCCTACGTTGGCCTTCCCTCCGGCATGGTCGGTCTATTTCTGGTACTCGTTCATGGAATCCCAGGATTCGAGCTTGCCAAGCATTTTGGCTTGATTGCCCCAACCAGCGTTGTGGAAGGCGCCGGACATTTCTATGTCGAAGCACTCAATGCACTTGTTTGGGGGCCTCTTTACGGAGCGATAGGCTGGATCCTAGATCGAGTTCATAAGGCGCAGCCCAGCGAATGTTTGAATTCGAGTTAATGCGTTCTAACCTATCATTGCAGCCGACGCGCCGAAAGCGGCGCGCGTCTGAATTCAAACGTTAGCACTCATGGAAAGTCGGGTCGTTCGCGAACTGTCGGAGCGGGAGTTTGAATTCATCGCCGCGCTGGATTATGGGCAAGACTCCGACCGCCATCTCGCCGCCCTTCGCTCAGTGTGCGTGGAGCAGAGAGGAATTCTGCACTCTGACCAACTTTGGTTCCCGTACGAGGTCATTGAATTGGGTTCTCATAAGCTTGTACCAGGCCACGAGCGCGAGTTTGCGGCCTGTACTTTGCTCGTATTGGCCAACGTTGCGGTCGGCGTTGACACTTCGACGGACCTTAAAGAAAAGTTCAAAGACCGCGCCGCGGACTACGACCGTTTGCCTCTTGATCTAAGGGAGGAGATACTTGGTGCCTATGAAGCGGCTGAGTGCTAACCGGTCAATCGACACGGACGCCCAAGGGCGTCCACCGCTGCGCGGCTCCTGCTCCTTGGTCGCCGGTCATCTTCAGCGTTAGGGTGCAAAGTCGCATCATGAGAATTGCTTTTCGACTCGCTGTTGGTTCCGCGATTGGATTCGCCTTAATCTCTGCAGGAATCGCGGGTTTTTATTATTGGCACGCACGCCCCATGTTATTGCAACCCGAGAAATATCGCTTCATTGAACAGATGCTACGAGATCCGACGACTACTGGTGAGATGTTGCGACAAACGGCGCTCGAAGGTCACAACGTAATTTTGAGTTCCCATGCAATCATCGATAGTGCGCTCGAACTTCTCATCTGCCTCGGCTACGGGGCGGCGCTAGTCTTTGCGATTCTTGCTTACTTGGTAAGAAAGGCCGAAAAAGGAACGTTAAGTGCACCCTAACCAGGCATTGCACGCGACGCCTAACGGCGCGCGTGAATTTCGTCGTTAGACAGCAATGATCCAGCATCGAGGCGCAAAGTTTGACCGAGCGGGAACTCCGATATGCGTAGGAGATTTCGTTCGTGTTGCGAGGTGCCTATATTCTGTCATCGCTCATCAGGAATACCGCGCAGACTTTCGGCGTTGCGCTGGTCGCATCCTTCCGGTGGTTGGTTGGGATTCGACGGGGTTAGCTTGGATTCCGAATGGAAACCGAGGCGTGCTGTCTGTGGAGTTCTCAGGTCGCCTGGATAGCGGAGTTGCTGAGTTCCGCGGGATTCGAGCCTACTTGCGGCTCAGCGTTTCACCGAAGCATGCGCATTCCAGGTTGATGGGTACCTATTGGTTAGCGTCAATGTTCATCCCCGTTGCCTTGGCCGCTTCCGCACTCACGTCTATCATTGCTCTGTGGGCGTGGTTTAGATGAGGCCTAACCAGTCATTCGAGCGGACGCACACCGGCGGGGCAGATCCATGGGTATTTTCCGTCAGCGGCACGCCGGTGTGCGCCGCTCAATTTCGACGTTGGGCGTTTGGTTGAACCCGGAGCCGTTCATCGAATGCGTAGAAGCCCGCCCATCGAATTGCCTCCTGTGTGCAAGCGCTGGATCCGTTTGCGTCACGTCGCTACCGGCACTGATCTCGTCGCAACGTCGGTACGCATAAGCCCGTGCCTCCGCTCACGGGCCGCGTGACGCAAGCCGTGGGTTCGTGGTCATGCGCGCGGTCGTGGTTTCCTGCGGGCGTGTTCTCTCGTGAAGGTCGCGCTATGCTAGCGTCAATGCCTTCAATCACAGCCCAACCCGGCGCTCAACCCGAGCGCCCAAGAGCGTTGCTCTTGTGTACCCGCCGCGCCGCGCGCGCCGGCGCCGGGTTAGCTCTGCGTTATGCCTCAGCGTACTCGATCAACCTTGACATACCATTAATGGTATAGCCACAATATGGCATGTGGCGCATTGAGGAGAACCGCCGGGTAGACAAACAGCTCTCGGGGGCAATCCCTCAGGAAATCCTGAAGCGTTACGAAAAGTGGAAAGACATAGCGATGCTTTCAGGTCCACCGGGGTTGCGGGCTATCAAGGGATTTCAAGATGAAGCCCTCTCCGGAGAATGGAAGGGCCACCGTTCTTCCCGGTTAGGACTTCAGTGGCGGGTGATTTATCGGGTTTCGGCCGGTGTTCTATTGATCCAGGTTATTCAAGTCACTCCTCACGACTACCGGAGGCCATGATATGAAAGAGTTTCGCTCCGCGAAGAAAAGGATTGAAGTTTCTGTCGGCGAATCTGTCAGGATTCTTCGCGAGCTCCAGGAGTTGAGCCAGAGCCAGCTTTCCGAACTCACCGGGATTCCCCAGGCGACCATTTCTGCCATCGAGAACGGCCGGGTTAACCTCGGCGTAGAGCGGGCAAAAATTCTTGCGCGTGCGCTCAAGTGTCATCCGGCGGTGCTCGTATTCCCCGGGTGGGATGCGCTCGAATCTGCGGCATAACCCGGCGCTGAACCCGGACGCCTTTCGGCGCCGTTTAGCTCTGCGTTGGGGCAGCAGGGCATGTTTCTGATACTTTTTTTACCTCAGTCGCCATACTTTTGCTGATACCGGCTGCCGTTATTTTGGTTTAGAGGAACAAATAGGAACAAATAGGGTCAGGTCTTGCAATATAGCACCGATGCCCAGTAGACTTTGTCCATGTCGCGTCCGCTCCGACTTGAACTCTCCGGGGGTCTTTACCACGTCACTTCGCGTGGTGACCGTCGCGAGGATATTTTTCTAGACGACACCGACCGCGAAACGTGGCTTGAGATCCTGGCCCAGTGCTGCGAACGGTACAACTGGGCGATCCACGCCTGGTGCCAGATGACCAATCACTACCACCTGGTGGTCGAGACGGCGGAAGCCAACCTCGCAGCGGGCATGCGCCAGTTCAACGGCGTGTACACGCAGAGGGTCAACCGCCGGCACAGGCGAGTCGGCCACGTTTTCCAGGGGCGCTACAAGGCGATTTTGGTCGAGCGCGACAGCTACCTGCTGGAGCTTGCCCGCTATGTCGTGCTCAACCCGGTGCGCGCCGCCATGGTCAAGCACGCTCGCCAGTGGAAATGGAGCGCGTACCCCGCCATGGTAGGAACCGCGCCGCGCCCGGGGTGGCTGCACACAGACTGGCTACTCAGCCAGTTCGGTACTTCGCGTGCGCGCCAGATTGAACGCTATGTCGAATTCGTGCAGGAAGGGATTCGGGTTCCAGATGTCTGGGACAATCTCAAAGGGCAGGTTTTCCTGGGGTCCGAAGCGTTCGTCGAGTCGATGCAGGCAGAGCTGGAGGCGGCGACCAAACACACCATCAGGGAAATCCCGAGACTGCAACGTCGCGCGCTGGCGAAATCGCTCGACTATTACCGCGACACGTTCGAGGATGCCAAATCAGGTATGGTGGCCGCGTATGCGACGGGAGATTACACACTGCAAGCGATCGCCGATGCATTTG
>JANXVW010000155.1 GCA_025351455.1 Betaproteobacteria bacterium | reverse complement strand
GCTGGCGAAGCCCGGAGGGAGAGGTAAGAAAAAGGGACCCGTCGCCTGAGGGCGAGGGGTTTACGGATCCCCTGGCGGGGACTCTAAATCTTCACCGCGGAAGCGCAGAGAACGCAGGGACTGCGCAGAGGATACGGGGCGACAATTGCTAGATCGAGACACATCCGCTGCTCCGATGTCAAAAGTATGTTCGCCGCGCGCTCGCCAAACCGGATGACATCGTTAGCATTGATATCTCCTCACCAAGATTTTCTCTGCGCACCCTCTGCGCCTCTGCGGCGACTGGGTAACGTCAGCGATTTTTGAAAGATGGCTTGCGCTTCTCGACGAAGGCGGCCATGCCCTCTTTCTGGTCTTCGATGGCGAACCCGGAATGGAACAGCCGCCGCTCGAAGCGCACGCCTTCAGAGAGCGTCGTCTCAAAAGCGCGATTGACCGATTCTTTGGCCATCATGACGACCGGAAGGGACAGTTCGCAGATTTTGTCCGCGGCTTTCATCACTTCGTTCAGCAATTCCGCCAGTGGCACAACCCGGCTGACGAGCCCGACGCGTTCCGCTTCGGCGGCATCCATCATGCGCGCCTGGCCGAGCAATACCATTTCCATTGCCTTGGATTTCCCGACGAAGCGCGGCAGCCGCTGAGTGCCGCCGGCACCGGGGATGACGCCGAGGTTGATTTCGGGCTGGCCGAATCGCGCGTTGTCGGCCGCGATGATGAAGTCGCACATCATCGCCAGTTCGCATCCGCCGCCGAGCGCGTAACCCGCCACCGCGGCTATCACCGGCTTGCGGCAACGCGTGACGCGCTCCCATTGCGCCGTGATGAAATCCTCCTTGTAGACATCCATGTAAGTTTTTTCCTTCATGGCCTTGATGTCGGCGCCCGCAGCGAACGCCTTGTCGCTACCGGTCAATACCATGCAGCCGATGTTATCGTCGGCTTCGAAAGCGTCGAGTGCTGCGGACAATTCCCGCATCAGGTCCGGCGACAGCGCATTGAGTGCCTTGGGACGATTGAGCGTGATGAGCCCGACCTTGCCACGGGTTTCGAGGATGATATTTTCGTAAGCCATGACCAGTCCTTCCGGGTGGGTTCTATAATCCGCTGACGCACCGCATCCGCGGACGAACATAATGAAAGAGGAAATCGCCAATGAAATTCAATGCCATTTTATTGGATATCGCTTCAGGAGTCGCGAAGATCACCCTGAACCGTCCGGATAAACTGAATTCGTTCACCGGTGAAATGCACGCGGAACTGAAGCAGGCCATGCAGGCGATTCTGGCCGACAGCAGCGTGCGGGTGCTGATGATCACCGGCGCCGGACGCGGTTTCTGCGCAGGCCAGGATCTTTCCGAGCGCATGATGGGCAACGAGGAATCCGCCGACGTGGGCAGCTCGCTGGAGAAGAACTACAACCCGCTGCTCAAGCAGTTGCGCGCACTGCCCTATCCCGTGGTCTGCGCTGTCAACGGCGTGGCCGCCGGGGCGGGCTGCAACCTCGTGCTCGCCTGCGACATCGTCATCGCTGCCAGGTCGGCGAGCTTCATCCAGATTTTCAGCAAAATCGGCCTGATCCCGGATGCGGGCGGCACCTACACGTTGCCGCGACTCATTGGCACGGCACGCGCGATGGCTACCGCCATGCTGGCCGAGAAAGTCAGCGCCGAACAGGCAGAGCAATGGGGAATGATCTGGAAATGCGTCGACGACGACAAGCTCGCGGGCGAAGCCGATGCGCTCGCCCGGCAACTCGCGGGACAGGCTACGCGGGCGCTGGGGTTGACCAAGCGCGCGATCTACGCATCGTCCAAAAACTCCTTCGAACAACAACTCGACCTCGAATGCGCTCTGCAGCGCGAAGCGGCAAAAAGCGAAGACTTCGGCGAAGGGGTGGCGGCTTTCAAGGACAAGCGACCGGCGAAATTCTCCGGCCGTTAAAGAACTACTGCTCGCCCCCTCTTCCCGGCCCTCTCCCGCCAAGGGAGAGGGCGCCCTAAAGCCAGAATCTGGTTCAGGCTTTGTTTTCGTTTCTGACGCCACTCCCTCTCCCCTCGCGGGAGAGGGCCGGGGAGAGGGGGAAGTCGGCGGGACGCACGCGGATGACGATGTCCATGCCTTCGGTCACCATGCCGGCGGGCAGCGGCGGCAACCCGGACACGCGGATATCGGCCGCGTCGATATCGGTCAGCTTGCCGGAATCGACGTCGTACATGTGATAGTGGTGCGATGTGTTCGGATCGTAAAAGACTTTGTTCGGATCGACGATCACTTCGCGGATCAGCTTCTTTTCGAGAAAGAGGTTGAGCGTGTTGTAGACCGTTGCCTTGGAAGTTTCCGAATGGCGTTCATTGACGATCGCCATGACCTGGTCGGCCGACAGGTGTTCGCAGCGGAAGAACAGGGCATGTGCAATCTCGATGCGCTGATGGGTCGGGTTGATCCCGTGCGCGCGCAGCTTGTCCGCCAAATTGTCCCTGTTGTACTGCATTGCATCCATGGCGGCGATTATAAGACAAGCATTGGACTTCGTCTAATTCCGACTTAATGTCTATAAATCAGAAGCCAATTCCTTTCTGACATCACAGCCTTGCTCTAATCACGCACGCCCTGAACCGTCATGCATGAGGTGGCATCGGGCAGCATGCGCCATCGATGCAAGCGCCAGATCTGCCGTTCATTCCCTGAATTCCCCCATTGGTCGGACGGATTTGTGGGCGCGTATCGACTTGAATAGGATGCCCTCAATCTAAAGAGGGGGTACAAAAAATGCCGCAATCGGGACTACAACGGCAAATTGCCGCGTCCGGGCGTTCGCAAGGGTTCACCTTGATCGAGTTGATGGTCGCCGTCGCCGTCGTTGGCATTCTGGCTGGACTCGCATGGCCAAGCTACAGGAACTATGTGATGCGCGCCAACCGGTCCGCCGCCCAGCAGTTCATGCTCGATATCGCCAACAGGGAAGAACAATACATGCTGGATGCGCGGTCTTATGCAACTGGCTCGACCGCGCTCACGTCCCTGAATTTGACCGTGCCGACCGCTGTGAGCCCGAACTACACGCTGTCCGTCGCCGCGGTGACCGGCCCTCCTGTCGGATATCTCATTACCGCAACGGCCATTGGCAATCAGCTAACCGATGGCAATCTCACCCTGTCGAGCGCCGGTACCAAGACGCCGACCAGTAAATGGTAGGAGCAACATCTCTTGCTCAATGGAAGCGCGCGAACATGATGCAGCCCAATACCGTGGTTCGTAACCGTCTCAGCGGATTCACCCTCATAGAATTGATGATGACGATGGTGATAGTGGGCATCCTCGTTACGCTCGCGGCCCCCTCGTTCAATAATTTTGTGCTGAAAAGCAGAGTGAACAGCGCCGCGACCGAACTTCAAATGAGCCTGCTCCTGGCTCGCAGCGAGGCGGCGAAGCGCAATTCCGGCGTCACTATCGCGCCCGTGAACACTGCAGCATGGACGCAGGGCTGGAGCGTGACCTATGTTGATGGCGGCGGCACCACACGGACATTAAAAACGGTGGACGCCTACACCGGTGCGATGACAGTCACCGGCCCGACGGCCGCGTTGGCATACGGCCGTGACGGCAGATTGACAAGCGCCTCTGCCGTCACATTCACAGTCAATGTGCCAGGCAATGCCAATATCACGGCCAAGACTGTTGCCGTGGACTTGAGCGGACGACCGAACGTCCATTGAATGCCGCGTAAGGCGAAAAAGTTGAGGAGTCAATTAACGTGACCAACAAGAACTACATGCGTCTTCATCGGGGCTTCACGATGCTTGAAGTCCTGATCACGCTGGTGATCATACTTCTCGGCCTTCTGGGGCTTGCCGGCTTGCAGGGAAGAGTCCAGAAGGCGCAGGTCGAGGCCTATTCGCGAGAACAGGCGCTGGTGCTTCTCAACGATATGACCGACCGGCTTAGCACAAACAGAAAAGTCGGATCGTGCTACGCGCTCACTACCGGCTCCGGCTCGCCCTATTTCGGTACCGGTAGCAGCGCCCTGCCATCCTGCACCGGCGCAGGCAGTGCTACCCAGCGGGCCACGGCCAATGCCGACCTGACCGAACTCGACGCGTTGTTCAAGGGGGCTTCCGAAGCACTCAGCAGCACAAGCATCGGTTCGATCAACGGCGCGCGGGGCTGCATCAGCAGCGCGACTAACGCCGACGCTTCGGTCACCTACACGTTGGCGGTCGCGTGGCAGGGGCAGAGCGGTACGGTGACCGTCGCCGCGCCGACCGGCGCCACCGTCGCAACAACGAATGCGCTCGCCTGCGGCACAGGTTCTTACGGTACGGATACGAACAGCG
>JANXVW010000140.1 GCA_025351455.1 Betaproteobacteria bacterium | reverse complement strand
GTCCATGACCTGATCGCAGCCGTCGATGCAAGCCGCGCAACCGATGCACTCGTATTGCAGGCCGTTGCGAATGTCGATGCCGGTGGGACACACCTGGACGCAGATGCTGCAGTCCACGCAATCGCCCAGGCCTTTCGATTTGTAGTCGGCGCCTCGGGCGCGCGCGCCTTTCGGCTCGCCGCGTTCGCGGTCGTAGGTGATGACGAGCGTGTCCGGATCGAACATGACGCTCTGGAAGCGCGCATACGGACACATGTATTTGCACACCTGCTCGCGAATCCATCCGGCGTTGCCATATGTGGCGAAGCCGTAAAAAACCATCCAGAACGACTCCCAGGGGCCCGCGTCCAGTTGCAGGACTTCGCCGCCGAGCGTGTGGATCGACGTAAAGAAACCGACGAAGGTGAAGCCCGTCCACAGGGACAGCGCAATCCAGAGTCCGTGCTTGGTGGCCTTGAGCAGGAATTTGCGAAACGACAGCGGTTGCACGTCGAGTTTCATGCGCGCCGCGCGATCGCCTTCCACCTGGCGCTCGATCCATATGAAGATTTCGGTATAGACCGTCTGCGGACAGGCATAACCGCACCACAAGCGCCCCGCCACCGCGGTAAACAGAAACAGCGAAAAAGCAGCGATGATCAGCAGGACGGTGAGGTAGACGATGTCCTGCGGCCAGAACACCAGCCCGAAGATATAGAACTTGCGCGCGGCCAGGTCGAACAGCACGGCCTGCCTGCCGTTCCAGTCGAGCCACGGCCCGCCGTAGAAGACCAGTTGCGTGAGCACCACGAAGATCCAGCGCCAGGCGGCGAACGCACCGTGCACTGCGCGCGGATAAATCTTCTTGCGGACTTCGTAGAGCGCCTGGTCGAGCGGCGCGGCCTGGCCGGCGACGGGGGGCCTCGCCGCGGATTCCATCAGCGATCGCCCATTCGTAATATCGTTTGCGCGGCCATGCTATCGCCCCGAGAACGGCAGCATCCGGCGCAGGGTGTTGTCGCGCACGATGTAGTGATGGAACAGCGCGGCGGCGGCATGCAGGCCGATGAGGAAATAGCCCACCGTCGCGCTGGTCTCATGGATCTCCTTGAACACCTCCGCCAGCGCCTTGTTCTCGCCGACGAGCGCGGGCAGTTGCAGGCCGAAGAACGGCACCGGTTTTCCGGAGGCACTGAGCATCAGCCAGCCCGCGATCGGCAGGCCTATCATCAGCCCATAGAGGGCGGCGTGCATGAGCTGGCCGGACAGCTTCATCCAGCGCGATGGTTCCGGCATGATGGCCGGAACCGGGCCGTACAGATGCACCGCCAGGCGCACCCAGGCGAGCACAAACACCGACAGGCCCAGCATGAAATGCCAGGTCTTCAGCGCCTCACGCGGATCGCTTCCCTTAGGATACATTTCGCGCAGCTCGATGCAGGCGTAGACGGCCGCGATCACCAGCAGCATCATCCAGTGCAGCGCAATGGATGGCGCCGTGTAGCGGTCAGTGCGGCTGCGCGCGTGGTCACTGGACATTCGACAATCCCCACACGAAACCCGCCAGCAGATGGATTTTCTCCGCGCCGAGGAATTCGCCCCAAGCCGGCATCACGCCGTTGCGGCCCTTGCCGATGGTCTCGGCGATCGTCGCGCTGCCGCCGCCGTAGAGCCAGGTCTTGTCGGTCAGGTTCGGCGCGCCCAGAGCGGGATTGCCCCTGCCGTCCGCGCCGTGGCAGGCGACGCAGTTCGCGGCAAACAATTCCTTGCCGTATGCCGCTCGCAGTTCGTCATGCGCGCCGCCCGACAGGGAGATCACATAGTTCGTCAGGTTCTTCGTGCCCTCATCACCCACGATGGTTCCCCAAGCCGGCATTATCCCGCTGCGGCCGTCGGTGATGGTGGCCACGATCGTGTCCGGGTCTCCGCCGTAGAGCCATTTCTTGTCCGCAAGATTGGGGAAGCCCTTGCCGCCGCGTGCATCGGACGCGTGGCATTGCGCGCAGTTGTTGAGGAACAGCCGCTGCCCGATTTCGCGCGCCTGCGGATCACGGGCGAGGTCTGGGATCGACATCGCCGCGAACTTTGCATAGAGCGGCTGGTAGGTTTCCCTCGCCTTCGCCTGATCGGCATCGTGTTCGCCGCCCGAGCTCCACTTGAGCAAGCCCGGGTACGTGACCAGCCCCGGATACAGGGCAAGGTAAGCCACGCCGAAGACGATGGTGATGTAGAACAGCCAGATCCACCAGCGCGGCAGCGGATTGTTGTACTCCTCGAGGTCTTCGTCCCAGACATGTCCGGTAACGTCGGCCTTGCCCGGAATCGCCACGCGCCGGGTGGACAGCGCCCACAGCAGCACGGCACAGGCGAGGATGCTGGCCACGGTGATGACCGTGATGTAGACGGGCCAGAATTCGCCGTTGAAATCGCTCACCTCGTTTCTCCTTCCGCTCGTGGGGTGTCGTCATCCCCGACCACGCTGTGCGCCGCCCGCTCGAACCGGTGGCTGCGGCTGCCGCCGTAGGCCCACCACACGATCACCCCGAAAATCACGAACATCACCAGCGTCGCGCCGATACGAAATGCGGTCACCGGATCCATGGTCACTTCACTCCTTTCAGTGCGAGGCCGAGTCCCTGCAGATAAGCGATGAGCGCGTCGGCCTCCGTCTTTCCCTTCAGCTCCTCGCGCGACGTTGCGATCTCTGCGTCGGTATACGGCACGCCGACCAGGCGCAACACCTTCATCTTCGTCTCGATCAGTTCGGCGTCCGCGGCCGCGTCCGCGAGCCACGGATAAGCCGGCATGTTTGACTCCGGCACGAGGTCGCGCGGCTGGTTCAGGTGCTGCCGGTGCCAGTCGTCGCTGTAACGCGCACCCACCCGCGCGAGGTCGGGGCCGGTGCGCTTGCTGCCCCAGAGGAACGGATGGTCGTAGACGGATTCGCCCGCCACCGAGTAGTGGCCGTAGCGCTCCGTTTCGGCGCGCAGCGCGCGGATCATCTGGCTGTGGCAGTTGTTGCAGCCTTCGCGGATGTAGATGTCGCGCCCGGTCAGTTGCAGCGGCGTATATGGTTTCACCCCGGCGACTGCTTCGGTGGTGGAGCGCTGGAAGAACAACGGGACGATTTCGACCAGCCCGCCGACGCTTACCACCAGGATGACCAGGACGATCAGCCACGTCATGTTCTTCTCGACGAATTCGTGGCCGGTTGAGGTTTGCGTTGCCATGGTTGTCATTGCCTCTCAGGTAATCAGGCGTGGGCGCCGGCGGGAGCCAGGACCGGCGCATCCACCGGCTTTGCGCCTTGCACCGTCTTCCACGTGTTGTAAGCCATGATGAACATGCCGCTGAGGAACATCAGTCCGCCGAGCAGGCGGATCGCGTAGAACGGATACGTCGCCTTGACGCTTTCCACGAACGTATAGGTGAGCGTGCCGTCCACGTTGACCGCACGCCACATCAGTCCCTGCATCACCCCGGCGATCCACATGGCCGCGATATACAGCACGACGCCGGTGGTCGCGATCCAGAAATGCAGCGTCACCAGCCGCATGCTGAACATTTCGATGCGGCCGTACAGGCGCGGGATCATGTAATAGAGGCTGCCCACCGAGATCATCGCCACCCAGCCCAGCGCGCCGGAGTGCACGTGGCCGATGGTCCAGTCGGTGTAGTGCGACAGCGAGTTGACCGTCTTGATCGACATCATCGGTCCCTCGAAGGTCGACATGCCGTAGAAGGACAGCGAGGTGATCAGGAATTTGAGTATGGGGTCGGTGCGCAGTTTGTGCCACGCGCCCGACAGCGTCATGATGCCGTTGATCATGCCGCCCCAGGAAGGCGCCAGCAGGATCAGGGAGAAGATCATGCCGATCGATTGCGTCCAGTCGGGCAAAGCCGTGTAGTGCAGGTGATGCGGGCCGGCCCACATGTAGGTAAAGATCAGCGCCCAGAAATGCACGACCGACAGGCGATAGCTGTAGATCGGCCGGCCCGCCTGCTTCGGCACGAAGTAGTACATCATTCCCAGGAAACCGGCGGTCAGGAAAAAGCCGACGGCGTTATGGCCGTACCACCACTGGATCATCGCATCCTGCGCGCCCGCGTAGACGTAGTACGACTTCCACAGGCTCACCGGCACTTCGGCGCTGTTGACGATGTGCAGCAGTGCGATGGTGAGAATGTAGGCCCCGAAAAACCAGTTGGCCACGTAGATGTGCGCAACCTTGCGTTTGGCGATGGTGCCGAAGAACACCACCGCATATGCCACCCACACCAACGTGATCAGGATATCGATCGGCCATTCCAGTTCGGCGTATTCGTGTGAAGTGGTCATGCCCAGCGGAAGCGTGATCGCGGCTGCGACGATCACCGCCTGCCAGCCCCAGAACGTGAACGCGGCCAGCCTGTCGCAAAACAGGCGCGCGTGACAGGTGCGCTGCACGACGTAATAGCTGGTCGCGAACAGCGCCGAGCCGCCGAAGGCGAATATCACGGCATTGGTGTGCAGCGGACGCAGGCGTCCGTAGGACAGCCAGGGAATGCCATAAGTCAGGTCGGGGAACATGAGTTGGGTCGCGAGCAGCACGCCTACGGTCATCCCGACGATGCCCCATATGACCGTCACGATCGCGAACTGCCGGACGACTTTGTAGTTGTAAGTCCCCTCTTCTTGCACGCTTGCCCCCTTTTTTGCGATACACCGGCCCGGCTTTTGCCGGACTGGATCGATGGTCGCATCGGTTCACGCCATGCTAACGGCTGAAGCGCAAGTCGAATTGACGCAGATCAAAAAGGGGCGGGGAGGTCCGGCTCGCGAACGGCGAGGCGCGCCGGTGCTCAGGGCAGCAGATAGTAGGCAGCCGTCGCGCCCCGGTTGGCTCTGGCTTTAGCCAGTTCGTTGCGCGCCACGGTGCGCAGGTGCACCTCGTCGGGGCCGTCGAGGAAGCGCATCGCACGTCCCCAGGTCCACAGGAAAGCCAACGGCGTGTCGGGCGTCAGGCCCATGGCGCCGAACACCTGGATCGCGCGATCGAGCACGCGGGTCTGCAACTGTCCCGCGACGAGCTTGATGGCCGATACGTCGATGCGGGCCGCCTCGTTGCCCTGCCTGTCCATCAGCCAGGCTGCGCGCAGCACGAGCAAGCGGGCCTGATCGATCTCCACGCGGGAGTAGCCGATCCAATCCTGCACGTTGGCGTAGTCGCTCAGGTACTTGCCGAACGCGCGCCGCTCGAGCGCGCGCTCGCACATCATCTCGATGGCCAGCTCGCACTGGCCGATCGTGCGCATGCAATGATGCACCCGGCCGGGGCCGAGCCGCGCCTGCGCCATCGAAAAGCCCTCGCCTTCCTGGCCGAGCAGGTTTGCTACCGGAACGCGCACGTCCCTGAACAGCAATTCGCAGTGCCCCTCCGGCGAAACGTGATGCATGATCGGCACGTTGCGCAATATTTCCAGTCCTTGGGTGTTCATGGGCACGAGGACCATCGAATGCCGGTGGTGTCGATCCGCATCGGGCGACTCGTCGGAACTGCCCATGACGATAACGAGCCTGCAATTCGGATGCGCCGCGCCGGTAATGAACCACTTGCGTCCGTTGAGCACATACTCGTCACCGTCGCGCCGGATCGTCGTGCGTATGTTCGTCGCATCGGAGGAGGCGACATCGGGCTCGGTCATCGCGAAGCAGGAGCGCATCCGCCCTTCGAGCAGCGGCTTGAGCCAAAGATCCGACTGATCCGCCGTCGCGAACAGATGCAGCAATTCGATGTTGCCGGTGTCCGGCGCATTGCAGTTGAACACTTCCGCTGCCCAGGGAATCCGTCCCATGATCTCGGCCAGCGGCGCGTATTCGAGGTTGGTGAGGCGGGTGCCGGGCTCCTCTTCGCGCAGCCCTGGCAGGAACAGGTTCCATAGGCCGGCCTGCCTGGCAAGCGCCTTCAGCGGCTCGACCACATCGCCCGGATGCGCACCGAGCATGGCCTGGCGATGCCACTGCTGATTGGCCGGCAGGACATGGCGCCGCATGAACTTGCGCAGCGTATCCTGCATTGCCTCATTGTCGGGCGGGTACTGAAAGTCCATTGCATTTTCCTGTAGGGGGACCGGCACAATCGCCTCGCCTCCGCGGCAAGTTCGCGGCTTTGCATCGCTTTCGGGTAGACCGTCCAACCACGCCGCTGCCAAATACGGGCGATCGAAACCCGCAACGCCATATTAGCCAGGCCAATCCGCTTTGGATTTGATGTGGATCAATCTGCCACTGCGGCGGATGGATTGTGATGGGAACATGGAACACAACCCGGTTGGTCGAAACACTTGTCGCGCAGTTCCTCCGACCCGATGGAGCGCGCGCAGCGCCTTGGTGGCGGTTGCGATCCTGATCGCGACCTCGTTGCCCGCGCGACCGGCAGAGCAAAGCCCACCACCCGACGTGCTGGTGCGAAGCGTTGTCAGCGATGTCCTCGCAGCAATCCGGAACATTCCCTCCGGCGATCGCGAAGGCCGCGAAAGGGCCCTGGTGCTCGCAAAACAGAAGATCCTTCCGCATATAGACTTCGAGCGCATGACGCGGCTCGCCACGGGCCGGTCCTGGCGCAGCGCGGACGCACGTCAGCGGCAGGAACTGGTCGGGCAATTCGGCTCGCTGGTCACCCGGGTGTACTCAGCGGCGATCGACGCCTATGGCGGGCAGGAAGTCCAAGTCGACGCGCTCAAGCTGGCGCCCGGGGAGGACGACGTCATCGTCCATTCCCGCTTCAGCAAAGCGCAGGCGGCGCCGGTGGAGGTGAACTATGCGATGTGGAAATCCGCGCAGGGCTGGAAGGTGTATGACATCACCGTGGAAAATGTCAGCCTGGTAATCACCTACCGCTCGCAGTTCGGCGAGGAAATTGCGCGCGGCGGCATCGAGGGGCTGATCCGTTCGCTCGCGCAAAAGAACCGCGTCCGGGCGCGCTAGATCTCTGGCGCGCGATCACTCGTCCATCGTCTTCGGGCGCCCGGTGCCGATGGCGCCGTCGGAGCGCGCCTTCAGATACGCGTAAAGATCGAGGATATGCGGTTTCATGCCGGGATCGGAATTCCATACCGGCATCGCCAGCTGTCCCCGTACCCCCCGCCTATGCTGCAGCACTTCGTCGATGATCGACTTGCGCACGGCCTCGTCGGGAGGGCCTTCCGCGGGGGCATCGAGTATCCGGTAACGCCCCAGAACGATGTTCGCGAACTGCTCCGGCGTCATCGTTTTCAGGCTCTTCCTCAGGTCGGGCGCGACGTCGGTCCCCGATGCATCCTGCCCATGACACATGTGGCAGGAGAGATGATAGGTGAACCAGCCGGCGTACGTGCCCCAATCGACCTTCCCATTGACGATCCGGTAGGTGCCTGGAGAGGGTCCGGCGTCGGCGGCCCCCAGATAGCCGGCGTTACTCAGGAACAGCAAGGCGGCAATCAGGAGCCGGCAGATCCAAGGGCTGGATATCAACATGATGACCTCTCTTAATGATCGCGGGGTGATGCCCTCAGGCTACACGGACCTACTTGCACGGCCTTGACGAAGATCAATCCAAGACGTATGACCTCGATCAAGTCAAGCGCTAATCGCCAGCCTGCGAGGCGCTACCAAATCATTTTTTTCCCACGGCAGCGGAGCGCGCGCGTGGGCGACGGCAACGAGGCAACCGAACACGAGCAACGCCCTGACCCAGGCGATGATCCGCGTGCGTACGTGCCGCAGCGCCACGCTGCCCAGACTATATAGCCCGGCAGCGCGAGGATTTTGGCTGTCAGCCAAGGTTGCGCAAACGGATACTGCGCGCTCAGCACAGCCAGGGCTATCGCGCTTGCGAGCAAAACGATATCGACAACATGCGGTATCACCCGCACCCAGCGCGCGGCGAGTTTTCCGGGCGCCGCCACCATCCACAGCCCGCGCAGGGAAAAACAGCATGAAACTCCCGATCATCGCAGTCACGTGGGTGTACTTCAGCAGCGCATCACTCACCGGCCGAAGCTCCCGCCGTGGCTGCCTGCTACAGCGCCCGCTACCGTGACCACGCTCACCACCAGCAATACCCAATGCAACCGGACGATGATTGCAAGCGTGCCGGCCGGGTCGCGCTGCGCGCGCGCCTGAAACCAGCGATGCAGCCACAGGGGTTCGAGCACGAACAGCATGAGCGTGAACACCGCCCATAACAGGACCATTGCGTGCATCCACCAGTAACGCGCTTCGGCAAACCGGCCCCAGGCCTCGAACTTGTATACCAGATAGAACCCGCTCACTCCGGTAATCAGGGTCGTCATCCTCGCCTGACGGGCGAAACCGGCCTCCATGCGTTCGAAGAACCGCACCCGCTCAGCCGGCTCACCTACGCGTTTCACCGCAGGCAGCAGCACCATGGTGACGAAGGCCACCCCGCCGATCCAGAGGACGACGCCGAGTATGTGCAGCACGCGGGCGATGATGGTTCCGTCCATGGCGGCGCGATCCTTTCCAGTTGCGCCGGTCAGCCCGGCTTGCCGTCGAGCCGCGGCCGCGTCAGCACGGGCCAGTAGCGGAGGGCGAACAGGCCGAACGCGGCGGCCCATAGCAGTGCCGACAGTTGAATGCTCGCCACATACAGTACGGGCGACGCCAGGCCGCCGAAGACCCGGACCAGCGCGGCGGCCTGGACCAGCAGGAAGCACGTCAGCTCGAAACCATCCGCCACGAGCGGCCGCGCGGTATGTCCGCGCGAGGTACGGGTCATCATGCCGAGCGTCAATCCGCCGATGGCGCCGACGGTCAGCGCGTGGGTGGCGAACGATCCGGCGATCCAGCCCGTCCCCGCCAGCGCGCGCAGCGCGAGATGCACGACGATCCATGCATACGCCGCATGCAGTATCCACACAAGGGGCGTTGCGAGGGTCCGCCACGACCGCCAGAGCGCAAGGCGCACAACCTGGGCGATTGCGCCGACCAGCGCGATCGCTGCGACGGCCGCCGGCGCCAACTGCAGAAGGTCAGCGACGAACAGCACAAGTACGGATCCCAATGCGAGCCTCTCCACCAGCGCGTGGCGCGTTGCGCCCGCACCGGGTACGCCGTTGTTGGTGAACATCGGGATGACCCGGCCACCCATCACGGTCATGATGAACAGCACCACGTCCAGTCCGAGCGTCAACCCCAGCCGTGGCGGAAGTTCGATGGTGGCCTGCAGCGCCAGATGCACGACGAGGGTAAGCGCGCCGAGGAGCACCAGGAGCCCGACGAAAAAATAGTTGCGCGCGTTGCGTGCCCGCACCAGCGGGATGCCGATCGCCACCGCCAGGGCCAACGGAAACGCCGCGTTCGCCACGGCAGCGGCAGTATTCATGGGCGTCAACACCAGCACCCGGCCCAGTACCCACAGGGCGGCGAGCGCCATCAAAGGCGCGCCGGTCGGCGTCGGCTGGCCGGTCCATGCGCGCACCGCCGTCAATAAAAAACCCGCGACGACTGCGAGGGTGTAGCCGAACAGCAGTTCGTGGCCGTGCCAGACCGATCCCTTCAGATAAGCAGCCGGCAGCCAACCTGAATATTGCGCCGCCCACAGCAGCACGCTGATTGCGCTGAAGATGGCGGCGAGCAGATAGAACGGGCGGAATCCCAGGTCGAACAGCGCAAAGCCGGCAGGCGCTGCGCGCCCGCGCAACGGTTCGTTCATGACAGCAGCACGGGTTCGCCTCGCCGGTCGAACGGGATGAAGGCGCCAATCGCGCCGGCCTTGATGGACCCGATCATGTTCTGCAGCGGCCGTTCGGCATCGTTGCTCGTCGGCGCGCGGCCGCTGCGCCCGGGCAGGCTCACCACGAATACGACAGCCCAGTCCGGCCCGTATCGGCGCGACTCCTCCACCAGCGCCGCGAACGTGCTCAATTCCCCGGGGGCCTTGTCCACGGACATCAGGGGCGCGAGCGCACCGCCCTGCCCCGCCTCGAAGCGGGCGCGCTGTTCGGGCGTGCTGTCATCGGGCAGAACCGCATTCGCGAACACGAACAGCAGCCGTTGCGGCTCGGGCTGATCCCGCGCGGCACGCAGCAGGTCGTCGAAACTGGCTATGTTCACAGTCATTGCACCAGCGGCGTCTCGGCCGCATCGAGGTTGACTCCTTCCACCTGCGCATCCCCGGCCAGCAGGCGCAGGTATTGGCGCAGGGCGGTGACGAAGCTCTGCTGCCGCAGGGACATCGCGACCGCGCCATGCACCGACTCGAAAGGCTGCGCCGTTCCGGGGTCGCGCGCCAGCACTTCGACCACATGCAGGCCGAAGCGGCTGTGCACCAGCCGCGGCAGTACGCCGATCTCGACATGGCCGAACAACTCCCTGGCGAACTCCGGTGCGCAATCGGCGCTCCCGAGCCAGCCCAGGTCGCCGCCATCCCCGCCGCTGGGGCAGTTGGACCACTTGCGGGCGGCCTCCGCGAAACGGTCCGCGGCGTCGCCATCGTAGCTGCGCACGTCGAGGAAGATGGGCTCCGCGCGCTTGCGCAAAGCCACCACATCGACCCCGGGCGTCACTGCGAACAGGATATGGCGCACACGCAGTCGTTCTCCGGTGCGGTAAAGGCCTGCGTGCGCGGCGTAATGGCGGCGGCATGCTTCCTCTGAGGGTTGGGGCACGCTCAGCTTGCGCTCCAGCAGCGCGTCGATGGCGTCGACCGCTGCCTCGCTGACGATGCCGTCGGCGGATGCGGTGTCGCCCGCATCCAGCAGGCCGTCGGCTTGTGCGGCCTGGCGCAGCAACTCAGTGCAGGCGCGCTGGCGCAGTTCTTCGGCCGCAAGGTTTTCTCCGGGTCCATGCAGCGCCGCGCCGTTGATGCACGCGACGGTTGCAGTGACGATGTTATCGGTCGGCATCATCGGCTCCCTATGCGCGCGCCCGGATGGGGCGGCTGGTTATGGCCAGGGGGAAGATTCAGCCGGCGGCTGCGCACGACCTGGTAGGGACGGAACAGATAGGACAGCGATGCAAAGCCACTCCATACGTGCACCAGGCGACTGAACGGAAACAGCAGGAAGATCGTCATGCCGAGCACCACGTGAAACAGGAAAGGCCAGGGCACGTTGGCCAGCACTTCGGCATCGACCGCACGCAAAGTGACGATGCGTTGTGCCCAGTCGGCCAATATCAGCATCGTGCTGCCATCCGAGTGAGCCCACGAATACGGCAGCGTGATCAGGCCTACCACCAGTTGCACCCACAGGACGACGAGAACGGCAATGTCCGTGGGGTGGCTGGTGGCGCGGATGCGCGCATCGAACACCCGGCGATGGATCAGCAACGAAAGGCCGATAAAGCACAGCAGGCCGGCGGCCCCGCCCGAGTAGATGGCGATCGTCTGCTTGACCGACGCTTGCATGAAGTGGCCGTAGAACGAATGCGGCGTCAGCAATCCCAACAAGTGGCCGAAAAACAGGAACAGGATGCCCGCGTGGAACAGGTTGCTGCCCCAGCGCAGCGTGCCGGTGCGCAGCATCTGCGACGAGTCGCTCTTCCAGCTGTACTGGTTCTGGTCGAAGCGGATCAGGCTGCCGACGAGGAAGAGAGTAAAGCAAATGTAGGGATAAACGCCGAAAACAAAACCGAACAGCGTGCTCATAGAGGCGCTCCTTTTGCTGATTTGTCTTTGCGGATGACCTGTATCGGCTGCGGCTGCCCGGGCTTCGCCTGGCCTTTTGAGGAACACCCATCGAATACCGCCGGCTCGACCCAGCTCTCGTCCAGCGCTTCCTCCGGTGCAAGCGTTACTGCCTGAGCTTGCTCCCCCGCCAGTTCCATTAAAGCGCCGATCACGCCGGCGTAATGACTCTGGCGCTGCGCAAGGGCGGTGAAAATGGCGTTGAGGATTTGCGCGATTTCGCCAAGGAAGGCGCGCGCTTGCGGCGGCGGCTGCGTGGATGCGAATTCCAGCACCGCCGGCAGATAATCGGGCAGTTCTCCGGGCGCAAGGTGCAGCCCGGCCTTGTCGTAGGTCTGCGCGAGGTCGATCATCGCCGGGCCGCGGTCGCGCGAATCGCCATGCACATGCTCGAACAGGTGCAGGGAAGTGGCGCGTCCGCGGTCGAACAACTGCACGTAGGCCGCTTCGGTGTCGAGCGCATCGCCGCCCGCCAGCACATCCATCAGCGCATCGAGTTCCGCCAGGCGCATCGGGCTGACGGCGCGCTCGGCATGCAGCGCATCGCGCATTCCGGACAAATGACTGCGCATCCCGGCATCGGGATAGCTCAACAGGCGCGCCAGCACGCGCAGGCTGTACGCGGCGTTTGCAATTTCAGGGTTCATGGTCATTGCTCAAACCTTTGCCTTGATGGGAATGGTGCGTTTCTTGGTGCCGCCGAACAGGCTCACCTTGCTGGCGCCGTCGGAGCAGCCGTTGCCGAACGAGAAGCCGCAGCCGCCGCGGATATCGAAGGTGTTCTCCGCGTACTCACGGTGCGTGCTCGGGATCACGAAGCGGTCCTCGTAGTTGGCGATGGCCATCAATTGGTACATGTCTTCGACTTCATGCTGGGTCATGCCGACCTGCGTCAGCGCAGCCGTGTTGATGCGCTTGTCCACATGCTTCTCGCGCTGGTAGGCGCGCATTGCCAGCATGCGTTCCAGCGCGCGCACCACCGGCGCGGTGTCGCCGGCCGTCAGCAGGTTGGCGAGGTACTTGACCGGGATGCGCAACTGGCTGACGTCGGGTATTTCCCCGTTTTTTCCCACGTGCCCGGCATTGGCTGCGGCGCTGATCGGCGAGAGCGGCGGCACATACCACACCATCGGCAGCGTTCGGTATTCGGGATGCAGCGGCAACGCCACTTTCCACTGCACTGCCATCTTGTAGACCGGACTCCTGCGCGCGGCTTCCATCCACGCGTCGGGAATGTTGTCGGCACGCGCCTGCTCTATCACCCTGGGGTCGTTCGGATCGAGGAAGATGTCGATCTGCGCCTGGTAGAGGTCGCGGTCATGCTCGACGCTGGCGGCTTCCTGGATGCGGTCGGCGTCATAGAGCATCACGCCGAGATAGCGGATGCGACCGACACAGGTCTCCGAGCACACGGTGGGCTGGCCTGCTTCGATGCGCGGATAGCAGAACGTGCATTTCTCCGCCTTGCCCGATTGCCAGTTGTAGTAGATCTTCTTGTACGGGCAGCCGCTGACGCACATGCGCCAGCCGCGGCACTTGTCCTGGTCGATCAGCACGATGCCGTCTTCCTCGCGCTTATAGATCGAACCCGAGGGGCAACTCGCCACGCACGCCGGGTTCAGGCAGTGCTCGCACAGCCGCGGCAGGTACATCATGAAGGTATTTTCGAACTGGCCGTAGATGTCCTTCTGAATGTCGTCGAAGTTGGTGTCCTGGCTGCGTTTGCTGAATTCGCCGCCCAGGATCTCTTCCCAGTTCGGGCCCCAGACGATCTTCTCCATGGTCTTGCCGGTGATCAGACTGCGCGGGCGCGCCGTCGGGGCCGCTTTCATCTCCGGCGCCGACTGCAGGTGGTCGTAATCGAAGGTGAAAGGTTCGTAGTAGTCGTCGATCTGCGGCAGGTTCGGGTTGGCGAAAATGCGCATCAGCAGTTTCCACCGCGCCCCCTGGCGCGGCTCGATGCTGCCGTTTGCCTTGCGCATCCAGCCACCGTTCCACTTCTCCTGGTTTTCCCATTCCTTCGGGTAGCCGATGCCGGGCTTGGTCTCGACATTGTTGAACCACGCATACTCAACGCCGGGGCGGCTGGTCCAGACGTTCTTGCAGGTGACCGAACAGGTGTGGCAGCCGATGCATTTGTCCAGGTTCAACACCATGCCGATTTGGGCGCGTATTTTCATGTGGTTTCCTCAGGCCTGTTGGGCATCGAGCGCGGGTTCGCTCGTGGCCGGCGTGTCGAGCCAGTCGACCTTGTTCATCTTGCGCACAACGACGAACTCGTCGCGGTTGGTGCCAACCGTTCCGTAGTAGTTGAAGCCGTAGCTCAATTGTGCGTAGCCCCCGATCATGTGCGTGGGCTTGAGCACGATGCGCGTGACCGAGTTGTGGATGCCCCCGCGCGCGCCGGTGATCTCGGAACCCGGCGTGTTCACGATCTTTTCCTGCGCGTGGTACATCATCACCATGCCAGGCTGGACACGCTGGCTCACCACCGCGCGCGCCGCGATCGCGCCGTTGAGATTGAACAGTTCGATCCAGTCGTTGTCGACAATGCCGGCACGCTTCGCATCATCCTCGCTCAACCACACACAAGGCCCGCCGCGGCTCAATGTGAGCATCATGAGATTGTCCGTGTACGTGCTGTGTATGCCCCACTTCTGGTGCGGGGTGATGAAATTCAGCGCGATCTCGGTGTTCCCGTTCGGCTTGATGCCGTGGATGCCGGCGGTGGCCTTCAGGTTCACCGGCGGCCGGTAGCTCGAGAATCCCTCGCCGAAGGCGCGCATCCACGGATGGTCCATGTAGAACTGCTGGCGCCCGGTCAGCGTGCGCCACGGAATCATCTCATGCACGTTGGTATAGCCTGCGTTGTACGACACCGTTTCGCTTTCTATGCCGCTCCAGGTCGGTGACGAGATGATCTTGCGCGGCTGCGCCTGGATGTCGCGAAAGCGGATCTTCTCGTCTTCGCGGTGGATCGCCAGGTGGGTATGATCGAGGCCGGTCTGCTTGCCCAGCGCAGCCCAGGCCTTGACCGCCACGTGGCCGTTGGTCTCCGGCGCGAGCGACAGCACCACCTCGGCAGCATCGATGTCTGTCTCGATCTTCGGCATGCCGCAGGTCACGCCCTCGGCAATAACGAGCCCGTTGAGCTCGCCGAGTTGCGTGACCTCGGTTTGCGTATTCCAGGCAATGCCCTTGCCGCCGTTGCCAACCTTGTTCATCAGCGGCCCGAGCGCAGTGAATCGTTTGTAAACGTTCGGGTAGTCGCGCTCGATCACTTGCAGGTTCGGCGCCGTCTTGCCCGGGACGAGATCGCACTCACCGCGCTTCCAGTCCTTGACATCGAGCGCCTGGGCCAGCTCCGAGGGGCTGTCGTGCATCAGCGGCGTCAGCAGCAGTTCGCGCTCGACCGCCAGATGGCCCACGCAGACCTCGCTGAATTTTTTCGCGAAACCCTTGTAGATGTCCCAGTCGCTGCGAGATTGCCAGGCCGGGTCCACCGCAGTGGACAGCGGATGGATGAAGGGGTGCATGTCGCTGGTATTGAGGTCGTTCTTTTCGTACCAGGTCGCGGTCGGCAGCACGATGTCGGAATACAGGCAGGTAGTGCTCATGCGGAAGTCGAGCGTGACCAGCAGGTCGAGCTTGCCTTCCGGCGCCTTGTCGTGCCAGACCACTTCGGCGGGCTTGGCCTCGTCCTTGCCAAGGTCCTTGCCCTGCACGCCGTTGCTGGTGCCGAGCAGATGCTTGAGGAAGTACTCATGTCCCTTGCCCGAGGAGCCGAGCAGGTTGGAACGCCAGACGAACAGGTTGCGCGGCCAGTTGTCGGGGTGATCGGGATCGGTGCAGCTCATTTTCAGAGAACCGTCCTTGAGTCCCCGGATGGCGTACTCTTTCGGATCGACGCCGGCAGAGTCCGCGTCGCGCACGACCTGCAGCGGGTTGGTCTGCAGCTGGGGCGCGCTCGGCAGCCAGCCCATACGCTCGGCGCGCACGTTGTAGTCGATCATGCTACCGGCGTAAAGCGCCGGGTCGGCCAGCGGCGAGAGCACTTCTTCCATTCCCAGCTTTTCGTAGCGCCACTGGTCGGTGTGCGCATAGAAGAAGCTGGTGCTGTTCATCTGGCGCGGCGGGCGGATCCAGTCGAGCGCAAACGCCAGCGCCGTCCACCCGGTCTGCGGTCGCAGCTTTTCCTGGCCCACGTAATGTGCCCAGCCGCCGCCGCTCTGACCGATGCAGCCGCACATCATCAGCATGTTGATGACGCCGCGGTAATTCATGTCGCTGTGGTACCAGTGGTTCATCGCCGCGCCGATGATCACCATCGATTTGCCGTGGGTCTTGTGCGCGTTCTCGGCGAACTGGCGTGCGACCGTGATGACTTGCGCGCGCGGCGTGCCGGTAATCGCCTCCTGCCAGGCCGGCGTGTAAGGCGTGTCGTGGTCGAAGTCGCTGGCGGCCAGCTCCCCCGCCAGTCCGCGCGCCACGCCGTAGTTCGCCACCTGCAAGTCGAACACCGTGGCCACCAACACCTCGCGTTTGTCGCCGGCTTTGCCGAGCGCGATGCGCTCCACCGGCACGGTGCGCACGAGCACGTCCGTCTGTTGGTTACCCGGGAAATGCTCGCTGGCAATGCCGCCGAAGTAGGGGAAGCCGACCTTCGCCGTCTCCGCGGTTGGGTTATTGCCCTCCAGCACCGACAGCCTGAGCTTTACTTCATGGCCGTGGCGCGCTTCCTTCGCCTCGAGGTTCCACTGGCCGGTGTCGGCGCGCCCGTCGGGACCCCAGCGGAAACCGATCGCGCCTTGCGGCAGCACCACCTTGCCATTCTCGTCGAACGCGACCGTCTTCCATTCCGGATTGTTGACCTGGCCAAGGTGGCCGTTGAAGTCCGACGCGCGCACATAACGATCGGGCACGGTGATGACTTCGCCACCGGGCAGCTTGTGCTCCTTGAGCATCACCAGCATCGGCATGTCGGTGAAGCGGCGCACGTAGTCGTCGAAATAGGCGCTGCGCTGCCTGCCGCCCTCGGGAAAGTAGAACTCCTTGAGGATCACGTGGCCCATGGCCATTGCCACGGCGGCATCGGTGCCCTGCTTAGGGTGCATCCAGATGTCTGCGAGCTTGGCAACCTCGGAATAATCGGGCGTCACCGCCACCGTCTTCGTGCCCTTGTATCTCACCTCGGTGAAGAAGTGCGCGTCCGGCGTGCGCGTCTGCGGCACGTTGGAGCCCCAGGCGATGATGAAGCTGGAGTTGTACCAGTCGGCCGACTCCGGAACGTCGGTCTGCTCGCCCCACACCTGCGGGCTCGACGGTGGCAGATCGCAGTACCAGTCGTAGAAACTCAGGCATACGCCGCCGATCAGGCTCAGGTAGCGCGAACCGGCCGCGTAGCTGACCATCGACATGGCGGGAATCGGCGAAAAGCCGATGACGCGATCGGGGCCGTGCTTCTTGATGGTGTAGACATTCGCCGCAGCGACGATCTCATTGACCTCATCCCAGCTCGAGCGCACGAAGCCGCCGAGGCCGCGCACCTGCTGATAGTCGCGGCGCTTCGCTTCGTTCTCGACAATGGCGGCCCAGGCGCCAACCGGATCGTGCGCCAGGCGCGCTTCGCGCCAGCTCTTGAGCAGGCGCCCGCGCACCATCGGGTATTTCAGGCGATTGGCGCTATACAGATACCAACTGTAAGAAGCGCCGCGCGCGCAGCCGCGCGGTTCATGATTGGGCATGTCCCAGCGCGTGCGCGGGTAGTCGGTCTGCTGGGTCTCCCAGGTAACGATCCCGCCCTTGACGTAGATTTTCCAGGAACACGAACCTGTGCAATTAACGCCGTGCGTCGAGCGCACGATCTTGTCGTGCGCCCAGCGATTGCGATAGGCATCCTCCCAGGTGCGATCCTCGCCGGTCGTCACGCCATGGCCGCCTGCGAAGCTTTCCTTGGGCTGGTTGAAGAACATCAGACGGTCTAGAAAATGGGACATTTGGTGCTCCTGTCAGTCGAAATCGAACGGTGACCGGTGACCGGTGAAGGGTGAACGGTGAAACCTGAAAACACCTTCCTCGATCGCCGGTAGTTTTGCGTTCACTGTTCACTGTTCGCCGTTCGCCGTTCGCTGTTCTTTCAACACGGCATGCTTGCGCTCTTCCTCACGTAGAACCCCCAGGTGGTCGCGATGCAGGTGAGGTAGAACACGATGAAAAGGTAGAGCGCGCCTTCCGGCCCGCCAGTGAGCGCGATCGAGGTGCCGTAGCTCTTGGGAATGAAGAAACCGCCATAGGCCCCAACGGCGCCGGCGAAGCCGAGCACCGCAGCCGCTTCCTTGTTGCCGTCCTTGAGCGCCTGCTCCTGTGCAGGCTCGCCTTTTCCCGCCGCCTCGCGCGTGCGCTCCGTGGCGAAAATCACCGGGATCATGCGGAACGTCGAGCCGTTGCCGATGCCGGTGGTCAGAAACAGGATCAGGAACATGCTGAGGAAGCCGGCGAAATTTCCGCCCGCAGCACCCGACGGCAGGTAGTACAGGACCCCCAATACAGCGAGCGCCATCACGATGAAATTCCAGAACGTGACGCGCGCCCCGCCCCACTTGTCCGCCAGCCAACCGCCGAACGGCCGCACCGCGGCACCGACCAGAGGCCCCAGCCAGGCGAACTGCAGGGCGTTCACCACGGGGAACTGCGACTTGATCAGCAGCGGGAAGCCGGCCGCATAGCCGATGAACGATCCGAAAGTGCCCAGGTAGAGCCAGCACATGATCCAGTTGTGCTTGCGCTTGAAAATGATGGCTTGCTCGGTGAACGAAGCCTTCGCGTCGGCGATGTCGTTCATGCCGATCCAGGCGGCGATCGCGGCGATCGCAATGAACGGCACCCAGATGAACGCGGCGTTCTGCGTCCAGATCTCGATCTGCATCCCTGCCTTGCTGGTGATGACCTGGGGGCCGCCGCCGAACGCAATCCAGATCGGCATGGTTACGACCAGCGGTGTCAGGAACTGCACCGACGATACGCCGAGATTGCCCAGCCCGGCGTTGACCCCGAGCGCGGAACCCTTGCGCTCCTTCGGGAAGAAGAAACTGATGTTGGCCATGCTCGATGAGAAGTTGCCGCCGCCCAGCCCGCACAACAGGGCGAGCCCGAGCATGGTCGGATAGCTGGTGGCCGGATCCTGCACCGCGATGCCGATGCCGATCACCGGAATCAGCAGCGAAGCGGTGGAGATCGCGGTCCAGCGGCGGCCGCCGAAGATCGGCACCATGAACGAATAGAAGATGCGCAGTGTCGCGCCCGACAGCGCCGGTGCCGCCGCCAGCCAGAACAACTGGTTGCTGCTGAAGTTGAAGCCGATTGCATTCAGGTTCACCGCCACCACGCTCCACAACTGCCAGACGGCAAAGGCGAGAAATAGCGCCGGCACGGAGATCCACAGGTTGAGACTGGCGATCGCCTGGCCCTGCTGGGCCCAGAACGCCTTGTCCTCCGGCGTCCAGATCGTCAGCAGCTTGCCGCGGCGACCGCCTGCGGGCGCATCAGCCCGGATGTCTGCACTCATGTCATGCTCCCTTCAATTTGAGGTGGTCGGTCCGAGACGCGTCGCGCCACGCCGGAAGCGCTGCGCCGGGGCACGATCTCGGTCCAATACATCCAGATCAGCGACACCAGGGTAATGCCCCACAGCAGCATGAACACGCTGCTGTTCACGCCGGTGAAATCGACCAGCGCACCGAACATGATCGGCAGAATGAAACCTCCCAGCCCGCCCACCAGCCCGACGATTCCGGAGATCACGCCGATGTTGTGCGGATATTCTTCGGAGATGTACTTGAACACCGACGCCTTGCCGAACGCCCACGAAACGCCCATGACGAAGAGCAGCGCGGTAAACATCCACCAGTTCAGCCCGACATGCAGTTGCATATCGCCGCGGACAGTCTTCACGACCAGGTCGGTCTGCGGATAGGACATGAAGAACAGGCACACCCACGAAATCAGCATCACCCACCAGGTCACCGGATGCGCGCCGAATCGGTCCGAAAGCCAGCCGCCGAAAGCGCGCAGCAATCCGCCCGGCAGCGAAAAACACGCAGCGAGCAGCGCGGCGATCTTGATGTCGAATCCATATTCGGTGATGTAGTACTTGGTCATCCACAGCGCCAGCGCCACATAGCCGCCGAACACGATCGAGTAGTACTGACAGTATTTCCACACCCGCGGGTCTTTCAGCGCCGCCAGCTGGTGCTTCACGGTGATACTCGAATCGACCTTGTGTCCTTCGTCCTGATAGCTGAGCAGCCAGAACAGCAATGCCGTCACCAGCATTGCGGCGGCATAGACTTTCGGCACCATCTGCCAGCCGTAGGCCACCACCAGCGTGGGCGCGACGAACTTGGTGAGCGCCGCGCCGGAATTGCCCGCGCCGAAGATCCCCATGACAAACCCCTGCCGGCCCTTCGAAAACCAGCGCGCGACGTAGGCGATGCCGACCGAAAACGAGCCGCCGGCCAGCCCGACGAACAGCCCCAGCAGCAGAAACTGCGAGAATTTTGTCGCCTCTCCGATCAGCCAGATCGGCACCACACAGGCGAGCATCAACAGGAAGAAGACGATGCGGCCGCCCACCTTGTCAGTCAGCATGCCGAGCGGCAGTCGGACCAGCGAGCCACTGAGAACCGGGGTGGCCACCAGCAGGCCGAACTGCGTTTCATTGAGCCCCAGCGAAGCTTTGAGCGGAATACCGATCACCGCAAACATCATCCAGATCGCAAAGCAGATCGTGAACGCGACGGTGCTTGAAACCAGCACTGACAGCGATTGCTGCGATCGTGACACCATGCCTGCCTCCGTCCGTTGCTGGAAAACCCGCGAACCGCGTATTCGTTCGCCACCCTACCCGGACGTTCGTTTACAACTGTTGATATAAGTCAAGTTCGCGCCACTGCGCCGGGACCAGAATTAATCGGGTAGGCGCGGCGAATGCGCCTTTCCACTGGCATCGTTCCGGGGTTACGCATGGTTGGGCGCGTGCGTCGATGCTTTTTCCGCAACGGCCCGGCGCCCGCATTGCGCCAGGCGACATCGAGGAAGGACCTGCATGCGATCCCTATCGGTATCTGCTGTTACCCTCGGCCTGCTGGCGTTGTCCGCCACGGCAAGCGCGGAACAAGCCGCTTCGCCCTGGGACGCCATCGCCAGCGGGCACGCGACATTGAATCTGCGGCCCCGGTACGAAAATGCCGATCAAGCCGGCAAGGACAACGGCGAAGCCACCACGCTGCGCACGCTGGCCGGCTGGAAATCCAACGCCTGGAACGGGCTCTCGGGTACGGTCGAACTGATCGACGTCGGCAGGCTGGACGATGAATACAACGACGGACAGAACGGTAAAAGCCGTTATCCGGTCATCGCGGACCCGGACAACACCGACATCAACCAGCTCTATCTCGATTACGCGGGCCTGCCTGATACCAACGTGCGCGCCGGGCGCCAATCGGTCAAGCTCGACAACGTGCGCTTCATTGGCAATGTCGAATTTCGCCAGGTGATGCAGGTCTTCAACGGCGTGACCGTGGAAAACAACACCCTGCCGAACACCCGCCTCTATGCGGGCTATCTCGGACGAGTGAAAACCGTCAACACCAGGCAGCATGACACCGACACCATCCTGCTCAATGCGCGTTATTCGATGACGCCAACCGATGCGCTGGCGGGATACGGCTACTTCCAGGACCAGAAGGATGCGATCGCATCCACGGCTTTTCAGGCAACGGCGCCTGCGGACACCTCGAACCAGAGCGTCGGTGTTCGTGCCGACGGCGCGCATCCGTTAAACACCGACTGGAAAATCCTCTACACGGCGGAGTATGCGAAACAGGCCCACTATGCGGGGGGCGACTCCCGGATCGACGCCACCTACATCCGGCTCGGCATCGGCGGCCAGTGGCATGACCTGTTCCTGCGCGCAGACCAGGAAGTGCTGGGCAGCAACGACGGGCGTTATGCCTTTCAGTTTCCGCTCGCGACCAACCACTTGTTCCAGGGCTGGGCGGACCAATTCCTGACCACGCCCCGTCAGGGCATCCGCGACCGGTACCTGACAGCCGGCGCCAAAATCGAAAGAGCGCAACTGCTCGCGGAGTACCACGAATTCAAATCCGATTTCGGGAGCATCGACTTCGGCAGGGAACTGGATTTCAGCGTGGCCTACCCGCTGATGCAAAAACTGCTCGGCAAAATCGAGTACGCCGACTACCAGGCCGGCGATGCGGCCTCGGGCAAGGTGGACCTGAAGCGGGTGTGGGTGACGCTGATCTACAATTACTAGGCACAACTACCACGCGCTCGCGTGATTGAGCCACTGAAATGAATGCCGAATCACCGAACTGTGTGGTTTGCCGTACCTGGTCGAGAGGCGGATACTGGCGCCTGAAAGCGTACTTTGGCGGTTCACTGGCCGACCTTATTCTGCTGCGCTCCTCCCGCGATTTTTACGCGGGATCTGATTCCAGGACGATTCGATGATTGTTCCCATGGGCAAGGTTGTGCCGAAAATCGGTGCCGGCGATGGTATCTCCGACAAACGCGGCGGCCCTAATCGACAGACTCCCGGTCAAGGCGCAGCCGCAGGCGCCGTGGCTCGCCACGACGCCACAATCCTTATCGTTGATGACGAACTCACGAACCGCAAGTTGCTCGAAGCGTTGCTGGTGCCGGAAGGTTATTTAACGTTCAGCGTCGCCAGTGGCGAAGAAGCACTGGCCGCGATTGCGCAACGCGCACCGGACTTGATATTGCTGGACGTCATGATGCCGGGCATGGACGGTTACCAGGTGGCCAGCACCCTCAAAGCCAGTCACGCCACCGCGAGTATTCCGATCATCATGTTAACCGCGCAACACGACCGCGCCGCCCGCCTGGCGGGCCTCGATGCCGGAGCGGAAGAGTTCTTGACCAAACCCGTCGACCGGGCCGAACTGTGGTTAAGGGTTCGCAACATGTTGCGCTTGAAAGCATTGAACGATTTTTTTCAAACCCATAACTCGATCCTCGAACAACAGGTCCAGGCGCGCACGGCCGAGGTGCAACGCCTGGGCACGGCAAATGAGTCTCTTGAGTACCTATCTTTGCATGACGGGTTGACCGATCTCGCCAATCGGCGCTTGTTCGACAGGTATCTTGCCGATCAGACGGCCATCGCGCGCCGCCATCAACGACCGCTGGCACTTATCCTGTATGACGTTGACTCGTTCAAAGCCTACAATGATCACTACGGTCACCAAGCTGGCGATGAGTGCCTGAAGCAGATCGCTGGCGCACTGCGATCCTGCTGCCGCCGTCCGGGCGACATGGCTGCGCGCCACGGTGGTGAGGAATTCGCCATGATCCTTCCGGATACCGAGTTGAACAGTGCGGTCCAGATTGGTGAAACAGCAAGAAACGCGGTGATGGGGCTGAAAATTCCGCATCAGCATTCTCTCGCAGCAGCTTATGCCACCATTAGTGGCGGCGTTGCCGTGCTAGTGCGCAATCGCGACATGACCGTAGAGCAACTGACGGCCGCAGCCGACGGAGCCCTCTACCAGGCGAAACACCTGGGGCGCAATCAGATGGTTTGCGCTCAAGCCTGACTCGGAGAACAGCACGTTATTCACCGGTTGCGCGTGATTTCGCAGGCGTTGTCCCCGCCCTTGCCTCCCCCTCCCCAATGACCGTTACTGGCCGGAAGAGCCGATGTCCGACCCGTAGCCGCCTGTCGTGCTCCAAAAAAACGGACCTTCGCGGACTTCGCCCTGCGGCCTGCACTGAATGTAAGTGATCGCAGGAGCGGACGCATAAGGGGAACGATGCGGTCCTCCTGGTCTCTGGAACGACCGGACGCGAAAAGCGGTCATTCGCGCACGCGCGAGAACATGGTCCCGAGTTCGGTTACTCCCGATGCCGTTGAGTCATACCTCGAAAAGGAAACAGCCCCGACCCGACGCCTTCACTTTGTAGAGAGCCGCATCGGTGCGCTGCAGTAGCGCCGCGCCTTCGGTCTCGCCGGGGCGCCGCGCTGCGATCCCCATGCTGGTGGACACGGCGCGCTGTTCATTGAAAATCCGGAAAGGCGCTTCCATGGCCACGACGATTTTGGCCGCAACCAAGCCCACATCGCCAGTATGTTTTAACGATTCGAGGATGATGACGAACTCATCGCCGGCCAAGCGGGCCACGGTGTCGGTCGAGCGGACGCAATGGGACAGGCGTTTGGCAAACTCTCACCAAGCGAGAAAACAGGATTCACACGAAGCACCTCGAAAGTTGAGAATTCGATGCTCGTCCGGGAGCGGTCAGACGTGTACACATAAGCTAAACACCCTGTGTGGGCCGAACGTTCGATGGCGGTCGCCCTCCAATCGGTCGCGAATCGACTGGCATGGGTTAGCCCGGAGCGCAAGACCAGCGCCCATTTATGCTCAGCGTTGAACGTCCGTTTCGGAGAGAAACGACCGGCCACCTCAGGTCGATTGCGCCGTTGAACGGTCGCTCCCGGCGACTCGGCTGTACAGCCGCCATTGGCCGTATGCGGAAATGGATATTCAAGCAATGTTGGTCAGCTCGGGGCTGAAGCAGAAAATCCGGACCATCGGGTCACCCAGTCACTGCTTTTTCCGCCTCGGCAGCCGCTTCACGATCTCCGACCACAGAATTCCGGCCGATGCGGCCAGCATGCACAACAACAGATCGGATGCGGCCAGGGCTTCGAATTTGAAGATCTTCTGCATCGGCGGGAGATAGAGCGCCACCGCCAGCCCGCCGAGGGCACCCCCGACGACCCACCAGAGCGCCCGGTTCGGCATCCGCAGCGTGGCGAAGATGCTGCGGCTCTGCGACCGGTTGGAAAGGATCAGAGCGGCATTGCCCAGCACCAGCGCGGTGAACGCCATCGCGCGCGCACGCTCCTCCGTGAATCCGTGGTCCAGCACCAGGTAATAGAGCGCTGCGACGGCGATCAGCGCGACCATCCCCTGCAAAAACGAATACCAGAGCAAGCGGCCTCCCAGCAAAGATTCCTGCGGATTTCGCGGCGGGCGTCGCATGGTCGCCGGATGGGCAGGCTCGGCTTCGAAGGCGATCGAGCACGCAGGGTCGATGACGAATTCGAGAAAAACAATATGCACCGGCGCGAACACCAGCGGCCAGCCGAACAGCAATGGCAATATGGCCATGCCAGCGGTCGGCACATGCACCGAGATGAGATAGCCCATGGCGTGACGGATGTTGTCGTAGATGCGCCGGCCCAGACGCACGGTCTCGACGATCGACTTGAAGTCGTCCTCCAGCAGCACCAGCGAGGACGCTTCGCGGGCAACGTCGGTGCCGCGTTGGCCCATGGCAATCCCGATATGCGCCGCCTTCAGTGCCGGGGCGTCGTTCACGCCGTCGCCGGTCATGGCGACGATCTCTCCGTTGGCTTTGAGCGCATTGACCAGCGCCAGTTTCTGTTCCGGAACCACCCGCGCGAAGATGCTGACCTGCGCTGCTTGTGCGCGCAACTGCCCTGCACTCAGGCGCTCGAGCTGAGCGCCGGTCAGCACCCCGCCGGCCGACTTCAATCCGATCTCGTCGGCAATCGATTGCGCCGTTCCCGGATAGTCACCGGTAATCATCACCACCCGAATGCCGGCGTCGTAGCACTCCTTGACCGCTTGCGGCACCGTGGGCCGGACGGGGTCCGCGAGCGCGATGAGTCCGAGAAAATCAAATGAGAAGCCCGTGGGATTCGCGGGAAACTCGCTGCCCTGAAAACGCGCCTCCGCCACGCCGAGCACCCGGCGTCCACGCGATGCCATTCGCGCGGTCTGCTCCAGTATGCCGGCCTGTAGCGCCGTGTCCGCCTTGCACAGCATCGCGATCGCCTCGGGCGCCCCCTTGGCGGCGACAACAATCTCGGCGCCGTCCGCCCTCTGCCAGCAATGCGTTACCGCAAGCAAGTCGCGTGTGAGGTCGTACTCCCTGACCAGTCGCCATTGTTCGCGCATGCGCACGGTCTCCGCATCGTGCTCGAGCGCATACCCGACGATTGCCCGTTCCATCGGATCAAACGCATCGAGTTCGCAGGCCAGCGCGGCGTAGCGCGCCACCGGCCGCATGTTCGCCGGCAACGCGCCGCGCCCCGCATCATGACGATGGCCCGCGATCGCGAGTTCCGCGATCGCCATGCGGTTTTCGGTGAGCGTGCCGGTCTTGTCCACGCACAACACGGTCGCCGAGCCAAGCGTCTCGATTGCCGGCATGCGCCGGGTCAGAACCTTGTGGCGGGAAATGCGCCAGGCGCCGAGGGCGAGGAAAACCGTAAGGACCAGCGGAAACTCCTCCGGCAGCACCGCCATCGCCAGCGTAATGCCGGCCAGCAATCCCGCCAGCCAGTCGCCGCGCAATGTCCCGTAGAGCACGACCACGGCAAAACACAGAAGCAATCCGATGGCGGCAAAAATCCGCACGATGCGCGCCGTCTGGATCTGCAGCGGCGTGTCCTGAACTTCCAGATCCTCGAGCGCCCTGCCAATAAGGCCAATCTGCGTCCGCGCGCCGGTCGCCATGATGCGCGCCCTGCCGTATCCCTGCACCACCAAGGTCCCGGAGAACACGAACGGCTGCGTGTCACCGCCCGGATTCGCCATCTCGAGACCCTCCGAGGTCGCCGGTCGCTTTGAAACGGGAAGGGACTCACCGGTGAGAAGAGACTCGTCGGCGCTGAGTTCGTTGCATTCGACCAATACGCCGTCCGCCGGCACGCGGTCGCCTTCGTGCAGGAGCACCAGATCGCCGGGTACGACCTCGCGGCCGGCGATACGCCTTTGCACCCCTGCGCGCAGTACCAGTGCGCGCGGACTGGACAGATCGCGCAACGCCTCCAGCGCGCGCTCGGTTTTGCGCTCCTGGTAGGCGGTAATACCCATTACGACGAACACGGACACCAGCAGGATCAGCGCTTCGCGAAGATCGCCGAGGGCAAGGTAGATCGTGCCGCCGGCAACGAGCAGCAGCAACATCGGTTCACGCACGACTTCCAGTGCAATGCGCAGCACGTCCCGGCGTTTCGCCGAAGGCAATTCATTTGGCCCATGCAGGACAAGACGCCGGGCGGCCTCGGCGTCGTTCAAGCCGGATTCGCCCGGCCTCGTTGCATCGGCCTGCACGGAGTCCGTTGCGATGCTCACTTGACGAGCGTGACGGGAAGTTCCGATCGATGCACGACCTGCAACGCGGTGGAACCCAGCACGACATTCGCCAATGCGCCCCGACCGCGTGTTCCCATGACGATTCGCGTGCACCCCCGTTGCAACGCCTCTCGCACGATGGCCTCTCCGGCATGACTGACGAGAATTTCGTCCCTGAAGGCTATTCCCGCGGCCTGGAGGGCTTTCTTGGCGGTATCGAGGGCCTGCATGCCCTCATCGTGAAAATAAGCATCGATGATCGCCTGCGATACAAGCCGGCGTACGTTTCCCGATGCGACGGGCAGCTGGACATTGAGCAACCGCACATCGAATGGCGTACGCACATCGCGCAACGCGCATACATACTCGACCGCCTTTTCCGACGCTTCCGAGCCATCGACGGCGAGCAGGATCCGGTGGGTCCGGTCCGGTTCGGTCACCGTCAGTTCGGACGTATCCAGCGGATTGGGAACAACGGTCACCGGGATCGGTGACAGGTGCACGACCTTGTATGCCACCGAGCCCAGGGCGAGGCTGTCCAGCGCACTCATGCCACGGCTGCCCACAACGATCTCGTCGCAAGATTCGGATTGGGCCAGCTCGACGATCTTCTGTGCCGGATCGCCCAGTTCGCTGTGGAAGCGATAAGGAATGCCGGCCGCATCGAGGGTGCGGCGCGCGGCGGCGGTCTCGGTTCCCAACTCGAGCAGCAGTTCGAGCTGATCGGCCTTGAGCAGGCCGGCGATGTGCGGCGCCAGCACGCTGGCGATATGGATTTCGCAGGGACGCAGCCGGGAGGCGTATCGCGCCAGGTATTCTGCGGCGCGGTTCGCATGCGCGGAACCGTCCAAGGCGAGCAGGTATCTGTAAGGTCTAGCTTCCATGGTCGCGTCCTTCCGGGTCAAATGTGAATTGCAAAAAATCTTACGCCGCGTCTTCCGGCACGCTGTTGACGTGAGTCAAGAAGCCGTGAATGTCGTGAATCCGTGAATGTCGATTTAATGCTCCGATGCAATCACGCCAGTGTCGGCATTTACGGCCTTTACGACATTCACGATATTCACGGCATTCACGATTCACGGCACCGAATCATCGTCCTGCAAAACCCGGTGCGCCGGCCCCTCGAGATCATCGAATTGTCCGCTGCCAAGCGACCACCAGAACACCCAGCCGATGAGAAACACCAGCACGACCGAAAGCGGTATCAGAAGATAGAGGATGTCCACGGGAAATTCAGGCGCGAAGCGCGTTGAGCACCACGACCAGCGAGCTCGCCCCCATGCCGATGCCCGCCATCCACGGTGAAACCAGGCCAGCGGCGGCAAAAGACAACGCTGTTGCGTTGTACGCGGTCGCCCATGCCAGATTCTGCCGGATGATGAGACGGGTTTGATCGGCGATTTCGATTGCCTCGACGAGCCCCTGAAGGCGACCCGACAACAGGACGATGTCCCCGTGTGCCTGGCTCAACAATGCGCCGCTGCCCATCGCGATCGACAACTGCGCCTGCGCCAGCACCGGCGCGTCATTCACGCCATCACCCACCATCGCCACGACGGCGCCCTGCTGTTGCAGCGTCAGCATGCGGGCCTGTTTATCCTGCGGCAGCATTCCGGCTTCGCAGGCATCGACGCCCAGACGCCGGGCCACCGCGTCCACTGCCGTGGTCGTATCGCCGCTCCAGATCACGACGCGCTTTCCGGCGGCGCGCAGCTGGTAGATGACGGCCTGCGCCTCGGGCCGCAATTCATCGACGAGGTCGAAGCTGGCAAGCCATTGCCCGTCACAGCCCAGCCAGATGCGCGTTGCGCCGTCGCGCTCCGGTTCAGATGAACACAGCGCACCGGCAATCCCGGCGACGAAAGCCAGCGTCCCCAGGCGATGGCGCCGACCATCGATATCGGCCTCTACGCCGGATCCGGGGACGTTGCGAATGCAAGCAGGCGTGACGGTACTGGCATCGGCGGCGCCGGCAAGGGCGGCAGCGATGGGATGCTCCGAATCGCGCTCCAGCGCGGCGGCCAGCGCGAGCGCCCTGCCCGCCTCGACACCGGCATGGGGCATGATCGCTGCGACGGTGAAGCGGCCTTGCGTCAGGGTTCCCGTCTTGTCGAATACGACGTGCGTCACGCCGGAAAGCGCTTCGAGCGCATGGGCCTGCACGACAACGACGCCACGGCGCGCCAGACGCCCCACCGCCACGGTCATGACGGTCGGCGTGGCAAGCGACAGCGCACACGGGCAACTCACCACCAGAACCGACACCGCTACCCAAAGGGCGCGGGACGCATCCACATGAAGCCAGAACAGTGCGGATGCGGCGGCGAGGATCAGAACGCAGACGACGAAGCGACCCGCCACCCGCTCGGCGAGTTCAGCGATCCGCGGCCGCTGCGCGCTGGCACGGTCAGCCAGCCGTCGCACGCCCGAAACGCACGTATCTTCGCCCACGTGCGTGATGCGAACGCGTACGGGAGACAGCCGGTTCAGCGAACCGCCATTCACGCGGTCGCCGGCGCGCTTGCGCAGCGGCGTGCTTTCTCCCGTCAGCAACGATTCGTCGCATTCGGTTTCCCCCTCGACGAGGCAACCGTCGCCGGGAAAATTCTCACCCGGGCGCACCATCACCAGGTCGCCGGTCTTCAGCGTAATCGCCGGCACGTCTTCGGTTTGCGTGCCGTGCGCCGGACCGCGCAGGCGATGCGCCACGAGCGGCAGCGCCTTGTCGAGATACTCCAGGCTCGCCCCCGCCTTCTGCCGCGCCCGCATTTCGAGCCAGCGCGCGCACAACAGGAAGAAGACGAACATGGTGATGGAATCGTAATAGACCGCCGCGCCGCTGGTAAACGTTGCGTAAAGGCTGGCGCCGAAGCCCACGCCGATCCCCAGCGCCACCGGCACGTCCATACCGGGCCTGCGCCGGCGCAGATCGCGCCAGGCGCCGCGAAAAAAGGGCGCGGCGGAAAATAACACCACCGGCATGGTCAGCAGCAGGCTCGCCGTGCGCATCAAAAGCGTGATGTCGTCACCCAAGGCGCCTTCATCCACAAGATAGGCGGGCAAGGCATACATCATCACCTGCATCATGCCGAAACCGGCCACGAAGAGCCGCCATAGCGCGGCGCGCGTCTCGCGCAGGCGCGCCAGGTCGGCGTTCGCCGAGGTCGCCGGCCAGGCGCGATAGCCGATTGCTTCGATCTGCGCGAGGATGACGGATAAAGCGATGCGCGACTCGTCCCAGCGCACATGTGCGCGACGCGTGGCGTAGTTGATCTGGGCGAAGCGCACGCCGTCCAGGCTGGCCAGGTGCCGCTCGTTGAGCCATACGCAGGCGGCGCAGGTAAGGCCTCCGATAATCAGCGTCGTTTCGCGCTCACTGCCTCCCACGGACCGCACGAAACCCGCCTGCACTTGCGGTTGGTCGTATATCTCAAGACCGGGTTGCGCGGCCGGTGCCGCTTGCGGCGCGTAGCTCGTGCGTGAAACATAGTAGGAGGACAATCCACCCAGCGCGATCGCCTCAGCCACCGCCTTGCAGCCCGGGCAGCACATCGCCCGCTGTTCACCGTCGACCAGCGCGGTCCATGCCTTCCCGGCCAGCGGAAGTCCGCAGTGGAAGCAGGCCTTCGCGGCAGTAGGGGTGTGGCCGTCGGGAAGAGGCGCCCTGAATTCGTATGATTTACGTTCCTGCGGCATCGCGCTGCTCTTCCTCGCCTTTCCGATAGTCACGTAGTCACGATAGTCACGGCTTCATGCGTCGCGGCTTCATGCGTCGCGGCTTCATCCGCCACGGCCCTTCGGGCCTTCCGTACCACCCGAACCGGAATGTGCGAGTGCGTGAGTACGTGGTTGGTCTCGCTGCCGAGCACCAGGTGCACCAGTCGGCAGCGACCGCGCAAAGCCATGACGATCAGGTCGCACTTCTCCTTCCTGGCCGCCCTTACGATCGAATCGGCAGGTGGTCCCAAAACGGTCGGGAAATAGCTTTCCGGCGACGATGCCGGGTCATGCAGCCATGCGCGACAGCGGCCTGGCCTTCGGCGCCAACCGGACGGTCGGCGGACACGACGTTGCACGTCCGGCGCTGCGCGGGCGGCGCTCGCAATCCTTTGCCGCCGGCGATTCAAGCTTGCGCCGCAGCGCCTCCACGTCGTTTAACACCAGCTCGCGTCGGCTGACGTCCATCAAGCCCGATGCTGCGAATGCCGAGAGCGCCCGGCTTACTGTCTCGAGCTTGATGCCAAGATAGCTGCCCAGTTCCTGGCGCGTCATGCGCAGCATGAAGGAAGATCTGGAGCAACCCAATTGCCCGAAGCGTTCCGACAGATCGAGCAGAAAATTGGCAACGCGCGCTTGCGCATTGAGCATGCCCAGCAACCGGACCATGTTTTGACGGTGAACGAGCTCATGGTTGAATACGGAGTAGATGAGGCGCTCGATGCCCGGGATGTGGCCGGCGAGGCCGGCGACGCGCCGAAACGGCACGATGATGATGTGACAGGAGTCCAGCGCGATGGCGTCCGCGGCGTAGTGACCGCGGTCGAAACCATCGACGCCGATCGTATCCCCCCGCATTGGGAACGCCAGGACTTGTTCGTTGCCCGCACCGTCGACGCTTACCGTTTTCAGGTATCCGGAGCGCACGACATACAGGAATTCGAATTCGTCGCCGGCGCGGCACAGCGTCTCGCCAGGCTGAAGCCGGCGCACGGAAAATTCGACGTCGGTCATGTCTGCGGGAATGTCGAGTGCAACGCAGAGCAGATTCGCCAGCTCGGACAGCCCGACCATCGCCCTTGCATGGGCCGCGGGCGCATTCGTCGATGCCGGCGCCCTCTGCGCTTCATTGGTGGTCTCCATGCAGACAACTTTCGCGTCAACCATTGCTCTTCTCCTTGTCGGTGTTGTTCAGTCCGGCCGCTTCCACCCAGTTGCGCAGGATGTCC
>JANXVW010000340.1 GCA_025351455.1 Betaproteobacteria bacterium | reverse complement strand
TCAAATCGCACAAGATGGAAGCGCTGCACGACTCGCTGTTTGCGCCGCCGAAGGACTACAAGAGGAAGAAATGAGTAGGGCCGCGACGACCGTGACTGTCGTGACTACGTGACTGTCGTAAAAGAGTCAAGCGCAAAGCGGATTTTCGAGTATTTCGAATTCACGTAGTCACGACAGTCACGATAGTCACGACAGTCACGATGGTCACCCAGTCACGGCTTTCTAATTCCAACCGCAATCCGGATCCGGTGCCAACGCCGTACCTTTCACCGACAGGTTCCGCGTCCTTGCATTTACGGCGATCGGCCGCTTGGCCCAGGTGTTTTGCCAGTGCCCCTTGGTGCAGCCGAGCAGGATCTCGCCGCTGCCATTCTTTGCGGCAAGTTGCGCGCAATCGTTGACGGTGGCGTCGATGGGGATCACGCGCGTAAAGCTGCGATGGTCGGGATCGGTATCGGGTAGCGAGACCAGACAGAGCTTGCCCGCATCGGCGATACCCTCCTTCTTCTCCTGCCAATCCTTCACGCCTTGCGCGACAAATTGCTGGCGCAATCCGATGTAGATCGCCCTGTCGTTCTCGAAAACCTCTTTCTTGATTTCGGCGCCATAAAAAGCGCGGCAGGCATCGAAGTACACCGCCTCGGCTTCTTCGGGCGTGAGTTTGAGTTCTCCCGCCTTGGTCAGCACGTCTTCGGCTTTGGCATCGGATTCGAGTAACTCCTTCAGCCGGACCGCACCAGGCCCCAGTCGCGTCGCGGCAATCCCGGCGGGTTCCACGCAGGTGGTGCCGTCGGCCAATATGATTGTGCGGCTGACGTCTTTCTCGATCAGGGGTTCGGCCGATTTCTTCGGCACCGCACAGGCGGCGATTAAAACGGGTAGTAGCAACGCCGCAATTCCTGTAGTTCTTGTCATTGTTCCTCTGTTGTTTTCAGTTACGAGTCGATGCGAAATGTCGGTTCCCGGCGCGTCGCCGGTTCCGATTCCTGGACGACTCCGACGCTTCTTTCCTTCTTTTCCTTTTTCACCCTGACCGGCACGGTTGCGCCCATGGCATTGAGCGCCATTGCGCCCACCCCCATCACCAAGAGCAGCATGCCAATCAGCCAGCCGGCAAACGGTACGCGGACGAACAGCAGCATAACGCCCAATCCCATTGCCAGCAGGAAAATGCGCCGTCCTTTTGCCTCCGCGCTCGGCCCGGCAACGGCATCGCTTACAGCCATGACGCCGGCCAGGTAACCAAAGATCAGGATCATCGGCCAGGCCAGCAGCAGCATGAAGGCGAAGGGAATGCCGACGATGGTGAGCATCAGCAGGATGACCGCGATCGGCACGCAGACGATGGTGACCAGTCCAAGCGCAAGCGAGGAAATCGGCCGCCCCCTCGCGAGCCGGCTCATCTGCGCGGTCGACTGCGGCGCGAGGAGGACCGCGAGCATGCCTATGAGGAACAGCCCGACGGTGAATGCGATGACGCCGATCCATGCCACCACCCTGGCGACGGGCTGGTAGGTTTCGTCTTCGAAATCGAAACTCAGGTAATTGATGCCACCATCGATGACTGCGCCCGGATCGACCTGCGCCGGCAGCGAGCCGCGATAAGTCAACTTGCCCGATACGCGCGCATTCGGACCGATGGACAGCGTGCGCGACGCGATCGTCGCGTTGCCGGCGACTTCACCGTCGAGCATGACATGCTCGCCGAACACGACGAGCTGGCGGCCAGCCTTGCCCCGTATCGTCACGCGGCCGCCGACCAGCGTCGTCTTGCCGGTGACCTGGCCGCGCCTGGTGATCTCCACGCGTCCGCCGGCGAGGCGGGCGTTGCCCGCTACCGGCGCGTCGATCATCACACTGCCGCCGGTTGCATAGAGATCGCCGCCGACTCGATCGGAAATGGCGACGCCGCCGCCGGCGAGCAGCGCATCGCCGCTCACGGGTTTGTTCAGATCCACCTGCGCACCGGCGATGAAGGCGTCGCCATCCACCGCATTAGCCGGCGACGCGTCCATGCTGGCGCCGAAATAATCACCGGCGATCACGGTTTCATGCGCGCCGGGACGCTGCTCTTCGGCGGCGTCGCCGAGGGCAAGGGGAAGGATGACGAGAAGGAATGTGACGACGTGCTTCACTTTCATACCCCCTCGAGGGGTGCGGCGTGACGATCGTGACGGTCGAAACAGCGGCATCACTTTTTGCTGATCCCTGATTTCACATTCCCTGCCTCTGGTCGTTGCACTGTAACCTCGTCTCGTTTGCGTCTTGTCCATTATCCTTCAACCCGCGTTGCCTCTTCGGACTGCGCTCGAAGGCCACGTGGCTGAATCGCGCTGCACCCGCTTACCTGGCGCAATACCGTCGAAATCTTCACTGGCCTGCTGTTGCGCCGGGCCTTCCCCAGTGTTGCTAGCCAGCTTCGGCGCAAAGCTGGCATTCCATTTCGGCATAGGTCATATAATCACTTCTGGTCTATTGTGCGATGCCGCAATGGCGTCTAATGACACTCATGCGACGGACGAAAGGGTTTTCGTCCAGCCCGCCTGGAATGGCGGGACGCGCGCAGGACACAATCAGTTATTCATATATTGAAAGGAATTACCATGCATGCAACCAAACTCATCATCGCCGCAGGCTTCGCGATTGCAACGACGGGCGCCTTTGCCGAAACGGGCGTCACCACCTATCAAGCCGGCCACGTCGCCAGCGTGTACGGTCGTGCGAGCGCACCCAATGTTCAGGTCACAAACAAGGTCGTCGAATCGGATTCTCCCAAGAGCGATACGAAGGTCGCTGTGACGGTCAGCAAGGAAGTGGTCGAATTCGGCCGCAGCTAAGCACCGGAAGCAGCGCTTGCTGAGTAATCACTAGCAAGAAAAGGCAATCAAAACAGCGGCGCACCGTCTTTCGGTGCGCCGCTTTTCATTTGACCGCACCGATCAGGTTATCCGATATCAGTAACATCGACCGCGTCGTCATCGGACAATCCTCAAGGCCAGGCAAATTGGTCCGATCTCCCAAAACGCCGCCTCGTGTAACTGCCAAACCTTCTTGACGCAGTGCAAGATTGACTCTGTTGCCCGCAGGCAGTTAGTCTGCGCCCCACTGCACGATTTCCGTAAAAGCCGCCAGTGGCGCGGATTTCGGGCGGTTTGTTCGGTGTTGACCTGCCCAGTGCAGATTCGACGATGCCCTGGATGGTATAGGGCTCCCAACGAATGCGCATCGCCGTGGCTTGTTGCAACCGATACGCGGCGACTGCCATGTGCTTTACCCACAAGGCAATGTAAATACCGGCCGCGGTTTGTCCGACCGCAAGGAAAGTTGTCGCTTCACTGAATCAGAAAAAATTGCCGGATCGGCTGACGCCGCTCCGAAGCAAAGAGGCTTCTGGCCAAAACAGCCGGGGGAGGAGTAACCAGTTAGCCCAGAGGCACGACCTGCCGGCTTCGCCAACTGGTTTATAAAAAAGACTACGGCCCCGCACGCAGAGCAAACCGCTCCGCGCCCGGGGCCGAGTCATTTCCGGCGCGCAGTCAGCCGTTGGGCATGGCCAGCGACGGCCAGACTATGTAGCCGAGAAACTGCTCGGGCTCGATCAGTACCACGGCCTTGTCGCGCAGTTCGCGGGCCGACAGCGTTTCGCCCGCTCGCAGATAACGCTGCAGCACTTCGATCGGATCGTCCCCCGGCTTGCAGTCGAGCGAGCGGCCCCTGAGTTCGACGCGCCTGCCCTGGTAGGCATCGGGGTTGGCGGCATCGCGGCCGAATTTCGATTTGCCCAGGTCCGCCTTGACGAGTTGCTGGAACGGAAACGGCGCCTCCGGATGCTCCGCATAGAAAGTCCAGACATCGAACCCATCCACACCGGTCGACCCGTTGACGAAATGCAGTGCCGCATCCTTGCACAGCACGACGCCAACCAGGCGCTTGCGATAGAGCATCGCCCATTCCGGATGGCGTTCGAAAAATTCCTCCCGCTCCGAACGTGCGATGCGCGCGACCTTTTTCAGATCGGTCCTGGTGATTCGTTCGAACGAGCGTTCGCCACTCATGGTGATTGGTGGAAGGTTCCAGGAATCTCGTTTCAGGGTTTACCAGTTACCAGGTCGCCAATCACGCAGCTGCGCCGATTATATATTCCGCCCCCTTTCAGACGCGGAATTTCTCCACTATCGCCCTGTCCACTTCCACGCCCAGCCCCGGGCCCGACGGGATCTCGACCCAGCCGCCGACCTGCTCGATCGGTTTCTTGATCAGGTGCTCGCGGAAAGGATGCGAGGAGCGGTCGTACTCGAGGATGGGTTGCTGTGCGAACAATGAATGATGCGCAACCGGCACCGCGGCGATGAATTGCAGTGATGCCGCTTGCGCGATCGCCGAACCCCACACATGCGGGTTGACCTGCACGCCATGCGACTGCGCCAGCGCGACGATGTGGCGACCCGCGGTGAGTCCGCCGCAGGAACCGAGGTCGGGCTGGGCAACGTCGACTGCGCTCGCGCCGAGGAATTCGCGGAATCCGTAGAGCGTATGTTCGTTCTCTCCGCCAGCGATCGGCATCGTCAGCTTCTGCCGCATTTCGACGTAGCCCTGCACATCCTCGGGCACGACCGGCTCTTCGTACCAGCGCAGGTTGAATTCCTCAAGCGCGCGGCCGAGCGTCAGGGCCTCAGCGCGCCCATAGGCATGGTTGGTGTCGACCATTAATGTGATCGGCTTGCCCTGGATCGCACGGCCGATTTCCTCCATGCAGGCGATGTCGTCATCGACGCCATAGCCCAGCTTCACTTTCATCGACGAGAAACCCGCATCGAAGTGGCGCAAGGCCTCTTCACCCAGCCGCCGGGCTTCGCCTTGGCCCTTGATGCGATAGAAGCCGGTCGCGTACGGTCGCACGCGCGTGCGAAAAGCCCCGCCCAGCAGCTTGTAGATGGGCAACTCGTGGAATTTGCCCGCTATGTCCCATAGCGCGATATCCACGGCGCTGATGCCGGAAATCACGGAGCCTTTGCGGCCATAATCGCGCGTCATGTGGTACATGCGATGCCAGTGGACTTCGATATCAAGCGGATCGGCGCCCATCAGCAAAGGCTTGAGCGCCTTGTCGATCACCGCGGCCGCGATCTCCGGCGGCTCGAGTCCCTGCGCAAAGGCCTCGCCCCAGCCGGTAATGCCTTCATCCGTGATGATTTCCAGCAAGGTGGCCGAGCGTTGTTTCACCCAGCCCTGCGAAAACGCGAAGGGTTCGGCCAGCGGGCTTTTCAGTACGTGAACCCTGAAATCGGTTATTTTCATTGTTGTCCCTGTTATCGGCCATGGCCGTTTACGATCAAGTCTTGCCGGCGTAATAATTATCCACAAGGCGCCGGAACGGTCTATAAATATGAAACGTATCCCGCGTAAAGGAGGACGAGATGTATAAGAAAATCCTGCTGCCGACAGACGGCTCGGCGTTATGCGATTCCGCAGCGCAAAAAGGCATTGAATTCGCCCGCTTCGCGGGCGCCAGCATCGTGGCCTTTCATGCGATCCCGGCCACGTCCTACCTGATCTACACGGAAGCTGGCCCGAGCGACATTCTCGCCGAGCAATTCGAGCGCGACGCGAAAATGCGCGGCAAGCGCCTCATCGAGGTCCTCGAAAACCAGGCGCGCGAAGCGGGCGTTCCCTGCGAATCCGTGCTGCTGACGAACGACCATCCGTGGGAAGGCATCATCGAGGCCGCCGCCACGAAGCAGTGCGATCTGATCTTCATGGCGTCGCATGGCCGTCGCGGACTGACCGCCATGTTGCTGGGAAGTGAGACGTCCCGCGTACTCACCCATACCAAGATTCCGGTGATGGTGTACCGCTAAGGAGCGCGGCGCCTACTGTGGTGTGCAGGGATACGCGCCACGCAATCCCTGGATGATCAGGTAGCGGCGCGGTCTGTAACGTTCTTCCGGATGGGTTTCGAGATAGGACCTGACAGCGGTAAATGCTGCGTTCTGCGCATTGTCCGGCGCATGCGGGTTGCCCCTGGCGATACAGAATACGCTGCCGTCCCACCTCGCCCTGACATCGTCGATTTGAGCGAGTGCGATTTCCCTGCCTGCCGGTTTTTCCATCATCCCCAGCAATTCTTACCATCATCCTCGGCAACTGCAAGGCTGGGCAAGACCAACAGCAGAATCAACACCTGTTTTTTCACGTTCGATCCAATTCAGGCAAAAAGCAAAGAGCACTTGCGATTCCGGACGCAGTCCGGTTTGCAAGTGCTCTTGTATGGTGCCGCTGGCCGGAGTCGAACTGGCG
>JANXVW010000103.1 GCA_025351455.1 Betaproteobacteria bacterium | reverse complement strand
TCTGCAGGCGAGTTACGGCCACGATGAAGCTGGCGTTAACGCCTATATCGCGATTCCCCTGCAGCAACGCGAATTTGTGCCGCACATCGACGAGCCGCAACCTTACGTCTATGTCGCGCCCCGCCCCCGCCTGGCGCAGTGGAACAGCGATCCGGAGCATCGCCAGCGCATGATCCAGGCGCTCATGCGGCAGGACTTCAAGAACGTGCGGGTAGGCAGCGAAGCCGACCGACTCGACGTCGTGCTGACCAACGTGCGCATCTCCGAGATGAGCCGTGCGGTGGGGCGATCGGCGCGGACCATTATCGCCCTGGCCCCGATTGAAACGCGTGAAATCCGCATCACTTACACCATCAACGACCTGGCCTTCGCCACGTACGAATTTGTCGATGTGCATCGGCTGCAGCGCTACTTTAACGGCCAGATCGGCCGCCCGGAACTTGCCGATTACGTGAACATCACCTTTGCGCACCCCGGCAGCGAGAACATCGCTGCCGAGAGGGACGATGTGCTCGTCGCCCTGGACACGGAACGCCAGTCCACCTTTTTCGACCGCACCGAAGGCGACCTCTACAGTTTCCGCACCGAATCGAGCTCGTTATCCCGTTTCAAAATCAGTCCCAAAGTAGCCCTCTATCTGAACGATCCAAGTGGCGCGTTTCGCTACGACACGTTCCTGCAGGCAGACTACGACTACAACATTGCGAAAGGCCTATTCTTGAATTCGTCGGCGCGGTTGACGCTGTTTGAGGATATCAGTGGCGTCACGCAGGCGTCCAACAGCGCGTTGCCGCATGTGCGCTCGGATATCGCCGAGTACTACAAGCACAACCGCGCTAAGTTGACCAAGGTGATGCTTAACCAGTATGTCCACCCGGATGAACGCATCTATGTTCGCGCCTCCGCGGGCCTCTACGAAGAGATGTTTGGCGGCGCGGGCGGGCAAGTGTTGTACGTACCGCAGACCGGGGCCTGGGCGGCCGATTTCACGGCCGACTGGCTGCGCCAGCGCGATTTCACCGATTACCTCGGTTTTCGGAATTATCAGACCGTCACGGCGCTGGCCGCCTTTCATTACCGCTTGCCGTATTACGGAATGACCGCCACGGCGCGGGTGGGCCGTTTCCTCGCGCGCGACAATGGGGTGCGCGTCGAATTGAAAAGGCGCTTTGCATCCGGCTTCGAGCTCGGGGCTTGGTATACGGTGACCGATCGTCCGGACATCACCAGCCCGGGCACGCCGGCCAAGCCGTACCACGACAAGGGCGTCTATGGCTCCATCCCGCTGACCGCAATGCTCGCACGCGACACCCAAGTGACCAGCGCCTTTTCTTTGTCGCCCTGGACGCGCGACGTGGGTCAGATGGTGGACTCGCCCGGCGACCTTTACGACCTGGTCGAGCACCCCCTTGCCAACAAGAGGAATCAGGATGGCCTGGTTAACTTCGGTGACCAGAACGACGACCCCTACCGGCCTGATCCACCGAACGCATTGCAGAGCAGTGCTAACTGGGATGCCTTCCAGTATTACCTCGGCAACATCGGGCCCACGCTCATTTCAGACCAGGTGCTGCTGGGCACGATCGCCGGCGTCGGCGCCGTTGGCTTGTCCTATGCGGTCGACGATAAGGTCGATCATTGGGCGGCTAAACACCAGGGCGACCCCGTCAATCGCGGCGCCGCCCGCTTAGGCAAGTACGCAACCTTGGGCGTGCTGGGCGCAACCGGGTTGGCAGCGCTCGATCGTGACGACCCGCGATTGTCGCAAACGGCAGTGAGTTCGCTGCAGGCGGCTACCCTGGGCTTAGGCATCGCACTGGGCGGGAAATACGGGGTCGGGCGCGCGCGCCCGGAACTGGAGCGCGGGAAAAGAGACTTTTCTCAACGGCACGAGTCAGGCAATTCATCCTTTCCTTCGGACTTGACGACGGTGGCCTGGGCTACGGTCACGCCGTACGCGAAGGAGTATGACGCGCCGTGGCTATATGGCGTTGCCGCGCTGGCTAACATCGGTCGCGTCGCGCAACGCCGCCACTGGTTGTCCGACACCGTCGCAGGCTCATTTATCGGCTACGGCGTGGGTTCGTTGATGTGGACGTTAAACCGGGAACGGGAGAAGGGTGATGCGAAGATATCTGTGCGCCCGGATCGGGTGGAAGTGGCGTGGGAGTTTTAATCGACACATTTCCTCGAAGGCAGAAATTTTGCCAAAGTTGAATGTGGACCTGTAATCTTTATAACGACAAATAGGATCTTTTGACCAGTTCAGGTAATACTTGAATCAGCCACTTGATGTATTACGCCCAGATCGCCTCTGATTTACTTATTTCGCATCAATTAGCTTGCCGCATATCCAGATGGGAAAGCTCGCTATATCCTTTCCCAATTCTTGCATCAGGCCTTGCTTTCCGCCGTGTCTGAAACGGCCACCGTGATGCGCCCGTGTAACCACTTGGGCGAGCGGAATTTAACGATAGACCAATACAATTTGCAGTAGCTCATTACAAAAACAAAACTAAACGCCATTAGCAGTGCAGTGCTATTCCACAACAGACAAGCCGGCACGACCGATAACGCGGTGAGGAGCCAAAGGTACGGCGATGTTCGCGAATTACGGCTGACTTTATGCGCCGGAAGCACTTCGCCGATATGGAATCGGACTAATCGCTTGTAGACCAGCATATGCAGATGCAGGCCGTCCGGCATATTCGGAGAGCGACCGCGCAAGTATTTTTTTCGATAGATGGAGAACAAGGTTTCCCATACGGGATAAACAGCCATCAACATTGGACACCAGGGCGATACTCCGGGATTTCTCCCGACTAACAGTACCGATACGAGGGCAATCACAAATCCGATCAAGTACGCGCCGCTGTCGCCCGCGAACAGCGAGCCGGAGGGGAAGTTGATTATTAAAAACCCGATCAAGGCGCCAACGGATACGGCACAGATACTGGCAATAAACATATCGTGAGCCTGGTAACCAACCAGACCGAGGCCCGCCAGAATCATGATTCCCACTCCGGCTGCCAAGCCGTTGTAGCCGTCGATAATGTTCACTGCATGAGCCACGCCCCCCATGCAAATGAGCGAGACCAGAAATACGACGGGGGAATAGCGCAACAGCAAGTCGATACCAGGGATATCAAGCCGATTGAGGCTGGCATCGAGCAGCCAGAACGCAAGCGCCGCCGCAACGAAGCTTCCAATCAATCGGGCTCGCGGGCTAATTCGTTTTGTGAGGTCCTCGGCGAGCCCGATCGCGAATACGGGCAATACACACAACACCAAATAGAGCGCCTGGTGTCCCTCTAGGTACCCGTAGCTGTCGAGCAAGACCAACCCCAAAATCAGTCCGGCCAGAATTGCCACGCCACCGATTCTGGGTGTAGGTTCATCATGAAATTTTTGCGGTCCCCCACCAACACTGTCCGCGGAAAATCTTAAGTGTATTCCCGAGAAACGGATCAACATCGTTCCCGCGAGGAGCGACAAGAGAATAGAACCGACTATGGCTGTTAGCACCCCGGATTCCACCTTTTCCGGCATAACAGCCGCCGCGTGCCCTGCACTTCGGGAGCCCGCTCGGAACGCAAAGGTCCCGAGAGCCTCATTTTTTTCCTCACTTTAACTTTTCCTGCACCTTTGAGACCCAATTGGATCCCGAAGGCATAACCGACTAGTGGCGACTAGTTTTCCCCAACCTCGAATGTATCCAGTATTGCAAGCGCATGAGATCTAATCACTGAATGGGATGCTTCGTCAATCGCGATGAGAGAGAGTGCGGATCGCGACCTAAGGAAATTACGTCTTATGCGGATCGCAGAATTGCCCCGATCACTGCAGCTTTTGTTTATTCTTACTTACCGCGTCTTACTTTTGACATACAGATCTGCGCCTCGCTTATCCATGCGTTGAGTCCAAAAAAAGGATTCTCAGTCCTTACTTTGGTCAATTTCCAGCGGATTTTAGAATTTATGTATTGGCAGCACCCGAACTTAGAAGCGATTCTTTTTCCGACCGCACCATCTCATGAATGACGTCGCGCATCCGCAACCTCGCTTTCCAACCCAGATGATGGCGGGCTCGCTCCGGATTGCCCTGGCTCCATGTGATATCACTCGGCCGAAAAAAACTTTGGTCGGATACTACGTACTCCCTCCAATCAAGACCAACCTCAAGAAAAACCGTCTCAACGAACACCTCTAGAGAGTTTGTCTCCCCGGTCGCTATGACGTAGTCGTCTGGCGTTTGCTGCTGCAGCATAAGCCACATAGCCTCCACATACTCCGGAGCCCAGCCCCAGTCACGCTGGACCACCAAGTTACCAAGGCGCAACTTTTCGTTGCTGCCCCCCGCAATACGGCAGGCTGAAGACACGATCTTACGGGTGACGAAACGCTCTGGTCGAAGAGGAGATTCATGGTTGAACAGGATGCCGGTGCAGCAAAACAAATTGTAGGCTTCGCGATAAGTAGCCACTTGCCAATACGCAGACGCTTTGGCCACGGCATACGGACTGCGTGGCCGGAACGGCGTCGTCTCATCAGCCACCGTTTCAATATTTCCGAAGCACTCGCTCGAACCTGCGTTATAGAACCGAACCCGCATACCGGAAAATCGAATAGCCTCAAGCAAATTGAGGGTCCCGATGCTTATACTTTCGAGAGACTCTACGGGCTGCTGGTAGGAAAGCCCGACCGAACTTTGACCTGCCAGATTGTATATTTCGTCAGGTTTTACCTTTATCAAAACCTGAAGGACACTTCGAAAATCGTTGAGGGCAACCGACTCCAGTTGCACTCGCTCAAAGATTCCCAACCGGCGCAAATTGTTGAACGATCCGATTAACGCGTCGCGCGACGTCCCAACAACCGTATAGCCCTTCCCAAGTAACAAATGGGACAAGTAGCCCCCATCTTGTCCTGAGACCCCCAAGATCAGCGCCGTCTTTGTCATTCGTGACCCGTTCGTTGAACGGTTGCTCCTTCGGGAAGGAACCTCCGGTAGATCTTCTCTACTTGATTTGCCGCCGACTCCCAGGAATGCGATCGAGCGACGAAAAGGCGCGCCCTGGCGCCGATAGCGCGCC
>JANXVW010000102.1 GCA_025351455.1 Betaproteobacteria bacterium | reverse complement strand
GTGCGGTACCCCAGCCTTGGTAATATAGTACGCGCCGGCCTGGAATTCCTTCATGACCATCGGGTTATAGCGTTCGCCCACCCCGGCCCAGTAGATGCCCTTGAGCACGGTGACCGTGCGTTCGTCCGGGTGTTTATGCGGCGGCAGTTTGTATCCGGAAGGCATCTTGGCGCGAAAGATATAGGGGCCCGGCTGCGACGGATTGCCATAGAGCAGCACCATTTGCATGCCGTACGGGACCGACTTGTTGGGCACCCATTTAATGTTTTCCGGATCGGCGGTGACGAAGTTGCCGTTCATCAGCACCGTCATGCCGTCATTGTCCCCCTCGCCGTGGGCGACGGGCAGCGCCAGCAATCCCAGGGACAAGCCCGTGACCAGCGCCAGTTTCTTGATCGAGACTTCCATCCAGCTTCTCCTCATCGTTCTTACGTCTATTTTTTGTGGTTTTCCCCGCGCGAAATGGTATCACCTTATTGGCACAGGGTTGGGGGAGGGAGGGCGCGCGGAACATCGCCTGATCGCCGGCCGCGAATCAGCCCGAGGCGTCTTCTGGCGGGGCGTGTCTCCCGCGATTAAGGTTCAGCCGTAGCAGCGCAATTCGCGGGCAAACCGTTGCAGCGGCGCAATGGCGCTGGTCTCGGCGCGCTGGCACCAGTTACGCAGATGCTGCAGGAGCTCTTCGCGCGTCGCTGCGCGGGACTCCCACAGCGCGCTCAGGTCGTTTTCCATGGCGTCGAGCGTATCGACACTTTCGCGAACCCGGCCTTTGTATCGGGGCGGGGCATTGGTTTGTCCGCAATCCTCGGCGTAAGCCGATTTCACCGTGAGGTTGTATTTCATGAGGACTTCGTAACGGTGCGTGATGATGGCCTGCAAGGTATCGAAGTCGCATACGGATTTGCCCGGGACAAAGCGCGGCCTGGGGGCGATCCTCCTCACCTTCGCCAGACCGCATAGCGCAAGCGCGCGAATGTACATCCAGCCGATATCGAATTCGTACCATTTCGTCGACAGCTTCGCCGAAGTCACGAACGCATGATGGTTGTTATGCAGTTCCTCGCCGCCGATCAGGATTCCCCAGGGGACAATATTCCGGCTTGCGTCGTTGCAGGCATAGGAGCGATAGCCGTAGTAGTGGCCCATGCCATTGATTACCCCTGCTGCAAGAAATGGAATCCAGGCCATCTGAATTCCATACACCAGCATGCCCGGGAGCAGGCCGAACAGCGCAATGTTGATGATCGGCAACAGGACGATGCCGAGGCCCGGGAACGCCGAATAGAGGTGCCGCTCGACCCAATCCGAAGGCGCGCCGCCGCCATAACGGTTTAGCGTTGCGGTGTTTTTTGCCTCCTTCGTGTACAGCAACATTCCGCCCCAAAGGACGCGCCGGATGCCCAGTATCTGCGGGCTGTGGGGATCTTCGATGGTCTCGGATTTTGCGTGATGCTTGCGGTGTACGGCGATCCATTGCCGGGTGATCATGCCGGTCGTAAGCCAGAGCCAGAAACGGAAAAAATGGCTGGCAATGGGATGCAGAACGAGGGCACGGTGACACTGCGACCGGTGCAGGTAGATCGTGACGGCAGCGATGGTCACGTGCGTCAGAATGAGCGCAACGACAATCGGGCCCCACAAGGGCAGATTGAAAATGCCGGAAAATAGCAAGGTGGTTCACTGGGAATGCGCGGCGCGCGGCGATGAGAGCGTACTCTTCTGTTGCCGGCCGCGTATGTGCGATACCAAACATATGGAAAGGTTGCGGCCTTCGCGCTTCACTACTAAAAAACGAAACCCCGACGATTAATACCGCAACCAGGGGCTTTAATTGGTGCCATGCAATAAAACCGGTACCTTAAAGACGCTTGCCGCAGCCGCGTGGCTGTGAAGAGTCATCGTACGAGGCAGCATTACTACCCGTTCAATGCAAACGAGCCGCCTCTGGAAAACTGCCAAGCAGCTTCGTAAGCGTGGCGTACTCAACGGGCTTGACCAGGTGGGCGTCGAAACCCGCATCTGCAGTTTTTTTCCTGTTCTCTTCCTGTCCCCAACCGGTCAGGGCCACCAGCACCATGCCCTTGCTCCACGGCTGTTCCCGTATACGGCGGGCAGCGTCGTAGCCATTCAACTTCGGCATACCAATATCGAGCAGGACGATATCAGGCCTGAACGCCGCCGCCGCCTTCACTGCTTCCTCGCCGTCGAATGCAACCTGCGTCTCGTTGCCGGACAACGTCAGCAAAATCGACATAGATTCCGCGGCATCGCGGTTGTCATCCACCACAAGAATCCGGCGGGCGGTGATAGGCATGGCTTCGACAACAGTCGGATCTGGCGATGGCGATTCCGGGTTCTTGTCCAGCGTCGGCAGACGCACAATGAATTCGCTGCCCCGGTCCGTCCCGTCGCTGACTCCCTGCACCGAACCGCCGTGCATCGTGACCAACCGTCGCACCAGCGTCAGGCCGATGCCGAGGCCACCCTGGGACCGTTCCAGCGACTGATCGCCCTGCGTGAACATCTCAAATATTTTCGGCAGCACGTCGGACGGGATGCCGATGCCGGAATCCCTGACGGTAACGACCACGTCCCCCTGCTGCCGCTCGACGGCGAGCGAGATTTTGCCTCTCGCCTTGCTGAATTTGCAGCCATTGTGGAGGAGGTTGCCGAACACTTGAGCCAGTCGCACCGGGTCCGCGTGCAGGTACACAGGCTGCGATGGCAACGTCACCGTCAGCTCGACCTGCGCCGACTCGCATGCGGGGCGGATTGCCTCGACTACATGGTGAATGACAGACGCGAGTTCGACTTCCTCCAGGCGAAGGCGCAGATTGCCCTGGCTGATGCGATTCACGTCGAGCAAGTCATCGATGAGCCGTGTCATATGCCGTACTTGTCGCTCTATGGTGCCCAAGGCCGGCTCAATCACTTGAGGGTTGTCGTCTGCGCGTTTCATGATCTCCAGCATGGAGCGGATCGGGGCGAGGGGATTTCGCAGTTCGTGCGCCAGCATCGCCAGAAACTCGTTCTTGCGGGTGTCGGCCTCCTTGACCTCTTGAATGTCGGTGTTCGAGCCTATCCACATGGTAATTTTTTGTTCGACGTCACGCATCGGATGGGCGCGGGTCAGGTGCCAGCGGTAGGCGCCGTCCTGGCGATGGCAACGATGTTCCAAACGAAAAAATGCTCCGGTCTCGAGGGACTGCTTCCAGCGGCGCACCGTTTCTTCGCGGTCATCAGGGTGTATGAATTGGGTCCAGCCCCAATCGCGAATTTGTTCAAAGGCAACGCCGGTGAACTCCATCCATTGCTGGTTGAAATAGTCGATGTCGCCATTCGGTTTGGCGGTGAAAAGTTTTTGTGGCATGGATTCGGCCAGGAAACGGAAACGCTCCCCGGCTTCGCGCAACGCCTCCGCCGTCCGCTTGCGCTCGGTCACATCGCTCGCGGTTCCGAACCATTCGACGATTTTGCCATCGTCATCGAGCAGCGGGATCGCACGGGAGAACGTCCAGCCCAAGGTGCCGTCTCTGCGCCAAACCCGATGTTCCATCTCGAAATGGCTCTTGGTCCGGATTGCCTCTTTGATTGCCGCCAGCACGCGCGCTCGGTCATCCGGGTGGATATATTCCTGAAGCCAGGTGTCGCGGGGCTTGTCCGTGTCGACGACGAAATCCCGCCCCTGGAGTTGGCGAATTTCGCCCCAATCCGGGCTCATCCGATAAACCGCGTCCGAACTGGCCGTCACGAACGCGCGGAAACGCTCTTCGCTTGTGCGCAATGCATCCTCGACTTTTTTGCGCTCGGTGATGTCGCGAATCACGGCGAGCGCGCCGGAATGCAGGCCGTCTCCCACGTGCAAACGGCTTACTGAGGACTCTACGTGGATCGCCTCGCCGCTGCGCTTGACGTGCATGTTTTCACCGCGCCAGTAGCCGGTCTCGCTGAGTGCCTTCGCCGCGCTGGCTTCGTCTTGCGCGCGGACCCAGCGGTATTCGTAGATCTCCGCGAGGCGGCGCCCAAGCCCTTCGGAGGCGCTGACGCCGTATTGCCGCTCGGCGGCGGCGTTGAGGTAAATCACACGCTGGTCGTCATCCACGACAACGACGGCGTCGCTGACCTGTCCGAGGATTTCACCCCGGAAGCGGTTTGATTCGGTTTCGAGGCCTTGCCGGATGAAAACTTTCGGGCCGTCAGAAGTTTCGACGACAAATGCATCGACCGCACTGCTGCGGATGGCGCGCAGCGTCTCCTCCGCCTCCTCCAGCCGGACACGCAACTCGGCGTTGTCCGCGCGGAGTGCCGCTTCGTTGGGCGATTCGGTGTGCATGGCGGATCAGCGGATTTTTCTGAAGGCAGCCTGACCCGTCGTCTTGCGCAGATCGAGCCCTAGCAGGATGCGTTCGGTTTGCGACATGTCGCCGATGAAGCGGCGCAAGGGCAAAGGCAGCTTCTTGATCAACGTCGGTGCGGCGATGATCTGCTCGCCTTCAGCCAGCGTCGGGTACCGGGAGATGTCTACAATTTCCAGTTCGTAGCGTCCGTGCAGATGTTCCTCGCAAATCTTGCGGATATTCACGATCGCGCGCTTGGAGTGCGGTGTGGTGCCGACGACGTAGAGCCGCAGGACGTATCGGTCATTGTCGTGGTCCACGCAGGCGGATTCAAAGGCGGCCAGTGTGTCTGCGGCGGAGGACTGTTTCTTCATAAAACGACCCTACAATGCCGGCTGCACATCGAGGCCGACGAGCACACGCTCTTCGTTGGACAGGTCGCCGATGATTTTCTTGATAGGCTCCGGCAGGCGACGCACCAGCGTCGGCACGGCAAAGATCTGGTCGCCCGCCGCGAGCTGCGGGTTCTTGCTCAGGTCGATAACCTCGATGCGATACTGCCCGGCGAGGTGCGTCTCGCAGATGCGCTTGAGATTAGCGATGGCCACGAGCGATTTCGCCGTCTGGCCGGCGACGTAGAGCCGTAACTCAAAGGAGAGGACTGTGCTCATCGCTTTCCTTTCGTTCGCCCGTTGGCCGTTTTGACCCCGCCGCGCAGTTGCGCCATGACTTCGGTGTTTTGCTGTGTGATTCTTTCCTGCAGCGTTTCCTGAGCGATGGCGAAGTTCACCGCCGCCGCTTCCGTGTCTGCCTCGGTTTGCAACGCAGCGATCTGGGCCTCGATCGCTTTTCGTTTGCTGGCGAGCTGTCGCAGCTTGAGTTCGTGATCTTGCCGGCGCAGTTCGGCGGCGGCGCGCTCGTGTCCTTCCTGCGTGAGGCGCGCCATGCCGGTGAGCACGTGGTCGGCGCCGAGATAGACATCCACCAGGTCGATGCCCCTGTCGCTCAGGACGAACTCGCGCACCTGGTTCGAGTGCGCCATGCCACGAGATTTCAGGACGTATATGGTCCGGTTGCGCTCGCCATTGAACTCCACATTGCGCAACAGCAGCCACGTGTCCATGAGCGAGGAGACGCCTAGTTGCGAATCCTCGGGCGTGGGTCCACCATCCGCGGTGAGGCTCGTGAAGAGCGTGGTGATCTGCTGGTGCTTGAGGAAATCGATGAGCCGCATGAGCATTGGTTTTATCTCCGCCTCGGTGAGGTC